>NZ_CP072597.1:5235000-5577500 GCF_018847975.1 Lysobacter sp. K5869 | reverse complement strand
CGCGCCGGCGAGTGGAGCAAGCGGATGCTGTATCCGTGAATCCGCCCTGGCGCGTGCGCGCGGCCGAGGCCGGCGACCGCGCCGGCTGGGCGGGTTTGCGCGCGCGGCTGTGGCCGGATCAGCGTCTCGCCGATCTGGCCGATGAGCTCGACGATTGGTTCGAAGACCCGCGCCTGGCCGCGTTCGTGGCCGAGGACGGCGAAGGCGTGTGCGGTTTCGCCGAAGCGAGTTTGCGCAGCGATTACGTGAACGGCACGCAGACTTCGCCGGTGGCGTTTTTGGAAGGCTGGTACGTGGCGCCGGAGCGGCGCGGGCAAGGCGTCGGCCGCGCGTTGATCGCGGCGGTGGAGGCGTGGGGACGCGGGCGCGGATGCCGCGAACTGGCGTCGGACGCGTTGCTCGACAACGTCGATTCGCAGCGCGCGCATGAAGCCTGCGGGTTCGAGGAGACCGAGCGCGTCGTGTATTTCCGGCGCGTGTTGGGCGAACGGGACTGAAGCCGCACGAGTCTTCGTGCGTAGCGTCGTGGTTGAGGATTCGCGGTCGCGGCTCGCGCCGCTCCTACAGGCAGCCCCTGTAGGAGCGGCGCGAGCCGCGACCGCGACAACGCAACTACGACGGACCCCACCTCACCCCGCCCGCCGCCGCGCCCACCCTTCGATGATCCGGCTCAACTCGTCCACGCCCGCCGTCAGCGCCGCCGGCCCCGGCTGCAGGATGATCGGCGACTTCACCTCATGCAGTTCGCCGTCGCGCACCGCCGGCACCTCGCTCCAACCCTCGCGCGCGGCCACTTGCTCGGGGCGGAACTTCTTGCCGCACCAACTGCCGAGGATCAACTCCGGCGCGCGCCGCGCGGCTTCGAGCGGATCGGCCAGGATGCGGTCGCGCGCCAGCGGCATCGCCGCGTGTTCGGGGAACACGTCGTCGCCGCCGGCGATGCCGACCAACTCGGAGACCCAGCGGATGCCGGTGATCTGCGGGCTGTCCCATTCCTCGAAATACACCTTGGGCCGCCGCGGCAGGCGCGCGGCGCGTTCGCGCGCGGCGTCGAGGTGGCGTTCCAGCTCGCCGGCCAGCGCGTTCGCGCGTTCGCCCGCGCCGACCAGCGCGCCGAGCCGGCGCACGTAATCGACGATGCCCTCGACGCTGCGGTGATTGCTGATCCACACCTCGACGCCGTGCTTGATCAACTCGCTGGCGATCTCGGCCTGGATGTCGGAGAAGCCGACCACGAAATCGGGCCGGAGCTTGAGGATCTCGCCGATCTTGGCGCTGGTGAAGGCGCTGACCTTGGGCTTTTCCTTGCGCGCTTGCGGCGGCCGCACGGTGAAGCCGCTGATGCCGACGATGCGGTCCTGCTCGCCGAGCAGGTACAGGGTTTCGGTGGGTTCCTCGGTGAGGCAGACGATGCGTTGCGGGCCCATGGGTGCGGTAGTCGACAGCGGGGGCGTCATTGTCGGCGATGTGGGGGCGGGGCGGTGGCGTCGTGGTTGCGGTGGCGCGGTCGCGGCTTGCGCCGCTCCTACAGGGAGCCCATGCGGGTGCGATTCCCTGCGTGGGAGCGGCGTGAGCCGCGACCGAGACACCCCGCCTGCCGCGCAACCCACGATGCAGCGCAACATTTCCCCCACGCCCGCGCCGCCGTTTCCCCCGTCCAGTTCACATTTCCCCGCGCCATGCTGCAGCGCGGCGTGTGCCCGCCATACCCATTCGTACAGTCGAGGCGTCGGCGCGCCGCCGGCGCGTCCCGTGGAGGGGACCATGTCGCGACTCAAGCTGCGCCGCCTGTTCGGCGCGCCCGTGCTGTTCGCCGTGCTGCTGATCGCCGCCGCGTTCCCGGCCAGCGCCGACGACTACACCAAGACCCGCTACCCGGTGGTGCTGGTGCACGGCTTGTTCGGCTTCGACGCCATCGGCGGCGTATACGACTACTGGTTCGGCATCCCGCAGGCGCTGCGCTCCGGCGGCGCGCAGGTCTATGTCGCGCAAGTGTCGGCGGCCAATTCCAACGAAGTGCGCGGCGAGCAGTTGATCGAGCAACTGGAAACCCTGCAGGCGCTGCACGGCTACACCAAATTCAATCTGGTCGGCCATAGCCAGGGCGGGCCGACCGCGCGCTATGTCGCGGCGGTGCGGCCGGATCTGGTCGCCTCGATGACCTCGATCGGTTCGCCCCACGCCGGCAGCAAGGTCGCCGATTTCGTCGGCGCGGTGCTGCCCGACGGTTCGCCGCTGCGGCCCTTGGTCGCCTCGTTCGTGAATGCGTTCTCCTCGCTGATCGGCGCGCTGTCGGGCGGACAGTCGCCGCAGGATTCGCTGGCCGCGCTCAAGGCGCTCGACAGCGCCGGCGCGGCGCGCTTCAACGCGCGCTATCCGCAGGGCAAGCCGACCACGACCTGCGGCAGCGGCGCGGCGTCGGCGGGCGGCGTGCGTTATTACTCGTTCGGCGGCGTGTCCAACTCCACCAACTGGCTCGACGCCTCCGACCCGGCGATGATCGCCGGCGGCCTGTTGTTCGGCGGCGAAGCCAACGACGGCCTGGTCGGCCGCTGCTCGAACCACTGGGGCCAGGTGATCCGCGACGATTACGAGTGGAACCACCTCGACGAGGTCAACCAGATCGCCGGCCTGCGCGGCGTGTTCAGCGCCAACCCGACCAGCGTCTACCGCGCGCACCTCAACCGGCTCAAGAACGCGGGGCTGTAAGCATGCGCGATACCGCGCTGGGCTTGGCGATGGCGGCGGTGGCGGTGCTCGCCATCGCCGCGGTGTTCGCCGTCGGCGGCGTGCTGGAACGGCCGCTGCTGTTGTCGGCGGCGCCGGTGGTCAGCAGCGGCGCCGGCGGCAAGCTGGTCGATCCCGAAGGCGGGCCCGCGCCCGACGCGGCGCCGGCGGAGGTCGAGCCGCGAGATTCCTTGCGCGATACCGGCGTCGACGGCGCGGCGAGCTTGGATGCGCTCGGCCGCCCGCGCGCCGACCGCGAACTGCGCCGTTTGTTCGACTACTTCCTCGCCCGCGGCGGCGAGCGCTCGCCCGAGGCGATCCGCTCCGCGCTCGCATCGCATCTGCACGCGCAACTCACGCCGACGGCGCTGGCGACGGTGCTGGCGTGGTACGACGCCTATGTGGCGCTGGAACGCGATTCGGTCGCGCTCGCGCAAGGCGCGGGCGGCGCCGAGGCCGCGTTCGAGCGCGTGCGCGCGCTGCGTCGCGAGCGCTTGGGCGAGGCCTTGGCGCAGGCGTTCTACGCGCAGGAGGAATCCGATTACGAACAAGCGCGCCGGCGCGGCCAATTGCGCGGCGCGCTGCTGGCCGAGCGCGATCCGGCCGAACGCGCGGCGCTCGCTGCGCGCTTGCAGCGCGACGCGGCGGCCGAGCCGGCGCTGCAGGGCAGCGCGCAGTTGAACGACGCGGTCGAGCAGAGCCGCCGTTTCGACCGCGACGGCGCCGCGCCCGCGGCGCGTTACGCGCAGCGCGAAGCCCAGTTCGGCGCCGAGGCGGCGCAGCGCTTGGGCGAACTCGATCGACGCCGCGCGCAGTGGCAACTGCGTCTGCGCAGCTACGCCGCGCAGCGTCAGCGCGTGCTGGCCGACAACGGGCTCAGCCAGAGCCAGCGGCGGCAGCGGCTGGATGCGCTGCTGGCGCCGTTCGATCCGAACGAACGGCGGCGGGTGGATGCGTTGGCGCGCAACGGCGGGTTGCCGGGGCAGTGAGGCGGCGCCGGTTCCGGGCCGATTTTCGCGCCGGGATTCCGATTCGAGCGATGGCCGAGCCGCTTGCGCCGCCGCCGCGCTTTCGGCGCGACGGCGGATTCGCGCTCAGAAGGGTCCGCGCTCAGAAAAAATCGCGATTGAACTTCATCGAATGGCGCCCGTTCGGGCCGACCATCGTCACCTCGAACCGCAGCGTATCCGGCGGCGACACCTGCGCGGTGCCGACATAATCGACCAGATCGCCGTCGCGCACTTCGCGCAGCGTCAGCGTCTGCTTGCGGCCGAGCAGATCGGTGACCGTCGCTTCGGCCCGTTGCGCAGTCAGCGCCTTGGCATCGGCCTCTTCGCCCTGACGCAGCGACATCACCAGCAGCACGGTGCGCGCATCGCGCGGCGCGCCGTAGCGGCGCACCACTTGCTCGGGCAGTTTGTCGGTCTGCACCGCGGTGGCGTGCATCGCCACCGCGCCGATCCTGACCGTCTCGCTGCCGGCCGCATTGCCCTGCGCCGGCGGCACCGACGCCTCGCGCCCGCAGCCGGCCAGCAGCGCCAGCGCGATCGCGCCGATGGCGAGGCGGCTCATTCGTTCGCCGCCGACAACTGCCGGCCGCGCTCGGTGGCCGCGGCGATGGCGCGGTCGACCAAACCGCGGAAACCGCCGGCCTCGAAGGTTTCCACCGCGGCCTGGGTGGTGCCGTTGGGCGAGGTGACCCGCGCGCGCAGCGTCGCCGCCGGCTCTTCGCTGGCCTGCAGCATGGTCGCCGCGCCGAGCAGGGTTTGGGTGACCAGCGCGCGCGCCGCCTCGGCGCTGAGTCCTTGCGCTTCGCCGGCTTGTTGCATCGCTTCGGCAAGCAAGAACACATAAGCCGGACCGCTGCCGGACACCGCGGTGACCGCGTCCATCTGCGCTTCGTCGTCGATGCGCACGGTCGGGCCGACCGCCGACAGCAGCTCGGCCGCTTGCGCGAAGCGCGGCCGCGCGGCCTCGTTGGCGTACAGCCCGGTGATGCCGGCGCCGAGCAGGGCCGGGGTGTTGGGCATCGCCCGCACCACCGCCGCGCCGCCGCCGAGCCAGCGGTCGAGCTGGCCGGCGGTGATGCCGGCGGCGATGGAAATCGCCAGCGGCGCCTGCGCGCGGGCCTGCGCGGCGAGCGCGCCGCAGACCTCGCGCATCACCTGCGGCTTGACCGCCAGCAACCACACGTCGGCGCCTTCCACCGCCTGTTCGCCGCGCTCGAACACCGGCACGCCGAAGTCGCGCGCCAGCGCCTCGCGCAGTGCGGGCACCGGCTCGGCCACGCGCAGGCGCGAAGGTTCGGCGCCGCGCGCGATCAAGCCGCCGATCAGGCTGCGGGCCATGTTGCCGCCGCCGACGAAGGCGAGGGTGGGGGCGGAAGGCGGAGCGGTGTTGGCGTTGGGCATGGAATCGGGACCAGGAAAGAGATTCAGAGCGCCGGCAAGACCGGCATCGGGACGTCGTCGATGCGGGCCTCGAACCGGTAGTCGGGCCGATAGCGGCCGACGTAGGTCAGCGCGATCCGCCCGCTCCACAGGATATCGAAGCGCTCGCTGTCGCCGCGGCGGACGAAGCGGATGCGGTGATCGACCGCGCTGTCGTGGCCGAGCAGGTACAGGCCGAAGGCGAGGTCTTCGCCGTCCTCGATCTCGTCCTCGACCGGATCGAGCGCGAACTCGGCGCCGTCCAGCGCGGCGGCGGCGACTTGCGCCGGCGGGCCGACCCGGAAGCCGCCGCGCTCGCCCCAGAAGGTCGAGGACAGCGTGCAGCGGTGGTAGTTGCCCCAGACGCCCGGCGCCTTCCAGCTGTCGTCCTCGGGCGCGTCCGGGTCCTCTTCGATGTCGCGCTCGGCGTAGTACGCGGCGCTGACCAGATGCAGATCGAACCAGACCTCGCCGTCCTCGACCCGCGCGGTCCACTCGAAGGTTTCCACGGCGTGGCCCTCGGGCCAGGGATTGCCGGGGAAGACTATCCGGCCGCGGCTCACGGCGCCGCGGCCTTGCGCGGCCGCGCGCCGAACAACGCGGTGCCGATCCGCACCAGGGTGGCGCCTTCGGCGACGGCGATGGCGAAGTCGTCGCTCATGCCCATCGACAAGGTGTCCAGGCCCGGATGCTCGGCGGCGAGGGCGTCGAACAGCGCCTTGGCGCGGCGGAACGACGGCCGGCGCTGTTCCGGGTCCGGGTGTGGGGTCGGGATCACCATCAGCCCGCGCAGGCGCAGCGCCGGTTCGGCGGCGATGGCCGCGGCCAGCGCCGGTGCGTCCTCGGGGCGGCAGCCGTGCTTGCTGTCCTCGTCGTCGATGTTGACCTGGATCAGCACGTTCAGCGGCGCCCCGGCGCGATGCCGGGCCAGCGCGGCGACCAGCTTGGGCCGGTCGAGGGTGTGGACCCAGTCGAACAGCGCCGCCGCCTCGGCGGCCTTGTTCGATTGCAGGTGGCCGATCAGGTGCCACTCCAGCGCCCGTCCGGCCGCGGCGGTGGCGGCCATCGCCGCGCGCTTGGCCGCGGCCTCCTGAACGTAGTTCTCGCCGAACGCGTCCTGGCCCTGCAGCGCCAGTTCCGCGACCGCGGTCTCATCCTGGGTCTTACTGACCGCAAGCAATCGAGGAACCGGCCTGCCGGCGTCATGCGCCGCGCGGCGCAACTGTTGCAAGATGTCGTGAAGTACGTGCTCGTGCACGTGGGGAAATCCTGTGAGAAAGGGTGGGCGAACCGAGCACACCGGTTAGCCTTCGCGGGGCTATACTGCCTCTTAGGGGTGGTTGGGTTCCAGCTTTTGAAGTGGCGTCCGAGGCCTCGCGGCCGGTGGTTCGGACCCTTTTTGTAGGACCCGCGAACCGGGTCCAAGCGCAGTGCGGGGAGCACGCATGGATATCGCCGAACTTCTGGCGTTTTCGGTAAAGAACAAAGCATCCGACTTGCATCTTTCGGCCGGCCTGCCGCCGATGATCCGGGTCGACGGCGACGTGCGCCGGATCAACATCCCGGCCCTGGACCACAAGCAGGTGCACGCCCTGGTGTACGACATCATGTCGGACAAGCAGCGGCGCGACTTCGAAGAGTTCCTGGAAGTCGATTTCTCCTTCGAGATCCCGGGGCTGGCGCGTTTCCGCGTCAACGCCTTCAACCAGAACCGCGGCGCCGGCGCGGTGTTCCGTACCATTCCCTCCGAGGTGCTGACCCTCGAGGATCTGGGCTGCCCGCCGATCTTCCGCCAGCTGATCGAACAGCCGCAGGGCCTGATCCTGGTGACCGGGCCGACCGGTTCGGGCAAGTCGACCACGCTCGCGGCGATGATCGACCACATCAACAAGAACGAGTACGCGCACATCCTCTCGGTCGAAGACCCGATCGAGTTCGTGCACACCTCGCAGAAGTGCCTGATCAACCAGCGCGAAGTCCACCGCGACACGCACGGGTTCAACGAGGCCCTGCGCTCGGCGCTGCGCGAAGACCCCGACTACATCCTCGTGGGCGAGTTGCGCGACCTGGAAACCATCCGCCTGGCGCTGACCGCCGCGGAAACCGGCCACTTGGTGTTCGGCACCCTGCACACCTCCTCGGCGGCCAAGACGGTCGACCGCATCATCGACGTGTTCCCCGCCGGCGAAAAGCCGATGGTGCGCTCGATGCTGTCGGAATCGCTGCGCGCGGTGATCTCGCAGGCGCTGCTCAAGAAGGTCGGCGGCGGCCGTACCGCGGCCTGGGAAATCATGGTCGGCATCCCCGCGATCCGTAACCTCATCCGCGAGGACAAGGTCGCGCAGATGTACTCGGCGATCCAGACCGGCCAGGGCCACGGCATGATGACCCTGGACCAGCACCTGCAAGATCTGGTCAAGCGCGGCCTGATCCTGCGCCCGCAGGCCAAGGAATACGCCAAGGACAAGCGTCTGTTCGAATGACGCCCGCCCGGCGGCGCGCCAGCCGCGCCGCCCCTCCGACGTCGCGCGCAGCCGCGAGCGCCACATCCCCCCGGCGGCCCTCGCCGCCGTAATCGACCTCCCGAGGAGGTAGCCGTATGAACACTCCCGCCCCGCCCAACCCGACCACCGCCCCCGGCGCGATCGACTTCACCTCCTTCCTCAAGCTGATGGCGCACCAGCGCGCCTCCGACTTGTTCATCACCGCCGGCATGCCGCCGTCGATGAAGGTGCACGGCAAGATCGCCCCGATCACGCAGAACCCGCTGACCCCGCAGCAGAGCCGCGACCTCGTGCTCAACGTGATGAACCCTCAGCAGCGCGAGGAGTTCGAGAAGACCCACGAGTGCAACTTCGCCATCGGCGTCACCGGCGTCGGCCGCTTCCGCGTGAGCTGCTTCTACCAGCGCAATCAGGTCGGCATGGTGCTGCGCCGGATCGAGACCAAGATTCCGACCGTCGAAGAGCTGAACCTGCCGCCGATCATCAAGACGCTGGCGATGACCAAGCGCGGCATCATCATCTTCGTCGGCGCCACCGGCACCGGTAAGTCGACCTCGCTGGCGGCGATGATCGGTTACCGCAACCAGAACTCGACCGGCCACATCATCACCATCGAAGACCCGATCGAATTCGTGCACCGCCACGAGGGCTGCATCATCACCCAGCGCGAAGTCGGCATCGACACCGACAGCTGGGAAGCCGCGCTCAAGAACACCCTGCGTCAGGCGCCGGACGTGATCATGATCGGCGAGGTGCGCACCCGCGAAGGCATGGACCACGCCATCGCCTTCGCCGAAACCGGCCACCTGGTGCTGTGCACGCTGCACGCCAACAACGCCAACCAGGCGATGGACCGCATCATCAACTTCTTCCCGGAAGACCGCCGCCTGCAGTTGCTGATGGACTTGTCGCTGAACCTCAAGGGCGTGGTCGCCCAGCAGCTGATCCCGACCCCCGACGGCAAGGGCCGCCGCGTGGCGATGGAAATCCTGCTCGGCACCCCGCTGGCGCAGGACTACATCCGCGACGGCGAGATCCACAAGCTCAAGGAGCTGATGAAGGAATCGACCCAGCTCGGCATGAAGACCTTCGATCAGGCGTTGTTCGAGCTCTACCAGGGCGGCGAGATCAGCTACGAAGACGCGCTGCGTTATGCGGACTCGCAGAACGAAGTGCGCCTGCGCATCAAGCTGGCCCAGGGCGGCGACGCGCGGACCTTGTCGCAGGGGTTGGATGGGGTGGAAGTGGCCGAGGTGCGGTGATTGCGGTCGGTGGTTTCATCGGAAGCATCAGAAGGAACCGGCGCGAGCCGGTTCTTTCGTTTGTGGGGTCGTAGCGATTGGGCGGTGAGGGCGCGGATGTAGGATGCGACGGTTACTGCGACGCGGCTGAGAGCGCAGCGGCTGGCGTCGGCGAACTGCCCGTGGCGCAAGGCTGGTGCGCTGTCGCCCCAGCTGTTTGCTCACACTGTAGGCAACCGGCAAGAAGCGAACGGCACAAAAGTTTGCCTATTTGTAATATGCAATTTCTCTGTCTTGAAACGGCCGAAGGGAAGCTGGGATCATCCCTGGCGTAAGTCTTCGCGCTTCGATCTGATCGACGCCGCCCCGATGAACCCGTCGGCGGGGTAGCGGGGTCACGGACGTTCTGCCGCCGGCGGCGGCACTCTTCATCGGATGACGGTAATGGCCACCAACTCCCTCTCGCGCCTCTTCGCTGCGTTCTTGCTGATCCTGGTATGGGCGATGTGGCCCCAGGCGGCGCGGGCGGCTGATCGTTACTGCGCCAATCGCTACATGCCGGCACAGCAAACGGCCTGCTTCAAGACCTTGGGCGAAGCTGAGCAGTACATCCGCACTGAGCCCGCGACGCCGATAGGCAATGCCCTTCTGGAAGTGGTCAGCTCCAAGCAATCCGGTGGCGGAAATTTCACCTACAAGTATGAAGTCAAGCGCCGAGCCCCCAACTTCCTGGGCGACTTTTACTCGGCCGACAATCCTTTTGGTACCGGACGCGGTTGCGCCAGCAACGGCGTGAAAACGCCCAAGAACGAAACCCGCTGCGACGACGAGGCGAAGCTGTCGGACGACATCAAGCTCTACTATCAGGGCTCCAATATCACTTCGACATATTATCTCGGAGCCTACGACAGCAGTCCGATCAGCGGTTGGACGCCGTATTATCAGTATCTCAGCGTGAATCGATCGCCGGCCAGTCAGCCAACTCCGTTGCGGACTTTTACGGTCGATTTTGGAACCTTGAGCCATACTTGGAAAGTTTATCGTACCGATTGGTACAAGTGTCCCGATTTGTTCACCTCCGCCTACCCCAACCCCGGGGTCGTGTGGACGCAGGCGTGCACGAATGGAGCCCAGGGGGAAATCTACTGGAAGTCGGAGCAATACGACTCCTGCTGCAAGGACGGAAATCCGGCGGTAGCGTCGACCGGCAACAAGGAATACCGAGAGACGGATTTCGATTGGGAAGGCGAGGCGTTCTCGCGCTCCTACAACTCGATCGCCGATATGCCCCTGCAGTCGGGCATGACGGACAGCTGGGCGCACTCGTTCTCCGCCCGGTTGGTGATGGCGGATGGATCGCCCAATACCTGGATTCGCTCGGACGGCTATTACGAATCGCCACGCTGGGACGCGGCGAGCTCGTCCTATGGCTCCAACAATCGCACCGGCGTGGTGATCGTCAAGGAGCCGGATGATGTCGCGGCCGTGCGCGGCCGTTGGCGCATTTCGACGAGCGATCGGGGGCTTTCCTGGTTCAACGAGAGCGGCCGTTTGTCGGCGTTCGATCGCGGCGGCAGGATCTTCACGCTCCAATATTGCAGCCAGAGCGATGTCCAGGCGGCGGTTTGCCTGTCGGAAGGCGATTTGCGCTCAGTGCGCAGTTCCACGGGGCGCTCGCTGGTCTTCGATTACATCGCGGCTTTCCCGCCCAAGCCTGGCGACAGTGGCGCGCGCGTTTCGCGTATTTCGGCCGATGGCGCCGTTCTGGTCGAGTATGTTTACGATGGCCAGGGGCGCCTGACGCACGCGAGCAAAGGCGGCGCGGCGGCCGGCGAGGGCATGGAGTATCTCTATGCGGAACCGAACTACCTATGCAAGACCGCAAGCGGCGGCAACGTCGCCGGCTGCGTTGCTGGAAGTTACCCGAATTATCTGACCGGCGTCCTGGACGAAAACGGGCAGCGTTACGCGAGTTATTCGTACGACGAAATGGGGCGCGTGGTCATCAGCGAGCATGCTGGCGGCACCGGGAAGGTCACGCTGACCTACACCGGTTCCACCACCGCGAGCGTGACGCTGCCCAACGGAGCGACCAAGAACTACGTTTTCTCGACGCAAGCATTCCGGCAACCGACCAATATTGCGTTCGTCACCACCGACGGATCTTCAGCGGGCACGGCTTCCTCGAGCTGGTCGAATTACCGTCGCGATTGGAGCATCGCTCCGAGCGGCGCCCGTACCGACTATCAATACAATCCGTTCCACGAAATCAGCCGCAAGGAAGGTTTGGCAGCGGGAGGAGGAGCTACCGCCCTCACCAGGACGATTCAAACCGACTGGAGCCCCGGTTTCGCGAATCCGACCGAGCGGCGAGTGCTGGATAGTGCGAACGCGTTGGTGGCCAAGTCTCAGTGGAGCTACAACGGTCGCGGCCAGGTTTTAACATCGACGCAGATCGATCCTGTGTCCAACGAAGTCCGTACGTCTACCAAGACTTACTGCGAGGATGCCGACGTGACGGCGGGCACCTGTCCGCTGGTGGGATTGATCAAATCCCTCGACGGTCCACGCACCGATGTCGCGGATGTGACTACTTACACCTATTACGCCAGCGACGACGCGGCATGCGCGGCGACGCCCGCAGATTGCGCATACCGAAAGGGCGACCTGTGGAAAGTCATCAACCCCTTAGGTCAAGTGGTGGAATATCTTCGCTACGATTCGGCTGGCCGGGCTCTTTCCAGCAAAGACCCCAACGGCGTAGTGACCGACCTCGAATACACGCCTCGAGGTTGGTTGTCCGCGCGCAAGGTCCGCGGCTCCGATCCGAATTCCGAAACGGATGACGCGATCACCCGTTACGAATACGACCTGATCGGTCAAGTAAAGAAGGTGATCCAGCCCGACAACTCGTACATTCGTTACGAGTACGACGCTGCGCATCGTCTGACCGATATTTTCGACATGGCGGGCAATCGGATTCACTACACGCTCAATGCGGAGGGTGCTCGGACCAAGGAAGACACCCAGGACTCGAACGGTACGCTCAAGCGGACGCTGTCGCGAATTTATAACCAACTCGGCCAGCTTAAAACGGCCAAGACCGCCGAAGGCCATCCGACGGGTTACACCTATGATGCTGGTGGTAATGGCGATGTGGAGACCGATGCGCTCGGTCACAAGACCGATAGTGATCATGACCCATTGGGACGACTGGCGAAGACATTGCAGGACGTCGGCGGGATCAACGCCCAGACCGAGTTCAAGTACGATACGCAAGATCGCCTGGTGCGAGTTACCGATCCGAAGAATCTCAATACCGATTACGGATACAATGGCCTGGGCGACCAGACTCGCCTGAGCAGCCCGGATACGGGCGTATCGACATTCACCTACGACAGTGCCGGTAACCGCAAGACTGCGACGGATGCGCGTGGAATCACCGAGACTTACAGCTACGACGCGCTCAACCGAATGACAAGCGTCGTCTATCCGACCCCAGGTCTCAATGTCGCCTACACCTACGACAGCGCGCCTACCGTTTGCGCTGCGGGCGAGACCTTCGCCAGGGGGCGCTTGACGCTGATGACCGATGGGAGTGGCAGCACCCAGTACTGTTACGACCGATTTGGCAATACGGTCAGGAAAGTGCAGACCACTAATGGCAAGGTCTTCACTGTGCGTTACGGTTATTCCCTGGCTGGTCAACTGAGCAGCGTTACGTATCCGGATGGGGCGCTGGTTACGTACCAGCGAGATGCGCAGGGAAGAATAAGTCGCGTTGACGCCGCGCGTGGTGGAACTGGAAGCACAAGTGAAATCCTACTAAGTCAAGTCGGCTATCACCCATTTGGTCCGGTTGCGACTTGGATCTATGGAAACGGCCGAACGATGTCCAGGCCAGTTGACCAGGACTATCGTACTATCGCGATTCACGACCCGGATTTGGATGGGCTGTCCGTGGGCTTTGGCTTCGACGCGGTCGGTAATATCGACAAGCTCACTTCTGCTGGAGCGAGTAACCCGTTATTGGCGTACAGCTACGATGCGTTGAATCGATTGACGCACCTGCGAGACGGGGCAACCAGTTCCGTTATTGAGGCGTATACCTATGATGCCTCAGGTAATAGGTTGAGTTTTGCTAATGCTGTGGACAGCAAAATTTACAACTATGATTCCAGCAGTCACCGCTTGCTGGGCGTCGATCCTGTAGGGATCAGGAAGTACGATGCGAGTGGCAATACGATTCAGATCGGGGCAAGGAAATTTACATACAACGACCTGGGGCGAAATGATGAACTGATAGACGGAGTCGGTTCGTTGGAGACTTATGTCTACAACGGACGTGGTGAAAGGCTTCGCAGGGGCGGTGGAGGTGGTGATCGATATGCCATGTATGACGAGAAAGGACGTTGGTTAGGTGAATATGATTCGACTGGAAAGGCGGAGCAGCAAATAATATGGATGGATGGGCTTCCCGTTGGATTGTTCGGGGATTCGGGAGGGGCCAAGTACGTCGAAAGTGACGGCTTGGGTTCTCCAAGGGTGGTTGTCGATCCGATAAGAAATCGTGGTGTGTGGTCGTGGGATGTAAAAGGCGAGGCGTTTGGAAATTCGGAGCCGAATGAGGATGCTGACGGAGATGGGGCTGCCTTGCGCTTCGATATGAGGTTCCCAGGTCAGCGATTCGACAGGGCTTCTGGATTTAGTTATAACTATCTCCGGAGTTATGATCCGAGTGTGGGTCGCTACCTGGAAAGCGATCCTATCGGTTTGAACGGTGGAATTAATACATACTCTTACGCATATGGCGATCCGCTCGGCGGAATAGATCCGCGTGGAACTCAGGTAATGCCGCCGATGTACTTCTGGCCTCCGCCTCCGCCTCCGCCCGGGGCTTCATTGAATGGTGATGGCGATAATGCCTCGAGTCCGCTGGGTAGTCAGTCAGGCCAATCCTTGTGCGCTGGAGGGTGGTGTGATGATTTGTTAGCGAAGGTTGGAAGCGTTTGCACATATCTGGCTGCCGGGGCAGTAGGCTCCGCTTTATTGCAGAACTCGGTTTCCACGCAGGAGGATATTATCGAAGATAAGGCATTGCTTAATCAGCGATATCATCGAGCCTGCGATAGGCCTCCTCCTCCGCATCTTGATAATTGTGAAGCAGCTAAATGGCAGTACCGGCAGTCGAAGAAATGCTACGATCTTAGGAACGAGTGGGAAGAGCGTTTTGGGCCAATACAAAAGCATCAAGAACAGCTTGTGCAGGTCAAAGCTAGGATGGCGAATGCTGTAAATCGTATTATTCAGTTCTGTTGCCGAACATGTCAGTAGGAAGGTGCATGGATTCCGCGCTAAAAGAGATTCTCGATCGTGTCGCCCTAACGGCTGCGTGGTTGGGTATTGAGCCCAAAAGGTTGAGTGATAGGAATTCTATGGGAGATACCCCTCTCCATACAGTTTGTACTTGGGGTGATGCAAGGGCTGTCAAGGTGCTATTGAGAGAGGGGGCAGACGTCAATGCGTCTGGTGAGTTCGGTTCTCCGCCGTTGATTAATGCAATCGCCGGGGGGAGTTATGAGGTGGTGGAGGTGCTCGTCAAGCATGGTGCGGATCTAGGAGTTATCAACCAGATCGGCTATACCCCTCTTCGATATGCTATGGCGGTCAATGCGGATGGGCGAATCAAGTCGATTCTCAGTAAGAAGTAAGTGTAGGTTTCATCAAATTACGAGGAGCCGGGCGCAGGTTCCATCTCAATAAGCTCAGAATTTGATCCTGAGATTGAACTTCGTCTCGTCACTAACATTGCCAGTGCGCGTATCCACTCGCTAGCTCTCAATCACAACGACCGAAGCGACTTGGCGTCTCAGTTCATGCAGCGTGCTTTCCTCCGCATTTACGCCGTCGATGGGGTCGCGGTCGCAACAAGATCGATGCATGACGGCCATGGATGCTTTTGCCTTCGAGCCAGCGGCACGATGAGATTTTCGATTGGCGGTGTTTGGGAATCGAGATGCCGCACGCGTCATTGTCGTTGATGAAAGGGCTGCTTTATTTTGCGGCGGTGCTGTTCTTCTTTTGCCATGCTGCCCTGATTGCACTGGAAGGCCCTGAACATTCTGCCATTAGGCTGCGACGCCACGATCAAAACAGCGCGCAATGCGATTTGCTTTACCAGTAACTATGAGCAAATCGCTTTCCGTCGACATGGGTTTGTCAACAAGGCGTCTGTGTGATTTGCTGCTCACCTTCTTACCTTCTCGCCTTGTCTCTGTCCATGGGATTATTGCTATATCTGCGGCGTGAGTCGCCGAGAGTCGTGTCTTTGGGATCCAAGTGACCGGTCCGCGATTTGGATTGCGCGGGTCTTGTCTCCGCGGCGATGTAAAGGAAAAGCCGGCTTCCGCCGGCTTTTTTCGCTTGCGGGATCTGCGCGGACAGCCGTCAGAACTTCCCGCCGGCCCGTACACCGAGGTACCCGCTCGGCTCCCCCGTGCGCACATCGAAACTGCCGCGCCCGGTGAAGCCCACGCTCAAGCCGTTTTGATCGAAGTTGAGCCCGCCCTCGCCGGTGATGCGGCTCAAACCCCGGTTGTCGAACGCCAGGCCGCCTTGCACGTAGCCGCTCAGATTCTCGGAGAAGCTGCGCCCCAGTTTCCCGGTCACGTCGGCGTTCTGGAATCCCTGGTTGTTGAACGTCGCGCCGGCGTTGAAATCGAAACTGTAGGCATTGCCCAGCGTCGTCGTGCTTTTCACCGCGGCGTTGTAGCTCGGCGTCGAATTCGGCCCGAACGGGCCGAGCGTCGTGCTCAGGGTCACGCTGTCGAGCGTGGTGTTGAAGCTCACGCTCGCGAAGCCGGTGACGCTCAAGGGCGATATGCCCATGCGCGCTTCGAGGGTCGCGTTGGGGCTGCCGGTGTAGTTCATCCCGAAATTGATCGAGACGTCGTCGATCGTGGCGTTGGCGACGGCGGCCGGGTCGTTCGGGGTGATGCCGACGCTCGGCGACCACACGTTGTACTCGGTGATCGCCGGCGTGGTCGGCAGGGCGGGCTGAGCCTGGGCGACATCGGCGTAGGTCGGAACGCCGCCGAGGAACGAAACGGCGACGGGGTTGGCGGCCGGGTCGACCGTCATGGCGCTGAGCTGCGACAACGCGGCGGGCGAGATGCTGATGTCGACCGGCGTGACCGGAGTCGGATCAACCGCGGCGGCCGCTAGCGCGTCGGCGGCGGCTTTGTCGTCGGCGGCCTGTTGCGCGGCGGAGGTCGCGGCGGCGCGTTCGGCGGCGTCGGAGGCGTTTTGCGAGGAGTTGGAGCCGGAGACTCCGTTGCTTGCGTCGGCCATGAGAAAACTCTCCTTGAGGGCGTCCGGCGGGGCGGGTCGCGTTGAAAGCGTTTTCAAGACCGACCCTAGCAAGGCGGGCGGGGCGGGCAATACCTGGGGCGGACCCGAGTCCGGCCCTTCGCGTACGCGCTGACGAGCGGCTTAACTCTCTGAAATAAAACCGTTTATCGGGATTCTCCGGGCGCCGCGCGAACGACTTTGCGACTAGCGGTCCGGGCGGGTACGGCGTCGGAGGCCGCGGCGAGCCGTTGCCATCGCCCGTGTCGTTGCCGTGTCGCCGCATCGCGCGGACTTGCCACCGCGCCCGCATGCTTCGATCCTTCCGGGTCCCGTCGTCCGCCGCATCCGCAACGCGCGGCACGTCGATCCGCTCGCTCACCCCCTCGCTTCCGCATGCCCAACGTCCTCGTCCTCGGCGCCCGCGCGCCGGCCGCGCTCGAAATCGCCCGCCGCTTCCATGCGAGCGGCCGCGGCGTTGCGATGGCGGCCGACAGCGTGTCGTGCCGGCTGTCGGGCTGGTCGAACGCGGTCGCCGCGAGCTTGCCCATCGCCGGGCCGCGCTTCGACGCGGCGCGGTTCGCGGCGGATTTGGCGCGCGTCGTCGCGCAGCGCCGCATCGACCTGGTCGTGCCGACTTGCGAGGAGGCGTTCTGGCTCTCGCGTTATCGCGGTGCGTTGCCGGACAGCGTGCGCGTCTTGGTCGACGAGTTCGACAAGCTGCGCGAACTACACAGCAAGCTGCGCTTCCTCGAGTTGGCGCGCGATTGCGGCGCCGGCGTGCCCGAGAGCGCGGCGGTGCGCAGCGTGGAGGAAGCCCGCGCCTGGGCCGCGGGAAGGCCGCTGGTGCTGAAGCCCGAATACTCGCGTTTCGGCGTGCATGTGCGTCTGTATCCGCAAGGGATGCTCGCCGATGCGCCGCCGCTGCCGTTGGCGCAGACCTGGGTCGCGCAGCGCTTCCACGCCGGCACCGAGCTGTGTTCCTACAGCGTCGCCGATCGCGGCCGTTTGCTCGCGCATTCGGTGTATCGGCCCGCCTATCGGCTCAGCCGCAGTTCCAGCTTCTATTTCGAGCCGGCGCCGAACGCGGCGATCCGGAGCTTCGTCGAGCGCTTCGTGCGCAAAATCGCTTACACCGGGCAGATTTCCTTCGATTGGATCGTCGGCGACGACGGCGTCGCGACGGTGCTGGAATGCAATCCGCGCGCGACCAGCGGCGTGCATCTGTTCGGCCGCGACGACGCGTTGCCTGAGGCGCTGTTGGGCGAGAACATCGCTTGCGTCGAAGCGCGGCCCGAGCGGCCGCGCATGCTCGCGCCGGTGATGCTCGGCGCCGGGTTCGCGCAGGCGCTGGCGCGCGGCCGCGCGCGCGAGTGGCTGCGCGACTGGCGCCGCGCCGACGATGTGCTGTCGGTGCCCGGAGACCGCGCGCCGCCGCTCGGCGGTTTGGTCGATCTCGGTGCGTACGCGCTGTCCGCGCTGCGTCGCGGCGGCAGCCTGCGCGAGGCGGCGACGCGCGATATCGAATGGGACGGTGAAGAGTTGCCGGACCTGTGAGCGCGTCGGCGCGCCTGGAAGCGGAGTTCGCGCGGCGCGTGGAGGCGTTCGCGCGGATCCACGGCGGCGCGGATTCGCGCGAATGGGTCGCCAATCTGAAGACGCGCGCGGAAACGATCGACAGCGGCGAGCGCCGCTATCCGGTCAGCGTCGACGACGGTGATATCGACGGCAACGCTTGGGTCTGCTCGCCGCGCACCACCTACGGCGATTACGCCACCGAGGAAGCCGTGCGTTACGCGCCGGCCGCGGCCGCGCCGCTGTTGCGCGTGGCCGGGCGCGGGCTCGACGGCTGGCTGCGCCGCGCCGGCATCGACCGCGCGGTGGCGATCAACAACTGGTGGTTGTCGACCAACCTCTATCCCGACTGGCGCGAGGGCGAGGCGGCGCGGTTGTTGCGCGGCGCGTTGCAGCGCTGGCCTGCGCATGCGGTCTGGCTGCGCTCGCTCAACCGCGATCAGCACGCCGATTGGCTGGCCGAATGCGAAGCGCTCGGGTTCGCGCTGATTCCAAGCCGGCAGGTGTATCTGTTTCGCGATGTGGCCGAGTCGGCGCGCCGCCGCCACAACTTGCGCATGGATCTGAAATTGGCGGCGAAACAGCCGGGCCGCGCGCGCGACAGCGACATCGGCGAGGACGATTACGCCCGCATCGCCTGGCTCTACCAGCGCCTGTACATGGACAAGTATTCGAGCTTCAACCCGCGCTACAGCGAGCGCTTCCTGCGCGAATGGCATCGCGCCGGGCTGCTGCGTTTCGACGGATTTCGCGACGAAGCCGGGCAGTTGATGTGCATCGCCGGCGTTTTCGGTTTCGGCGCGACCTTGACCACGCCCATCGTCGGCTACGACACCGATCTGCCGCAGCGCCTCGGGCTCTACCGGCTGCTGACCGCGACCACGTTCGAGCACGCCGTCGCCGGCGGCGAGACGATCAACTTCAGCGCCGGCGCGGCCGGGTTCAAGCGCTTGCGCGGCGGCGAGGCGAGCATCGAGTACAGCGCGGTGTATGCGCGCCACCTGCCGGCCAAGGCGCGCCGCGCCGTGGCGGCGCTGTCGGCGCTGACCCGGCGGGTCGGGGTGCCGATCATGCGAAGATTCGAGCTATGACCGTCATGGATCGAGACGCTGCCCACGATGCGGGGCGCATGAGCGTTTGGCATCCCTCGCACGCCGCGCGTTGGTTCCCCGCGCTGTGCAGCGGCCGGCTGCGCGGCGCGCCGGTCGCGGTGAGCTTGCTGGACCGGCCGTATGCGCTGGCGCGCGACGGCGCCGGCCGCGCGTTCGCGCTCGAAGACCGTTGCCCGCACCGGCATGCGCCGCTGTCGCGCGGCGTGTGCAGCGAGGGCGGTTTGGCTTGCCCGTACCACGGTTGGCGCTTCGATGCCGAAGGCCGCTTGTGCGGGATTCCGGGCATGCCGGCCGACGGCGCGCTCCCGCAGGTGCGGGTGCGCAGCGCGGCGGTGCGCGAGCACGACGGCTTGATCTGGCTGCGGCCCGATGGCCGCGACGAAGGCGAACTGCCGGCGATGGTGCGGCGCAACCCGCCCGGTTCGCGCCGCTTCCTGTGGCAGACGCAATGGCGCGCGAACGTGATCGACGCGATCGAGAACTTCCTCGATCCCTTGCATACCCACTGGATCCATCCCGGCCTGGTGCGCCGCGGCGGCGCGCGGCAGCCGGCGACGGCGCGGTTCGTGCCGTCCGACGAGGGCTTCGTCGTCGATTACCTCGGCCAAGCCCAGCAATCGGGTTTGCTGTATCGCCTGTTCGAGTCGCCGCGCGAAAGCGAGCGCGCGCTGTTCGACGCGCCGGGCAGCGCGCAGATCGAGTATCGCTACGCCAACGGCGGCGCGGTCCGGATCAGCCTGCATTTCGCGCCGCACGATGTCGCCACCACTTCGGTGTTCGCGACCCTGCACGTGGAGAAGCGCCGGGCGCCGGCATGGCTGGTGCGCGCGCTGGTGTGGCCCTTCCTCAAACGGGTCAACGATCAGGACGCGCGCATGCTGGCGCTGCAATCCGACAATCTGCGCCGTTTCGGCGCGGTGCGCGGCGCTTCGACCCAACTGGACCTGGTGCGGCCGTGGGTCGAAGCGTTCTGGACCCACGGCGCGCCGCCGGCGGACGCGCGGGCCAAGGATGTGGCGCTGATGCTTTAGCGCCGCGGCGTTCGCTGCGCCGCGCGCTTCATCGCTGCGCCGATTTCGCGACCCGGGGCTCGCAATCTTCGCCCTGTTCGCCCTCCTTGCAGTAGCGCCGCGCGGGACGCTCCAAACGCACGGCGTCGTTGCCGGCTCCGACGCGGATGTCGCCCCAGCGCCGCGGCACCACTTCGACCTTGTTCGCGCGCAGCACCGCTTCGGCTTCGCTGCCGCGTTGCGACAGATAGCTCTGGCCGATGTCGCGCCAACCGCGCGGCAGCAGCGCGTAGGCGTTGCAGTTCACGCCCCACTCGTCGATCCGGCACAGCAAGTACTCGGCATGGCCGTCGTTGTCGAGGTCGGGGCTGGCCAGCACGCAGTTGGCGTTTTCGTCCTGGCAATTGGGCAGACGCAGGCGATCGGCCAGCGCGGCTTCGATCCAGGCCGGGTCGATCGCGGCGAGGCCGTCGGCGCGTTGCAGCTTGCGCAGCGTCTGCCCGCGCGTCTTGCTCTGCGGCGGTTCGGACAGCTCCGAGCGATACTCCCAGGAACGAGTCGCCGCCAGCGCGCGTTCGAGATTGGCGCGCGCTTTCGGCGCCGATGCGGCGAAGCGCGGATCGGCCTTCAAGCTTTGCAGCGCCTGATAGCCGCGGCGGCCGGCGTCGAAGCGCAGATAGGCGAGGTCGAATTTATCCGCCTCGGTCTTGCCGCTGCGCAGTTGCGCCAATTGCGAACCGGCGCCGAGGCGGTGCGGGTCGAGCAGCCACGAGTTCGCCGCGACCACCAGCGCCAGCAACACCAGCGACACCGCGACGTTGACCCGGCGCAGCCCGCCGAGCCAGCCGTCGCCGCGGCGCAGCGCGGCGATCGCGTAGCCCAGCGCGTACAAGCCCATCGTCGTCGCGGCCAAGGCGGCCCAGAAACGTTCGCCGGTCCAGCCGTATTGGCCGATGCGCAAGCTCAGCGCGTACAGGCTCAGCGCGGCGTACACCGGCAAGGTCAGCAGCGCGGCGTTGACCACCCAGCGCAGCCAGCGCGGGTACGGCGGCGCGGCTTCGCCGTCTTGATAGACCGCGTTGACGAACAGCACCACGGTCGCGATCAGGCAGGTGAGGATCTGCGTCGCCGAGCGCGTGCTCCACAGCGCGTCCAGGCCGGTGAACGGCAGGCTGGCGACGAACAGCAGCGCGATCAGCGCCACCAGCGGCAGCAGGCCCTTGAAGATCGCGAACAGGATCTGCCGCGCGATCTGCACCGGTCGCTGCTGGGTGCGGCCGACCAACACGCCCAGGCCGATCATGACGCCGCTGGCGAGGTGGACGAAGCTGCGCGTGCTGAACACGTCGGCGAAGAACTCGATGCCGATCAGCTTGAACAGCACCGCGCACAGCCCCAGCACCGCCCAGCAGATGCCAACGAAAGCGGCGGTGAGGATCAGGGTCAGCGCGTTCTGCCAGCCGTGCTCGAACAGTTCGCGATACGGCGCGCACCAACGGCCGTGATGGAGGCGGCATTGCAGATAGGGCAGGGCGACGAACAAGCCGATGGCGAGGCTGGCGGCGAACGGCGCCAGCACCGAGGCTTCGTCCAGGTCCGGCGCGCCGGCGGCGCTCCAGCCGGCCCAGATCGACAGCGGCAGGCAGACCGCGGCGACGAGCGCGATGTTAGTCCAGTAGCGCGCGTCGTCGAGGCGCTGCACGGTCAGCAGCATCGCCGTGGGCACCGACAGGGTCAGCGCGTACCAGGCGATTTCCAGCTCGAAACCGAAGCGGCTGTCGATCCGCGCGAGGTAGAGCAGCAGGCCTTGCAGCAGCGCGATCAGGACGATGAAGGCGCGGGTCTTGCCCGACAGTTCGGCGGGGGCGGGAGCGGTGTGGGACGTCATGCGGTTCCTTTGCATTGGCTCGGGCCGGCGCTGTGGGGCGGCGGGTGCGGCGGGTCGTGTGGCGGGTCGGCGAGTCGGCGCGGGAGAGGTTGGCGCGCTTGAGTGAGCGGGGAATGAAGTCGCGGATCGCTGATCGGACCGTCATTCCGGCGAAAGCCGGAACCCATTTTGATTTTGCTTCGGCCGCGGCTAAGTCGGAGCAACGACAACGGCAGAATGGATTCCGGCTTTCGCCGGAATGACGGGGAAAAAGGGCTGCGTCGGAGATTTGCGGGACGATGGCTAGTCGGCCGAGGCGGGCGCTCCATGGCGGCTTGCGCAACCAGGATCAACGCCAAGCCGCATATCCGATGGCTTCAGCCCGAGCGCTTCTTGTCCGGCTTCGCCTGCGCCTTCTTCGCGGCGCGTTTCGCCGCGCTGGTTTTCGCGACGGGCGCTTTCGCAGGCGCAGTCTTGGCCGCGGTCGCCGGCCGAGCCGCCGTCTTCGCGGCTTTCGCCACAGCCGCCGGCTTCTTAGCGTTCGCCTCGAAGCCCGCCGCGCCATCCGCCCGCGCCGCCGCCTCGCGCGTGCGCTTCCAAATCGGCCCGATCTTCTCGATCCGCGCATACGCCGCGCAGGTCTCGCGATGCGCCCCCGGCAAATAGCTCAGGCTCATCAAGAACTCGTTGGTGATCTCCCCGCCGGTGAAACGGAAGGTCTGCTTGAACAACTTGATCCAACCGGCCTTGTCGCGCGGCTTGCCCTCGTGCAGCACATGCGCGTCGAGCCATTGGGCGAAGCCGCCGTGGCTGGCGCGCAGGCGCTGGATCACCTGGGCGTTGTGGATCGCCGCGTCGACTTTCAGCCGGTTGCGGATGATGCCCGCGTCTTCGAGCAGGCGCAGCCGGTCGGCTTCGCCGTAAGCGGCGACGGCGTCGACGTCGAAGCCGTGATACGCGCGGCGGAAACCTTCGCGCTTGCGCAAGATCGTTTCCCAGCTCAAGCCGGCCTGGTTGATCTCCAGGATCAGGCGCTCGAACAGGTCGGATTCGTCGCGTTGCGGGAAGCCGTATTCGCGGTCGTGATAGTCGCCGTGGATCGGATGGCCGGGGGCGATGTCGCAATAGCCGGACATGGAAAGCCTCGTGGCGCGCCGCGGGCGCGGCGGAGCAGGGGATTGTCGCGGCGCGGCGGGCGCGAATCCAGGCCACCGCTTGACCGGATGGGGCGCGCGAGGACGTCGGCCGCGGGCGCTGTCCGCCCGGCCGCCGGGCGATCGGCGCCGAATCGAGCGCGCTTCGGCCCCCATCCCGCCCGCGAGGCCCGAATCGGCCGCATTTCGCGTTATGGCGGCCTCGATCCGCCCGCCGGCCCGGCCTCGACCCCGCTTTCCGGTCGGGCACGCTAGAATGCCCCCATGCCCGTAATGCCCACGCCCCTCGCCAATCAGGTCCTGATCGCGCTGCCCGCGCTGGCCGACACCAATTTCTCGCGCAGCGTCGCGCTGATCTGCCAGCACGACGACGACGGCGCGATGGGCATCGTGGTCAACCGTCCTTCGGAGTACACCTTGGGCGAAGTGTTCGGGCAGATGGGCGTGGAAGGCGGCGACGACGCGCTGCGCGCGCAGATCGTGCTGGCCGGCGGCCCGGTCCATCCCGAGCGCGGTTTCGTGCTGCACGACGGCGGCGCGCGTTGGGATTCGACCCTGGCCATCGCCCACGATCTGTTCCTCACCACCTCGCGCGACATCCTCGAAGCGATGGCCAAGGGCGAAGGCCCCGACCACGCCATCGTCGCGCTGGGCTGCGCCGGCTGGGGTTCGGGCCAGCTCGAACACGAAATCACCGAAAACGATTGGCTGACCGCGCCGGCCGACGCCGAGCTGCTGTTCCAGCTGCCGCTGGACGCGCGCTGGCATGCCGCCGCCGGCCGCATCGGCGTCGATTTCGCCCACTTGGCCGATTACGCCGGGCACGCATGAGCGCGAGCGCTTCCGATTCGATCCGACGCGACGGCACCGTCCTCGGATTCGATGTCGGCGCGCGCCGCATCGGCGTGGCGGTGGCCAGCGCGTTCGGCCACGGCGCGCGCGCGCTGGCGGTGATCGACGTGCACGGCGCCGGCCCCGATTGGGCCGCGATCGACCGCTTGCAGAAAGAATGGCGCCCCGACGGCCTGATCGTCGGCGATCCGATGACGCTGGAAGGCGGCGACCAGCCCGCGCGGCAACGCGCGCTGGCCTTCGCCCGGCAACTGCGCGCGCGCTACAAATTGCCGGTGGTGTTGGTCGACGAGCGTTCCAGTTCGGTCGAGGCCGCGCATCGCTTCGCCGCCGACCGCGCCGAAGGCCGCAAACGCCGGCGCGACGCCGAAGCCTTGGATGCGGTCGCCGCGGCGGTGATCGTCGAGCGCTGGCTGGCCGCGCCGGACGACGCCACGCCGATCGACCAATTGCCCCATCCCTGACGTTTCCCCCGAAGTCCGCACTCCCGAATCCGCGACGCCCATGACCACTTTCGTTACCGCCAGCGGCGGTTCGCGCCACCTGCTGAGCCTGCGCGAAGCCACGCGCGAATCGCTCGAAGCTTTGCTGATCCGCGCCCAGGCGTTCGCCGAAGGCCACTACGACCGCCGCGCGCTCGCCGACACCGCGGTGTGCACGCTGTTCTTCGAGCCGTCCACGCGCACCCGGCTGAGCTTTCAGCTGGCCGTGCAGCAGCTCGGCGCGCACGTGCTCAACTTCGACGCGTCGTCGTCGTCCACCAGCAAGGGCGAGACCGCGCTGGACACGCTCAAGAACATCGAAGCGATGGGCGTGCGCGGCTTCGTCATCCGCCATCGCGAGGACGGCGCGGTCGCCGCGCTCGCCGAACACGCGCGGCCCGGCACCTGTCTGGTCAACGCCGGCGACGGCCGCAGCGCGCATCCCACCCAGGGCTTGCTCGACATGCTGACCTTGCGTCAGGCCAAGGGCCGCGATTTCTCGCGCTTGCGCGTGGCGATGGTCGGCGACATCAAGCATTCGCGCGTGGCGCGCTCGGATCTGCAAGCGCTGCGCGCGCTCGGCGCGGCCGAGATCCGCGCGGTCGGTCCGGCCTCGCTGTTGCCGGACGACGGCACCTTGGACGGCTGCATCGTCGGCCACGACCTCGACGCCGCGCTGGACGGCGTGGACGCGGTGATGATGCTGCGCCTGCAGCGCGAGCGCATGGAAGAAGGGCTGGTCGATTCGCTGGAGGATTACCACCGCGACTACGGCCTGACCGCGGCCCGGCTCAAGCGCGCCGCGCCCGACGCGGTGGTGATGCATCCCGGCCCGATGAACCGCGGCGTGGAGATCACCGACGAAGTCGCCGACGGCCCGCAGTCGCTGATCCTGACTCAGGTCGCCAACGGCGTGGCCGTGCGCATGGCGGTGTTGGAAGCGCTGCTCAAGGGTTGAGCGGGCGGCGGTTCGTCTATGCGACCGCGTGATCGCGCGGCCGCTTTCGTTTTCAACGAGCGGTCGGCATCGTTCGACGCTGCTGCGCGAACAGCCAGGTCCACAGCGCGTCGCTGGCGTAGGCCGGATCCCACGAATTGTGGTTGGCCTCGGGGAACTCGGTGTAGCGCACGTCGGCGCCGGCGCGCTTGAGCGCCTCGGCCATCTCGCGCGACAGCCGCGGCGGAACCACATCGTCCTTGCCGCCGTGGAAGATCCAGAACGGCGCGCCTTTCATGCGCTGCGCGGCTTCGTCCGGCGTCCACATGCCGCCGAGATCGGCGATGCGCTGACGGTCCCACACCTTCGGATCCTTGAATCCGCCGCAGATCGGCACCACCGCGGCGAAGCGGTCCGGCTGCATCAGCGCCAGATCGAAACTGGCGAATCCGCCCATCGACAAGCCGGTGAGATAGATGCGCGCCGGATCGGCGCCGAACTCGGCTTCGGCGCGGTCGAGGATCGCCAGCGCAGTGCGGTCGAAGCGTTGCTCGTCGGTCCAGTCTTCGTGCATCTGCGGAAACACGACGATGGCCGGGAACGTGTCGATGCGCTTGCGCACCACCGGACCCAGTCCCGCTTCGAGCTGCTTGCGGTTGTCGTCGCCGCGCTCGCCCGAACCGTGCAGGAACAAAATCAGCGCCGGCCGCTCGCCGCCGGCCGCGCGCGCAGGCACGAACACTTGGTAGCGATGCAGCACGCCGTTGTCGAGCAGAAGTTCGCGGCTGACGAAGCGGCCGTGTGCGCGCGGGTCGGTCATGGCGGAGGCGGGCGGAGTGTGCGCCGTGGCGGCGGGACGGTGAGCGGCGGATTGGCAACCCGCCAGCGCGGCGAGCGCGAGGGACAGCAGCAGCGCGAATGCGCCGCGAGGCGAACGGCGGCCGGGCATGGCGGGCTCCGTGGCGGGCTTCGGGCATCATCGGCCGGAGAGCGGGGCGGGTTCAAGCCCGCTGGATTCGTCGTGGCAGCCGTCAGCGCGGCGGCGCGGGTTCGTTCAAGCGCTGCAACAACAGGGTTTGCGCCGCCAAGATCGCATCGGCGTCGAGGCGGAACCCGCGTTTGGGCGCGCCCTGCGGCGTCCGGGCGAAACGGCGCCACAGCGCCAGCGGCACGCCGGCGTCGCTGCCGCCGCCGCGTATGCGGCGCAGCAAGGTTTCGGCGTAAGCGTGCAAGGCCAGCGCCTCGCGCAGTTCGGCCCGCCGCATCAACGCGCCGACTTCGTCTTCATCCAACAAGCGTCCGCATTCCAGCGCCAATTCGTCGAGGCTGGCGCGCATCTGCCGGTCGGCGCGACGCTGGTCGCCCGTGCTCGGCGGGCGCGCGCGCAGGCTCGGACCGTCGATGAACCAGCTGCACATCTCGCAAAAACAATGCGCGTCCGGCGAATACAGGCGTTTGCCCGGATCGCGCACGAGGGCGTGGCCATTGTCGAGATAGCCGGCGAACAGGCGGAAGAATCCGGCCGTGTCGGCTTGCGGCGGCCGCGCGTCGGGCGGCAGTTCCTGATGATGGCGGCGCGCCCAGGCCTCGGCCGCGGCCGGGTCGCGCGCGTAGGCGTGGGCGGCGTCGAAGCCGATGAAGCCGCGTTGCACCGCCTGCGCCAGCCAGCGCAGCAGCGCGTAGCTGCGGGTTTGCAGTTCGACCGCAGTTTCGATGTCTTGGCGTTGCAGCATGCGCGGCAGATTAGCCGCGCGCCGTCGTTGCCGCGGCGCCGTCCGTCCGCGCGCCAGCGGCGCCTCAATGCAACAAAATCAACGTCGCCAAACCCAGGAAGCTCAAGAACCCCATCACGTCGGTCAGCGTGGTCAGAATCACGCCGCCGGCCAGGGCCGGGTCGAAGCCCAGGCGCTTGAGGGTGATCGGGACCAGCACGCCGCCGGCGGCGGCGGTGAGCAGGTTGATGGTCAGCGCGGTGCCGATCACGAACGACAGGCCCGGTTGGCGGAACCAGATCAGCACGATCAGGCCCAGGCCGACGCCGAGGCACAGGCCGTTGATCAGCGCGACCGACAACTCCTTGCGCAGCAGCGTCCACACGTTGGAGGCGCCGATCTGGCCGAGCGCGAGGCCGCGGATCATCAGCGCCAGCACCTGGGTGCCGGCGTTGCCGCCCATGCCGGCGACGATCGGCATCAGCGCGGCCAGCGCCACCAGCTTGGCGATGGAGTCCTCGAACTGGCCGACCACGCTGGCGGCGAGGAAGGCCGTGCACAGGTTGACGCTGAGCCAGATCAGACGGCGCCGGAACGCGCGCCGGACCGGGCTGAACAGGTCTTCGTCCTCGTCCAGGCCGGCCGCGCTCAAGGCCTGGTGCTCGGCCTCTTCGCGGATGATGTCGACCACGTCGTCGATGGTGATGCGGCCGAGCAGGATGTTGTTGTCGTCCACGACCGGCGCGCTGATCCAGTCGTGGTCGGAGAACTGGCGGGCGACTTCGCCGGCGGTCTCGCCGACGTCGATGGCCGGCTGTTCGTCGTCGACCAGCTTGTTGATCGGGGTGCCGGGCTCGTGGGTCAGCAGCGCGGCCAGGGCGATGCGGCCCAGGTATTGGTGGCGGCGGCTGACCACGTAGAGGTGGTCGGTGTGTTCGGGCAGCTCGCCGCGCAGGCGCAGGTAGCGCAGGACCACGTCGATCGTGGTGTCGGCGCGCACCGTCACCACGTCGGGGTTCATCAGGCGGCCGGCGGTGTCTTCCGGGTAGGACAGGACCTGCTCGAGCCGCTCGCGGTTGTCGCGGTCCATCGACTTGAGCACTTCGTCGATGACCGTGTCGGGCAGGTCCTCGACCAGATCGGCCAAGTCGTCGATGTCGAGGTCTTCGACCGCGGCGACGATTTCGTCGGGGTCCATGTCCGCGAGCAGGCTCTCGCGCACTTCCTCGCCGACGTGGACCAGCACCTCGCCGTCGTCCTCGGGATCGACCAGCCCCCACACCACCTGGCGCTTGCCGGGCGGCAGCGATTCGAGCAGGTTGCCGATCTCGGCGGGGGAGAGGGTGTTGACCAGGCGGCGAACCGGCCCCAGACGGCCGCTGTCGAGCGCATCGGAAAGCAGGCGCAGCTGACGTGCGGTTTTGTCGTGGCGGACGGCTTCGGCCATGCGGTACTTCCTGGCGGGGGACGGACGCGGCCACGAAGCCGGCGAATCCAACGAATGCGCCGGCATTATCGCCCGCGGCGGCGGCAAAGCACAGTGATGATGTGGGTCGGGCGCGCGGTGCGGCCCGGGGCGCGCCCGCACGCCGGCGTGCGGGCGTGCGTGTGGGCGCGGGGCGCGTCCTGGCGCCTGCGCCAGCGGGCCGGCCTGCGAGCCGCTTCTTTCGCTGGACGCGAGCGACCGCTGCGATGCGGTCGCCGATGCCGTCCGCTGCACGCTCAGGTCGGCGAGCGCCGACGGCGCGGCCGGCACGAGCGCGATCGACGCTTCGTTCGATGTCGCGGCGCTGTTTCCCCGCAATGGCAAGCACGACTTCCCCGACGGCGACACCGGCCGTTTCATCGCGCCGACGATCGTCGCCCGCGCCGGCTACACGCTGCATTTCACCGGCTTGAGCGCGAGCTGGCAGTAAGCGCGACGTTCGTCGCGCGCGGCGCGAGCGGCCGCCCGCACGCGCGCGGGCGACGGTGAACGAGAGTGAATCAACTCGCCGCGGCGGCTCTATAGACTCGCCTCGCCCGGTCCGCGGGCGCTAAGGACAGCCGCCATGAACGCACCCGGCCGGCAGCGCGTCGGCGATCTGATCGCTCCGTTCTTCGAGGCCGTCGTCGCGCCGCTGGGCTTCGCCGAAGACGACAAATCGCCCGGCGTGCTGGTCGCCGCGACGGTCGCGGGCCAGCGCTACTACTTCCAGTACGGCCGCGTGCCGGTGAGCGACGGCGGCGACGCCGCGCCGGAAGAGGTGGTGATGCTGATCGGTTCCAACACCAAGGTCTTCACCGCGACCTTGCTGGCGATGGCGGTGCTGCAATCGCGGGTCGAACTGACGACGCCGGTGGCGCGGTTGCTGCCGCCGGAGGTGTCCATCAACGAGTTCGCCGCCGACGAGCCGGTGCGGCTGTGGCATCTGGCCACCCACAGCGCCGGCTTTCCGAAGGGGCCGTGCGCGAGCGGCCGCTACGTGTTCGGCCACTACGGTTACGACGACACCACGCGCTTTCTGCGCGACTTCCAACCGCGCTACCGCCCCGGCGAGTACTGGTTCTACAGCAACCAAGGCTTCGCCTTGCTCGGCGCGCTGATGTCGCACGTGCACAGCGAGCTGCCGCGTAGCGAGCCGGGTTGGGATGCCAGCTATCGCGTGTGGCCGCAGGTGACGCGCCGCTTGATCCTGGAACCGTTGGGGATGGGTTCGACCCAGGTCGAACTCGGCCCGGTGCGGCGGCGCTTGGCGCGGTCCTACGATTTCCAGCGCGCCGGCCAGCCGTATTCGCGTATCGACGTGGGCGAGATCGATCCGGCGTCGGCCGCGGTCGGCGCCGGTGCGCTGTCCTCGACCTTGCCGGACATGCTCGACTTCCTCGAGCGCCAGATCGAGCCCGGCCCGGACGTGCTCGGCCGCGCGATCGCGCTGACCCAGCAAGAAACCGAGCGCGAATTGCGCATGGGGCTGGGCTGGCAGATCGGCGACGGTTATCTGTGCAAGGACGGCTTGATGCTGGGCTATGCCTCGTACATGGCGGTGGACCCGACCCATCGCATCGGCTTGTTCGCCTTCGCCAACAGTTGGGGCGGCGATCAGGGCGGCAGCTTGAACCGCGCCACGCGCGCGGCGTTGGGCGCGCTGCGGCATTTGCCGGCGACCTGGCAATCGCCGCGGCAACCCGATGCGGAGCAGGCGCCCGATTGCCCGGTCGGCGTCGCGGTGGATGGCTGAGCGCAGATTGATAGGCGCAGATTGCTGAGCGCGGATCGCGACGCCGGCAGCGGCGGCGTTGTTGCGGATTCGCGCCCGGCTCGACGCTGCGCGGCGCTCAGGTCGCGCCGACGGTGGTGCAGGTGCCGACCCAAGCGCCCATCGCTGGAAAACGGCCGAACTCGACGATCTGCGTGGTCCCGCCGGCGCAGTCTTGCACCGTGATGAGCTGTTTCCCGGACAGGGTGTCGAAGCCGCTGATGACCACGGCATGGTGGCCGCCGGTATTCCACCCGATGATCGCGACGATCGGACGGCGCATGGACAACTGCGCTTGCACGGCGTCGAAGGCCAGCCGGGACGGGACGTACGCGCCGAGATTGCCCAAGTGGCGCAGCGCGTTCTGCACCGAAAACGGTTGATTGCAGGCCGCGCCGACGGCGGCTCCGCGATTGCAGCAGTCGCTGCGGCCCAGCGCCCAATTGGCCAGGGCGCACTGGCTGAGGTTGGCGCCCGGTCCGTCGCGGTAATAGCCGGCGACGGACAGGGCGACCGCGGCCCAGCCCCATTCGGTCTGCTGTTGCACTTGCATGGCGAACGTCAGCGTTATCGAGACCGGCGCAGTGAGCGCCGGTGCCCATTGCGTGTCGAGGACCGGCGCCGACGCGCCGCCTTGCGAGAGCGCGAAGCCGACGCTGAGCGTCGCCGACGGATCGGCGACGGTGGCGGTTTCGCCGAGAAAGACCGGAGTCGGCTGCGCGGGGCTGTCGATGCGATAGCTCACTTGCCAGGGACCGAGCGCGGGGTCGGTGGGATGGGCGACGCTGACGCCGCTGGGCACGGCCAATTGCTGCGTGCGGCCCTGCGCGTCCGCGATCACGAAGGTCGCTACCCCCACGCTGGCCGGAACGTCGCTGGTGAGCGTGAATTGAGTGGGAGCGCGCATCGGATCGTCCTGGCCGGGAGAAGGGCGCCGGCGCGGATCGGAGCGGGACGCGCGCGCGAAGCGGCGGACGCGCCGGCGCCGATCAAGCCCGACCTCGGACTAACGCAATCCGGCGCCGCGCGCGGACAGCGCGCTCGCCTCGTCGCCCGCGCCAGCCGCGCGGGCGACGTGCCGGCTTCGGCGAGCGCCGGCTTCAACGAGCGCCGGTTTCAGCGAACGCCCGCTCCAGCGAACGCCCGCTTCAGCGCGCGCCCGAGCCGGCCGCGCCGCTCTGGCGCAACCAGTGTTCGATGCCCTTGCGGTCGCTCGCGCGCAGCAGCGCCGGCGCGCGCTTGCGCAGCGCGGCCAGATCGAGCCCGCGGATCGCCCGGCGCAGTTCCAGCAGCGTCGCCGGATGCAGGCTGAATTCTTCCAACCCCAACGCCAGCAGCAGCGGCGCGAACGCGGGGTCGCCGGCCATTTCGCCGCACACCGCGACCGGTTTGCCGCGCGCCTTGCCCAGCTTGATGACGTCGCGGATCACCCGCAGCACCGCCGGATGCAGCGGCGTGTACAAGTCGGCGAGCGCTTCGTTGTTGCGGTCCACGGCGAGCAGGTACTGGACCAGATCGTTGGTGCCGATGGACAGGAAATCCACCGTGCCGATGAAGGCGGGCAAGGCCAGCGCCGCGGCCGGCACTTCGATCATCGCGCCCAGCGGCACCCGCTCGGCGATCTCGTGGCCTTCGCGGCGCAGATCGATCGCGACCTTGTCGAGCAGCGTGCGCACCGTGCGTATTTCTTCGCTGGCGCTGACCATCGGCACCAGCACCCGCACCGGGCCGTAGCCCGAGGCGCGCAGGATCGCGCGCAATTGGGTTTCCAGCAGGCCCTCGCGCGCCATCGACAGGCGCACGCCGCGCACGCCGAGCGCCGGGTTGGGTTCGTCGCGCAGCGCCAGCCCGGTCTTGTCGGCCTTGTCCGCGCCCAGATCGAGGGTGCGGATGGTGACGCTGCGGCCGGTCATGCCCAGCACCACGTCGCGGTAGACGCGGAACTGTTCGTCTTCGTCCGGCAGCTCGTTGCGTTGCAGGAACAGGAATTCGGTGCGGTACAGGCCGACGCCGGCGGCGCCGAGCGCGTGCGCCTCGGCCACGTCCTCGCGCGATTCGGCGTTGGCGTAGAGCTTGATGTCGACGCCGTCGCGGGTGATGGTCGGCTCGCGCCGCAGCCGGTGCAGCTGCTTGCGCTCGCGCGCCAGCTCGCGCACCCGCGCGCGGTGCGTGCGCAGGTCGGCGGCGTCGGGTTCCAGGATCACCGCGCCGGTGGCGCCGTCGACCACGATCGCGTCGCCGTCGTTGATCTTCAGCAGCGCCTGCGAGGCGCCCACCACCAGCGGCAGGTGCAGGCTGCGCGCCAGGATCGCGCTGTGCGACAGCGCGCTGCCGGCGGCGGTGACGATGGCCATCACCCCTTGCGCCTGCAATTGCGCGAGTTCGGCGGGAGCGACGTTGTCGGCGATGAGAATCTCGCCGGCCACGCCTTGGGTGTCGTGATCGCGCCGGTGCAGCGCCGCGTGGATGCGGCCGATGACCTGGTCGATGTCGTCGACGCGGCTGCGGAAATACGCGTCGTCCATCGCCTCGAACACCGAGGCGATGCGGTCGCGCTGCAGGCGCAGCGCGTAATCGGCGGCGTAGTGGCCGGTGCGGATCAGTTCGTCCAGGCCTTGCAGCAGTTCGGGGTCGTCCAGCAGCAGGGTGTGCAGGTCGAGGAACTCGCCGACCTCGTGCGCCAGCGCGCCGTGCAAGCGCTCGCGCAGCACGTGGATCTCGCCGCGCACGGTGTCGATGGCCGCGTGCAGCCGCGCCAGCTCGCTGTCGACCTGATCGCGGCCGATGCGTTCTTCCGCGACTTCCAGCGCGTGCGGCAAGCGCACCCGCGCGCGGCCGAGCGCGTTGCCGCGGGAAGCGCCGACTCCTTGGAATTCCTGCCGCATCCGCGCCTCCGGCCTCAGCTGTCTTCGTCGAAACGGCGGTCGAACAGGGCGACGACGGCGTCGGCCGCGTTGGCCTCGTCCTCGCCCTCGACGCGCAGTTTGACGTGGGTGCCTTGGCCGGCGGCGAGCAGCATCACGCCCATGATGCTCTTGGCGTTGACCTCGCGGCCCTTGGCGGTGAGCGTGGCGTTGCTGCGGAAGGCCGACAGCACCTGCACCAGCTTGGCGGTGGCGCGGGCGTGCAGGCCCAGTCGGTTGGAGACGGTGAGTTCGCGTTCGATCATGTCGGGGTCCTCAGGCAATGGTCAAACGCAGCGTGCGCGGACGGCGGAGTGCGGACGTCGGAATGCGGTACGGCGGCTTGCGTCATGCGATGTTCGGGCTTCCTGTCGCGGCGGCGATGCGCCGCGGGGTTCATGCGTCGTCGTGCAGCACGCCGTTGCGGGCGCCGGCCGCGGCGACCGCGGGCAATTGGTCCAGTTCCAGTTCGGCGTAGTTCATCACCCGCAGCAGCATCGGCAGGTTCAGCGCCGAGACCCGCCGCACCGGCGTGCCGAGCCGGGCCACGCGCGCGGCGAGGTTGCTCGGCGAGGCGCCGTACAGATCGGTCAGCACCAGCACGCCGTCGCCGCCGTCGACCCGGCGCAGCGCGGCGCTGGCCTGCGGCAGCAGCTGGTCGAGGTCGGCGTCGAAAGGCACTTCGAACGCTTCGGCGCGCAGCGGTAGCGGGTTCAACAGACGGCCGGCGACCTGCAGCATCGCGCTGCCGACTCCGGTGTGGGTGATGAGAAGGACGCCTACGGACATGCCGTCAACTTAACAGAGCACGGTGACAGGCCGGAAGCGCCCGAACGGTCGATCGGCGTTCGGGATCGGCGCGGTCGGGACGGTCGGGCGCGGGCGATGTGCGTTGGGAACGCGGTCCGGCGTAGGTGGATGCGCCCCGGGCGGACGTTGCGCGGCGTGCGGGATGGGGGATGCGCGGCGGCGCGCGCGCAGACGCTGCGGCCGGCGCGGGACGAGCGGCGCGCGCATGTTGCGGCGCGGCGCACGCGGCCGGCGCGTGCGCCGCATCGCGAAGTGCGCGGGGAGGCGGCGCTAACGAAGGGCTGCCGGTGGGCGGCGGTGCGAACGAACGGGCCGTTCGTCGGCCGCAGCGCGAACGAAAAGGCCGCCCGAGGGCGGCGGTGCGAATGAAAGAGTCGCCAAGGGCGGTGGCGCGAATGAAAGGGCCGCCCAGGGCGGCGGTGCGAATGAAAGGGCCGCCCGAGGGCGGCCCGTGCGGGGAGCCGGCGCTTACGGCTTCGGCGGCGACTCGGTCTTGCCCTTGTCCTGGTTCGCCGGCGGTTCGGTCGCGGCCGGGTCGGCCGGCGGCGTATCGCTGGGCGGGGTGTCCGTCGGCGGCGGCATGTTGGCGGCCGGCGCGACGTCGGTGGCGGGCGGCGCGGCGTCCGCCGGCGGCGTGGTGTCGGCGGGCGCGGCCGGCGCGGGGCCGGCCGCCGGCTCCGGCGGCGGGGTCTGCTCGGGCTGCTTGCAGGCGCCGAGCAAGGCCGCGGCGAACGCGGCGCTCAACGCCAGGGCCAGCGAACGCGGTCGCAGGGCGGTGCGGGTGGCGGGGTGGCTCATGTCGATCCTTTGCTGACCGGGTCAGCGCGGTGGGTGAAAGGCCTCGGCGTGCCGTGGGTCAGCGGTCGTCGCTGCGTTTGTTCTGGCCGGCCTGGTATTCCGACAGCGAGATGAAACCGTCGCGGTCGAGATCGTGGACGGCGAAGCTGCCGGCCAGGCGCGCGTCCATCGCGGCCTCGTCGCGGCTGATCTTCTGATCGCCGTTGGCGTCGAGTTCGCTGAAGCGCGCCGGGCCGATGGCGTCGCTCGGCGGCGGCGTGCGCGAATCGCCTTGGGTGTCGTGCACCGGCGGTTCGGTGCGTTGCATCGGTGCGGTGCGGTCGGCGGTGTGCGGCGTGGTTTGCGATTGCGCGAACGCGGCCGACGGCGCGGCGGCGGCGATCAAGGCCAGCGTCAGCGGGGCGAGCGTGCGGATCATGGCGGTCATGTCGCGGCTCCGAATGGGGACAGGCAGCGGAGCGCGGGATGCGCGTGGCGCGCGGCTCCGGTGCGGTTCCGAAGCTACGGGGGCGCGTGCAAGGGTTGCGGTACAAAAATGGGAAAATTTCGTAATGCGCCGCGGTTTTTCGCATGAAGCGGCGATGTGGGTTCACGTGCGGGCGTGGTGCGCGCAGGTTGCGCGCGTGTCGCGCGGGAGGCGGCGGCGAGGCGTCGCTTGCGTCGTAAGCGTGGTTGCGCGGTCGCGACTTGCGTCGCTCCTACAGGGAGCGGGCGCAAGTGCGACGAGGTGAAGCGTGCGGTGGCGCGGCGTTCGCGGAAACCGCGCGGTCAGTCGAGTTCGCGATGATGCACCGCGACTTCGTTCCAGCCGCGCAGGCGCGCGTGTTCGGCCATGCGTTCGGCCAGATAGACCGAGCGATGGCGTCCGCCGGTGCAGCCGAAGGCGATGGTGGCGTAGCTGCGGGTGCTGTCGCCTTGCAGGCGCGGCAGCCATGTATCGAGGAACTGGCCGACCTGTTCGACGTAGAGCTGCACGTCGGCCTGGGTTTCCAGGTAATCGCGCACGCCGGCGTCGCGGCCGGAGAGCGGGCGCAGCGCCGGGTTCCAGTGCGGGTTGGGCAGGGCGCGCGCGTCGAACACGAAGTCGGCGTCGGCCGGCACGCCGCGGCGGTAGGCGAAGGATTCGAACAGCAGCGACATGCCCGCTTCCACGCCCAGGCCGAACTCGGTGATGACGTGGCGGCGCAGCTGATGGATGTTGAATTCGCTGGTGTCGACGATGGCGTCGGCGATTTGCCGCAGCGGCTTGAGCACCTGCCGTTCCAGCGAGATCGCGTCGGCCAGGGCGAGGCCGAACTGGCTCAGCGGATGGCGCCGGCGGGTGTCGGCGTAGCGCTTGAGCAGCACCGAGTCGCTGGACTCGAAGAACACCAGCCGCGGATCGGCGCCGAGCGCGCCGACCGCCGACAGCCACTCGGGGATGTTGGCCAGATCGCTGTGGCGGTTGCGCACGTCGATGCCGACCGCGAGCTTGGTCGGCATGCCGTCTTCGGCCTTGATCACGTTCTGCACGAACTGCGGCAGCAACTCGGCCGGCAGGTTGTCGACGCAGTAGAACCCCAGGTCCTCGAAGGTGTTCAGCGCCACCGACTTGCCCGAACCGGACATGCCGCTGACGATCACCAGAGTGAAGCCGGTGGTTTCGGCCGCGTTGCCGGGCGTCGCGCCGGCCTGATGGGACTCCACGCCGCTCACGATTCTCCGCGCTCCAGAAAGTTGCTGTGCCGGGCGATGAACGCCGCGGCGGGGTCGAGGCCTTTCATGCGCAGGCTGTGCAAGCGCGTGGCGGCTTCGGTGAGCACCGCGAGGTTGCGGCCGGGCATGACCGGCAGGGTGATCATCGGCACGTCCAGGTCGAGCACGCGGCGCAGGCTGGTGTCGCCGGTCAGGCGCTCGATGCCGGTGGCCTTGGGCTCGCTCATCGGCTTGGTCAGATGCACGATCAAGCGCAGGTACTTGTTGTTCTTGACCGCGGTGTCGCCGAACATCTGGCGGATGTTGAGCACGCCCAGGCCGCGCACTTCGAGCAGGTCCTGGAGCATTTCCGGGCAGGTGCCGTCGAGCACGTCCGGCGCGATCTGGGTGAATTCGGGCGCGTCGTCGGCGACCAAGCGATGCCCGCGCGTCACCAACTCCAGCGCCAGCTCGCTCTTGCCCGAGCCCGATTCGCCGGTGATCAGCACGCCGATGGAGTAGATCTCCATGAACACGCCGTGCAGGGTGATCTGCGGCGCCAGCGCGCGCGCCAGGTGGTATTGCAGGTGATTGAGCAGTTCGTGCCCGCGCCGCGGCGACACCCACAGCGGCGTGTCGCTTTCCTCCGCGGCGATGCGCAGGTCCTCGGGGCAGGGCTGGTCCTTGCTGATGACCAGCGCCAGCGGGCGGAACTGGATGATCTTCTCGATGGTTTCCCAGCGCAGCCGCGAATCCAGGCCGTCGAGCCAGGTCAGCTCCTCGGTGCCGAGGATCTGCACTTTGTTGGGATAGATCGCGTTGAGATAGCCCGCCAGCGACGGCCGCCGCGCGACGGTATTGACCGCCTCGACCAGACGCCCCTCGCCGCGTTGGCCCGCCAACCAGCGCAGCGCCAGCTTGTCGCGCTGCTGCTCGAAGAGTTCGCCTGCGCGGATGCTTTTGCTCATGGGGATGAGAGTTTACGGGGTTTGGGGGCGGGCGCGGGTCGCAGCGGGAATTGAGGAGCGGGAATGAGGAGCGGGGTTGGGGAACTGGGGCTCTGCGCGGCTGCAAGGACGCCGGGTGCTGGGAATGGAAAGCGCAAACGACAAGCGGGATCAGGAAAACAGGACTTGCCGCAGCTTTCAGACAAGCCGCGCTCCCCAGTTCCCTAATCCCGCTCCTTGTTCCCGCTGTTCTGTTCCCGCTCCTGCCCTCACGCCGCATTACAGCGACAGCGCTCCAGCAACCGCTGACTCAACTCCGCCGCATCCGTCGCGCTGCGCAGGCAATCGCGGAAGTCGGGGTCGGCGAAGCGCTCGGCCAGTTCGGCCAGCAACTGCAGGTGCTGCTGCACGTGGTGTTCCGGCACGGCCATGGCCAGGACCAGATCGACCGGTTCGCCGTCGGCGGCGCCGAAATCGACCGGCCGGGCCAGACGCAGGAACGCCCCGCAGCCGGTTTCCAGCAGCGGCGAGCGTCCGTGGGGAATGGCCACGCCGTGGCCGATGGCGGTGCTGGCGAGGCGTTCGCGTTCGCGCAGGCCGGCGTCGAGCGCGGCGGCGGTGCGCGGGTCGCCGCCGGAGAGCAGGCGGGCGGCGGTTTCGAGCACCGCGTTGCGATCGCCGGGGTTTCCGAGGATCGCAACGCGCTCCGCGCTCAACAGGTCGTAAAGCGGCATGACGGCTGGGGTGTGGCTTGCGTTGCTTGGCTGGCGCGGAGTTTACGCCATGAACTCAGGTGAGTTCCCCATTGCGGGCCAGGCTCTCGCCGCGGTGGTGGTCGACCAGCTTGCTCTTGTGCTTCATCAGCAGGCGGTCGAGCTTGTCGGCGAGCAGGTCGATGGCGGCGTACATGTCCACCGCCGCCGCATCGCAATGCAGGGTGCGGCCGGCGAGATTGAGGGTGGCTTCGGCTCGATGGTCGGGCTTGTCGAGGCTGAGCTGGGTGCGGACGTCGAAAGGTTGGTCGAAGTGGCGTTGCAGTCGGGCCAGCTTGGATTCCACGTAGTCGCGCAGGGCTACGGTGACTTCGATCTGCTGGCCGTGGGTTTCGATACGCATCGGGGACCTCCTTCACGTCGCGGATGAATGCAGAACTTGCATGGCTCTCTGAGCCATTCGAGAGGTTCCGCCCGGCCTTACCGGACCGAAACGGAACCGGGTGACGCCCTGGCCGTAACCAGGGAGTCCAGCATCGCACGCTGGGCCGCCGGCGCAAGGGGCCGGCTTCGTGCTTTGGTCGTAGGCGCGCGCGAAGGCCTTGATCGGCCAAGGGTTTTTCGACTGTGTAAAGTTTTTGCAATGGCGATGGGCGCAATCGGCATAAGCCGCGGCGCGGTCGCGCACGGGGCTGAGAGGCTCGGTTCAGACAGCGCCGCCGGGGGGGCGCTCAGGCCATGCGCACGCGGTCCTGCGAGGACGGGATGCTCATCGCCTCGCGGTACTTGGCGACGGTGCGCCGCGCCACCGGCACGCCGGTGGCCTTGAGGGTCTCGGCCAGGCGCGCGTCGGACAGCGGCTTGCGCGGGTTCTCGGCCTCGATCAGGCGCCGGATCATGGCCTGGATCGCGGTGCTGGAGGCCTCGCCGCCGGCGCCGGTCTCGATGCCGGAGGCGAAGAACGCCCGCAGCGGCACGGTGCCGCGCGGGGTGCGCGCGTACTTGCGCGCGATCGCGCGCGAGACGGTGGATTCGTGCAGGCCGACTTCGTTGGCGACCTCGCGCAGGGTCAGCGGGCGCAGCGCGCTGTCGCCGAATTCCAGGAACGCGGCCTGTTGCTTGAGCAGGCAACGCGCCACTTTCAGCAAGGTGTCGCCGCGCGCTTCCAGGCTCTTGAGCAGCCAGCGCGCTTCTTGCAGATGCCCGCGCAGATAGCTCGCGTCGGAGGCGCTGGCGTGGCGGATCATGCCTTCGTAGCCGCGGTGGATGCTGATGCGCGGGCGCATCGCCTCCGACAGCGCGACCCGCCACAGCCCTTGCTGGCGCCAGATCACCACATCCGGGGTGACGTAGGTATCGGTGGAGATCGCGCCCATCTGCGCGCCGGGGCGCGGGTCGAGCGAGCGCAGCAACTGCACCGCGACGTCGACCTCGGCCGGATCGAGCTTGAGTTCGGCGGCCAGCCCGGGCACGCCGACGCGCGGCAGGCGTTCGAGCGGGCCGGCGACGATCTGCAGCGCGAGCTGCTTGCCCGGGGTGTCGTTGGACAGCGTGCCCAGCTGCAGGCTCAGGCATTCGCTGAGCGAACGCGCGCCGGTGCCGACCGGGTCGAAGCGCTGCACCTGATGCAGCACGGTCATGACTTCGTCTTCGCCGACGCTGAGCTCCGGCGCCAGCGAATCGGCGATGGCCTGCAGCGGTTCGCGCAGGTAGCCGTCGTCGTCGATGGCTTCGATGATGGCCACGCCGATGCTGCGGTCGCGCGGCGACAGCGGGCTCAGGTGCAACTGCCACAGCAGGTGGTCGAGCAGGGTCTCGGCGTCGGCGACCTGTTCGGCCGCGGGCGAATCGTCGTCGTGGTCGGACGGGCCGACCCGCTCGTACCAGGTCTCGCCGTCGTCCATCGTCCACTCCGGCTCGGGCGTGGCGTCGGACGGATGCGCGCTCTCGCCGTTGCCGTCCTCGGACGAGGAGGACGAGGTGACGGTGGAGGCGTGGATGGGCTCGCCGGAGTCGCCCGGCTCGGGCGGCGCCGGCTCGGTCCAGTCCAGCAGCGGATTGCTTTCCACCGCGCTCGCCAGTTCGGCTTCCAGCTCGACCGCCGAGAGTTGCAGCAGGCGGATCGCCTGCCGCAATTGCGGCGTCATCACCAGCTGTTGTCCGAGAGAGGCTTGGAGGCGGGGCTTCATGATCGAGGAGGGACGCGACCGGTTGGGCGGCCGCCCGCCGAAGGGCGGGGGGCCGGAGTCGCGCATCGCGGGCGTCGCCTCACGCCCGGAGCCGCTCGAGACGTACAGCCGGCTCGAGGTTACAGACGGAAGGAGTCGCCCAGATACACGCGACGGACATCGGGATTGGCCAGCAGCGCGTCCGGAGCCCCCTGCGCGAGCACGCCGCCGTCGTTCAGGATATACGCACGATCGCAAATGCCCAAGGTTTCGCGCACGTTGTGGTCGGTGATGAGGACCCCGATCCCGCGATTCTTGAGGTGGCGCACGATTCGCTGGATCTCGCCGACCGAGATCGGGTCGACGCCGGCGAAGGGTTCGTCGAGCAGCATCAGCCGCGGCCGGGCTGCGAGGGCGCGGGCGATTTCCACGCGCCGGCGTTCGCCGCCGGACAGGCTGGCGCCGAGCTGATCGGCGACGTGGCCGATCTGCAGCTCGTCCATCAGGCTGGCTTGCTCGCGCTCGATGCCGGCGCGGTCGAGATCCTCGCGCAGCTCCAGCACCAGACGCAGGTTGTCGGCGACGCTGAGCTTGCGGAACACGGACGGTTCCTGCGGCAGATAGCCCACGCCGTACTTGGCGCGCGCGTACATCGGCTCGCTGGTGATGTCCTTGCCGTCGAGCACGATCTGCCCGGCGTCGGCGGGGACCAGGCCGACGATCATGTAGAAGCAGGTGGTCTTGCCGGCGCCGTTGGGGCCGAGCAGGCCGACCACTTCGCCGGCGTCGAGGGTGAGGCCGAAATCGCGCACCACCTCGCGCTGGCGGTACGCCTTGCGCAGGCCTTGGGCGACCAGCATCAGCCGCCTCCCTTCTTGGCGGGCTTGGCCGGCGCGGGCTTGGGCGCGGCCGGCTTCGGCGCGGGCGCGGCGGACGCGTCCTTGTTCTTGGGCTGCAGCTGCATCGACACGCGGCCGCCGGTGCCGCCGCTTTCGATCTGGCCCGACTTCATGTTGTAGACGATGCGCTCGCTCTTGATCGTGTCGCCGGCCTTGTCGACGAAGGCGTTGCCGGTGAGCACGACGGTGTCCTTGTTCACGTCGTAGTCGATCTTGTTGGCGCGGCCGTTGAACGGCGAGCCGTCGTCGAGCTCTTGCTTGATCGTGGCCTGATTGCCGGTCAGCTGGACGGTGCTGAGCTCCCCGCCGGCGCGGCGGATGTCGGCCTTGGCGGCGTTGATGAGCAGCGTGCCCTGCACGGCCTTGACGTTGCCGGTGAGGATGCACGGGCCGTCGTCGGCGGTCGAGCAGCTGCTGGAATCGGCGTCGACGTTCATCGGCTGATTGCGGTCGGACGAGCGCGCGTGCGCGGCCATGGCCGGCGCCAGCAGCGCGGCGAGCAGGCACAGGGCCGGCAGATTAGCGGGCTTTCGCTTCATAGCGCGCCTTGACGTTGGATTTGAGGGTGAGGTTCTTGGTCTCGAGATCGGCGTCCAGACCCAGACCGCTCAGTATAGTGCCGGGCTGGACCATGTTGACCGCGACCGCCGAGGTGGCCTTGTTGGTGTCCGGGAACACGTTCAGTTCCTCGGTGGCGATGTTGATCGGCTTGCCGTCGGCGTTGGTGCTGTCGGCCTTGACCTGTCCGCGCAGGCGCACTTCGTCGCCTTCGGCGTTGACCCAGCCGCGCTGCGAGCGCACTTCCCACGGGCCGCCGTTGCTGCCCGGCTTGGCCGGGATCTGGAACAGCGGCGTGGCCACGTCCATGGTCTTGTCGGCCGGGTTGCGGGTCAGCTTCGGCGCCTTGAGGGTGAAGGATTCGCGGCCGTCCTTGTCGAGCACGACCACGTTGAAATCGGTCAGCACGTAATCCGGGCGCGACTCCGACGCGGTCGTCGTCGGCTTGTCGCGCTGCGACCACCATGCCCAGCCGGTGAGCGCGGCGGCGGCGAGCAAAATCACCGTGGAGAGGAAGCGCCAGTTCATCCCAAGGCTCCGGCCAGGACCGCGTCGGCGTGGCCTTGCGCGCCCAGCAGCAGATCGCACAGCTCGCGCGCCGCGCCTTCGCCGCCGCGCGCGTGGGTGCGCCAGTGCACGCGCTCGCGCACCCACGGGTGCGCGTTGGCCGGCGCGACCGCGAGACCGACGTGCGGAAGGATGCGCAGGTCGGCGAGGTCGTCGCCCATGAAGGCGACTTGCTCGAGCGTCAGCGACAGGCTTTCGGCGATCTGCTTCACGCACACCAGCTTGTCTTTGACGTCGCCGTGCGAACTCGCGCCGAGCTCGGCGGCGCGATGCGCGGCGATCGCGCCGCCGCGCGCGGTGACGAAATGCACCGCGATGCCGTGCTTGCGCAACAGCGCCAAGCCCTGGCCGTCCTGGACGTGGAAGCTCTTGAACTCGCGTCCGCTCTCGTCGTACGTCAGCCGCCCGTCGGTGAGCGTGCCGTCGACATCGAAGCAGGCCAGCCGGATGCGCGCGGCGCGCTCGCGGATGTCGGCGGGGTAGTCGTTTAGGTGGCTGTAGGGCACGGGAGAAGGGGAATGAAGGGAATGAAGGGAATTAGGGGAATGGTCGGTGCGTAGCGGGAGGATGGGACGAAGCGAAGCGCGAACCTGCGGAGGCTGCGGAACGGCCGCGCGCATCGCGCTCGCCATTCCCCTTGTTCCCAGTTCCCTTCATTCCCCGCTTCGCTCTTAAACCACCCGCGCTCGCAACAAGTCGTGAATATTGAGCGCTCCGACCACGCGGCGTTCAGTATCCACGACCAGCACGCCGCTGATCTTGTGGGTTTCCATGAGCTGCGCGGCTTCGACCGCGAGCGCGTCGGCGCCGATGGTCTTGGGCGAACGGGTCATGACTTCCTCGATCCGGGTCGAACGCAGGTCCACGCCCGGATCGTCGAGGGTGCGGCGCAAGTCGCCGTCGGTGTACAGGCCGATCAGGCGGTCGTCGCCGTCGACCACCGCGGTCATGCCCAGGCGCTTGCGGCTCATCTCCACCAGCGCTTCGCTGACGCTGGCGTCGGCGCCGATGCGCGGCACCTCGTCGCCGGCGTGCATGATGTCGGTGATGTGCAGCAGCAGGCGGCGACCGAGCGCGCCGGCCGGGTGCGAACGGGCGAAGTCGTCGGCGGTGAAGCCGCGCGCTTCCAGCAAGGCCACCGCCAATGCATCGCCCATCGCCAGCGAGGCGGTGGTGCTGGAGGTCGGCGCCAGATCCAGCGGGCAGGCTTCGGCCGGCACGCTGACGTCGAGATGGATGTCGGATTCGCGCGCCAGGGTCGATTGCGGCCGCCCGGTCATCGCGATCACCGCGTTGCCTTGGCGCTTGAGCACCGGCAGCAGCATCAGCACTTCGTCGCTTTCGCCGGAGTAGGACAGGGCCAGGACCACGTCGGCGTCGGTGATCATGCCCAGGTCGCCGTGGCCGGCTTCGCCCGGATGGACGTAGAAGGCCGGGGTGCCGGTCGAAGCCAGGGTCGCGGCGATCTTGCGCGCGATGTGGCCGGACTTGCCCATGCCGGTGCAGACCACGCGCCCGCTGGCGGCGAGGATGCGCTGGCAGGCGCGGGTGAAATCGCCGTCGATGCGCTCGCCGACCGCGGCCAGCGCCTGCCCCTCGATCGCGAACACCCGCCGTCCGCTCTCGGCCAGGCCGGCCTCGGACCCGGCGGGGATCGTGGCGTTCGGGGCGCGGGCGGGGACGGACTGGGTCATGAGGCGAGGGCGATCCTGGGGGCGGATTGGAAGCCGGCGCGGCCGTGGGCGGCCTTTGCGGGCGGCCGTGGAAACGCTCGTTGCGGCGGCCGGCATTCCGGCAGCCGGGGCTTTCGGCTAGGCTAGCCGCCAATTCTAAGCGGTTCGTCCGCCCCGCGCCGTCCCTGCCGGCACATCCGCCGTTGCCGGGCCTTTCCTATTCAGCCCGCACGGCCCGACGCCGTGCCCGGCCCGGTCCAGCGCCGGAGCGGGCAGGACGCCGCCGACATCCCCTTCCCATCGCCAGCCGGCCGGGCGCCGGCCGCTCCAGCCCAGAGGTTTCCGCCGTGAACGCCGACATCATCCGCTCCCTGATCGAACAAGGCCTGCCCGGCGCGCAAGCGCAGGTGCGCGGCGACGACGGCGTGCACTTCGAGGCCACCGTGGTCGCCGAGGCCTTCCGCGGCAAGCTGCCGCTGGCCCGCCACCGCCTGGTCTACGCGACCCTGGGCGAGCGCATGGGCGGCGAAATCCACGCCCTGGCGCTGAAGACCCTGACCCCGGAAGAAGCCGCCAAGGCTTGATCCGGCGGGCGACTTCACCGTCGCCTCACCCATCCGGGCGCGCCTGCTTCTACCATGGGCGCCCCGCGATCCGCTTAGGCGGTCGCGTCGCGGCGGCGACGCCGCTCACGCTATCTTCTGTCCGGCGGCGGCCCGCGCGAGCGCGGCGGCGCCGGTCTTTGCGATCCCTCTCTTTCGACTTCAGCGAACCCGTCAATGCAAAAAATCGTGGTGGAAGGCGGCCAGCCGCTCAACGGCGAGGTCCAGATCTCCGGCGCCAAGAACGCCGTCCTGCCGATCCTGTGCGCGACCTTGCTCGCCGATGGACCGGTGACCATCCGCAACGTGCCGCGCCTGCACGACGTGCTGACCACGGCCAAGCTGCTGGGCGAACTCGGCGCCGGCGTGGTCAGCGAAGGCTCGCAGATCACCGTCGACCCGACCACGGTCAACAGCCACGTCGCGCCGTACGAACTGGTCAAGACCATGCGCGCCTCGGTGCTGGTGCTGGGCCCGCTGCTGGCCAAGTACGGCGAGGCCGAAGTCTCGCTGCCCGGCGGCTGCGCGATCGGTTCGCGTCCGGTCGACCAGCACATCAAGGGTCTGCAGGCGCTCGGCGCGGAGATCGTGGTCGAGAACGGCTACATCAAGGCGCAGCGCCGCGGCCGCCTCAAGGGCGCGCGCTTCGTGTTCGACGTGGTGACCGTCACCGGCACCGAGAACGTGCTCATGGCGGCGGTGCTGGCCGAAGGCACCAGCGTGCTGGAGAACGCGGCGATGGAGCCGGAGGTGGTCGATCTGGCCGATTGCCTCAACGCCCTGGGCGCGCGCATCGAGAACGCCGGCAGCGGCCGCATCGTCGTGCACGGCGTCGAAAAACTGCACGGCGGCAGCCACGACGTGCTGCCCGACCGCATCGAAACCGGCACTTTCCTGGTCGCCGCGGCGATGACCGGCGGCCGCGTCGTCGTCACCGGCAGCCGCGCCGACACGCTGGATTCGGTGCTCGACAAGCTGCGCGACGCGGGCGCGCAGATCGAGGTCGACGGCGACCGCATCACCTTGGACATGGGCGGCCGCCGCGCGCGCGCGGTGGATCTGGTGACCGCGCCGTACCCGGCGTTCCCCACCGACATGCAGGCGCAGTTCATGGCGCTCAACTGCACCGCCGAGGGCGCCGGCGTCATCAACGAGACGATCTTCGAAAACCGCTTCATGCACGTCAACGAACTGCTGCGCCTGGGCGCGGACATCCGCGTCGACGGCCACACCGCGGTGGTGCGCGGGGTGAGCAAGCTCAGCGGCGCGCCGGTGATGGCGACCGACCTGCGCGCTTCGGCCTCGCTGATCCTGGCCGGTCTGGTGGCGCAGGGCGAGACCACAATCGACCGCATCTACCACCTCGACCGCGGCTACGAGAACATCGAGAAGAAGCTGTCGGGGCTGGGGGCGAAGATCCGTCGGATCGATTGAGCGCCTGACGACGCGACGTTGCAGGACGATCGAGAAGAGCCCCGCATCCGCGGGGCTTTTCGTTTTCCCTCTCCCGCTTGCGGGAGAGGGGCAGGGTGAGGGCGCTTTTGCTTGCGGACCTTGCCGTTCGAGCCATAAAGCATTCGCGCCTGCGGCACTCATTTCCCTCACCCCCCAGCCCTTCCCGCAAGCGGGAGAGGGAGCAAGAGCGCAGCGCGGGATGCGTCAGCGGCGAGCGGAAACGAAAAGCCCCGCATTCGCGGGGCTTTTCGTTCCCTTCCCGGCTTGCGGGAAAGGGTTGGGGCGAGGGCGCTGCGTATCGCGGCGAAAGGCTCAGCGCACCGCCTGCACCCGCAGGTCGATCGCGTCGCTGCCGTTGTCGCGCTGCAGGATGCGCACCGGCACCGGCACGTCGGCGACGACCCAGGCGATGGTTTCCTTGTCGCCGTTCTTGCTCGACACCTTGGTCGCCTGCTGCGACTTGCCGCCCACGCTGATCGTTTCCTTGCCGACCACGCTGTAGCTCAGTTCCTTGACCCGGCCGCCGTCTACCATGCGGTAGCTCATCGGCTTGCCGGCGGTGGCGTCGCGCACGATCGCCAGATTGACCAGCAGCGCGTCGAGGTCGCCGTTCTGCAGCTTGATCGGGCCGGCGCGGTCGCCCTTGACGTCGCCGCTCCAGGTGGCCACGCCGCGGCTCCAGTCGTAGCTGGCGGTGACGCTCTTCTTCTTGGTCAGCACCTTGCTCGAGTCGTTGCCGCTGAGCGGGCGCAGCTTGCCGCCGGCTTCGTCGAAGGTGGTGGACTGGCGGACCTCGGCCAGCGGGCTGGTGATCGACAGTTCGTACTTCCAGCGGTTGCCGTCGGCCTGGGAGACGGTCATGCGGCCCGCGCCCTGCATGCCCATGTAGCTGGCCGAATAGTCGGCGCTGAAGGGCTTCACCGCGAGCGCCGGCGCGCTGAACGCGGCCAGGGCGCCGGCCAAGGCGGCCATGCGGAAAACGTTCGGAAGCTTAGCGGTCATCATTGTTCGTTGACTCCTTTGTATTCGACCAGACGAAGATCGTACGTGTCCTGGCCGTCTTCGCGCTGCAAGATGCGGACCGGGGTGGGGACGCCGTCCACAACCCAGATCGAGGTTTCCTCGTTGCCGCTCTGCACGCGGTTGACGCGCATCGCGTTGAAGCTCATGTCGTCGATCTTGACGCCTTCGAGCTCCTGCTGCACCACATATTGGTGCGGGCGGGCGCGGCCGGAATCGACGAATCGGTAACTCAGCGTTTTGCCGGGCTGGGCGTCGCGGACCACGGCGAGGTTGATCAGCAGCCCGCTCATGTCGCCGTCCTGCAGCGGGATCGGCTTGCGCCGGTGTTCCTTGACGTCGCCGCTCCACTGCGCGCTGTGCTGGGCCCAGTCGTACTCGCCGTTGATGATGCGCTTGGAAAACAGCACCTTGCGCACCATGGTCTGGCTCAGCGGGCGGTAGGCGTCGCCGACCAGATCGAACACCGTGGTCTGCTGCGCGGCGGCGCCGGCCAGGCTCAGCATGCCGTGCTCGGCGCGCATGTCCAGGTCGATGCGCCAGTGGCCGGCCTCGGGCTTGACCTGCATGGTGGCGTCGCCGAGGGCCTTGCCGCCGTTGAACACCTGGTAGTTGGCCACGAACGGTTCCAGCGCCAGCGCGCTGGTGGGCGCGGCCGCGCCGGTCAGCGCGGCCAGCAGCAGGGGCAGGAAGGGCTTCATGACGACGCGGGCGGATCCTGGTGCGCGAAGCGCGGAGGGAAGGGGGCGGTGCGGTCGTTGTGCGCGCGGCCCGAAGCGCCGCGCCGGGCGCGGTGTCAGACCGCCGCGCCGCTGTCCGGTTCGGTCAGACGGCCGGCGAAATCTAAACGCAGCGGCGTAAATAGCGGATGACCGTCGACCTGCACGGTTGCGCCGTGTTCAGCCAGCCGACCCGAGACCGCCAAACGCATCACTGCCAGCAGCAGCGGGTGTTCCACACCGAGTACGCGTTCGGCCAGCAGTTCGGGCGTATCGCCGGTGTTCACCGGCACCACGGCCTGCGCGATCACCGCGCCGGCGTCGAGTTCGGGGATGACGAAATGCACGCTCGCGCCGTGCTCGCGGTCGCCGGCTTCGATCGCCCGCGCGTGGGTGTGCAGGCCGCGGTACTTGGGCAGCAGCGAGGGGTGAATGTTGATCGTGCGGCCGCGGAAGCGCTCGACGAAGGCGGCGCCGAGGATGCGCAGATAGCCGGCGCACAGGATCCAGTCCGGGCGCACGGCGGCGACGGCCTGCGCGAGGTCGGCGTCGAAGGCGTCGCGGGTGGGGTAGGTCTTGGCCGCGGCCGACCAGCGCCGGTCCGGCGCGACCCGCTGCAGCGCGGCCGCGGCGGGCTTGTCGGAGAACACCCCGACCACCTCGCCGTCCAGCGTGCCGGCGGCGATCGCGTCGAGCACGGCCTGCAGGTTGCTGCCGCGGCCCGATGCGAGGACGGCGATGCGGGGAAGCGGCTGGGGCATTGCGGGCGGCGGGTTGGGAGCGGTGCGGCATTTTAGGCGATCCGGGGGATCGCGGTGGGGCGATGGGGAAAGGCGACGTCAAAATGGGTTCCGGCTTGCGCCGGAATGACGGTGAGGGGGAGGACGCAGGTCCTCGGCAATGACGGTGAGGAGGAGGCAGGTCCTCGGCATCGGCGGATCGCGTCGCCCCACCCCTCCGTCATTCCGGCGCAAGCCGGAACCCATTTTGATTTTCGCCGCCCTCCAAGCCGCGGCGCCGTTGCCTGCAACGACGCCGCCGCGCTCGCTCAGAACTGCGCGTCCACCGACAAGAACCACTGCCGCGGCGCGCCGGTCAGCAGGGTCTGGAACGTGCCCTGCGGGTCGTAATCGCGGAAGCCGTTGCTGCCGAGCGTGGCGATGTAGGTCTTGTCGAGCAGGTTGTAGACGTTGAGCCCGACCCGCAGCGACTTGATCTGGCCGAGATCGCGCTTCTGCCAGCTCACCCCCGCGTCCCACAGCCAGAACGCGTCGGTGCCGGCGTCGTTGCTGTAGGTGTAGTAGCGCTTGCCGGTGTACTTGCCGCCCAACCGCAGTTCGACCTCGCCGATGCCGTAGCTCAGTTCGGTCGCGAACAACTGCTTCGGCGTGTCGACCATCTGCTTGCCGCGCACCTCCACCAACTTGCCGCCGGTGACGTAATTCGAGCGGTACTGCGAATCGTTGTACGCATAGCTGGTCAGCCAGCGCAGGTGTTCGTTCGGCGTCCACACGAACGCGACTTCGCCGCCGAGCGTGCGCGCCTTGCCGACGTTGGCGAACTGGTTCGGGCAACTGACCACGCCGGGGCAGGGCACGATCACCAACTGGCGGTCGTCGAAGTTCACGCCGTACAGCGTGGTGGAAAGTTGGTAATGCTCGTCGCCGTAGCGCCAGCCCAGTTCCAGGGTCTTGGACTGCTCGGGCTTGGCGGTGGCGCGGCTGAGGTCGAACGAGGCCTGGGTCAGCGACCACGCGCCGTTGACGCCGGGGCGGAACGCGGCCTGATTCTCGGCGTAGTTGGCGAACACGTCGCTGCGCTCGTTCAACTGCCACGACGCGCCGAGCTGCGGCAGGAAGCCGTCGCGCGCGCTCAGGCGCCCGCCGGCGCGGCCGGCGACGACGACCGTGCCGTCGGTGACCACGTCCTGGCCCTTGAAACCGGCGTTGACGGTCAGGCGTTCGTCGAAGAAGCGCATCGTGTCCTGCAGATACCACTGGCGGGTGCGGGTGTCGAAGCGCTGGCGGAACAGGCGCTGGGCGAACTCGCTGCGGTCGAAGAAGCGCTGATCATCGATGGGGCCGGCGATGTTGACGAAGCTGCGGCCGGCGCCGTGCACGCTGTCCTCCAGCCACACGCCGCCTTCCAGCGTGTGGTTGCCGACGGCGTAGCTCAGCCGCGCGTTGAAGCCGCTGCGTTCGATGTCGTAGCTGGTGATGCGCAGCGCCATCGGAATCGTCGGCGAACTGATGTAGGGCGTGAACCAGTGGCCCTGGCCTTCGTTGCGGTGGTAATAGCCGGTGGCGTTGAGGCGCAGCGCGTCGCTGAGGTCGAATTCGCCCGACAGCGCGGCCAGATCGTCGTTGCGCAGGCCGCGCGCGAGGTAGTACGCGTCGTCCTTGGTCTTGACGCAGCCGCTGAAGCGGCCGTTGGCGGCGTCGAGCGCGCGCTGCCAGTCCGGCGCGTAGTTGTCCCAGTCGTAGCCGCAGCGGCGGATCAGGTCGAGCGAGAGGTCCGGGTCGTCGGTTTCGTTGCGGCGCGAGTTCGACAGCCACAGCGCGACGCGGCCCTTGTCCCACTGGTACACGGCCTTGCCGTTGAACTGCTGCTGTTCCTGCACGCCCGCGCCTTTCCAGCGGTCGGCCTCGTTGCGCATGCCCGAGACGTAGGCGCTGAAGCCGCCGAGGTCGCCGGTGTCCACGCGCACGAAGCTGCGCAGGGTGGCGTTGTCGCCGAACGCGAATCCTGCGCGCGCGCCGAACTCGGCGGCCGGGTCGGAGGAATGCAGCAGCAACGCGCCGCCGAGGTTGCTGGTGGAGGGAATGCGCAGCGCGCCGGCGCCTTGCGCCAGTTCGAGTTCGGCCACGTTCTCCGGCAGGATCGCGCGGTTCGGCGAGAGGCCGTTGTTGTTGGCGTAGCTGTTGTCGCCGAGCGGGATGTCGTCGAGCGCGTAGCCGAGCTGGTTCTGAGCGAAGCCGCGGATGGCGATGCGGTTCGACCATTCGTAGCTGCCCCACGGGTCGGAGCTGACGAAATGCACGCCGGGCAGCTTCTCCAGCACCTTGACCGGGTTGGTGCCCGGCGCGACCGATTGCAGTTCGACCTGACCGACGTGCTGGACCTGGCGGGTGTCGCGATGGCCGATCACCGAGATGGTGTCGAGCGTGGCGGCGTCGCCGTGCTCGAGCGGCGCGCCGGCGGCCGCGGCGTCGGCGACGGGCGCGGCGGCGTGGCCGGCCAGGGGCAGCAGCGCGGCGAACAGGGCCGAAGCCAGAGGAGTGCGGGTGAGGACGTTCATGGGATCTCGTGGAATGCGCGCCGCGGCGGCGATGGGGCGGCATTACAGCGAGGCGATATGAAGGCCCGCGCGCGCGGTGCGGACTGCCGGGGCGACCTGTCTAGTGGATCGGCGGGCGGCGCCGATTCAGGTGGTGTCGAGCCGGGCGGTATCGATCCCAGTGGTGCCGTCGCGGCTCAATACCGGCGCTCGCCCGCCACCCACGCCGCGTCGAGCAGCGGCAAGCCGCGCACCACGCGCACGCGCAGCAGGTCGGCGCGCTGGCCGGCGGCGAGTTCGCCGCGGTCCTCGAAGCCGGCCGCGCGCGCCGGCGTGCGGGTCACCATCGCCACCGCGCGCGGCAGCCCGATGCTGTCCCACTCGCCGAGCTGGAACGCGGCCAGCAGCAGGCTCGCCGGCACGTAATCCGACGACAGCGCGTCGAGCGCGCCGGCGCGGGCGAGATCGATCGCGGCGACGTTGCCGCTGTGCGAGCCGCCGCGGACCAGATTCGGCGCGCCGGCCAGCACGCTCAGCCCGGCCGCGCGCGCGGCGCGCGCGGTGGCGAGGTTGACCGGGAATTCGGCGATGCGCGCGCCGGCTTCGACCGCTTCGGCGACGTGGGCCAGATCGGAATCGTCGTGGCTGGCCAGCGGCAGCCCGCGTTCGCGCGCCAGCGCCAGCACGACGCGGCGGTGCGCGGCGGCGTGGCGGTGCTGCAGGTCTTGCAGGCGGCGCACCTGGGCCTGGAACGCGCCGTCGTCGCGGACGTTGCCGTGGCGCGCGGCGTAGGCGCGGTAACGCTCCAGATCGTGGAACTGGCGCTGCCCGGGCGTGTGGTCCATCAGCGACAGCAAGCGCAGCTGCGGCGTGTCCAGCAGCGGTTGCAGGCGCTGCGGCAGATCCGGGCAGGGCAGCTCGCAGCGCAGGTGCACGCCGTGTTCGATGCGCAGCGCGCCGTCCTCGCGCGCCTGCGCCAGCGCGGCCAGCACGCCGCGCGGCTCGACCGCTTCCTCGGCTTCTTCTTCGCCGACCGAGATCGCGTTGAGCGCGGTGGTGATGCCGGACGCGAGCAACTGCGCATCGTGCGCGCGCACCGCCGCGGCCGCGGGCCAGTGCGCGCCGGGGCGCGGCAGCAGGTGTTTTTCCAGGTTGTCGGTGTGCAGCTCGACCAGTCCCGGCAGCAGGTAATCGCCGCCGCAATCCAGCGCCGACGGCGAACGCAGGCGGCCTTCGCCGAACTCCAGCACGCGCCCGCCGGCGACGCGCAGGTGGCCGTGGACGACGCGGTCGGGCAGGACCAGTCGGGCGTTATCGAGCAGTAATTCGGCAACGGTCATTGCGGTTCCGGTCGAGGCCTGGGCGGTTGTCACCGTCATGCAACGCCGGCGGGTTCTCATGACGACGGACGCGCGATGCGACCTGTCTAGTGAACCAAGCGCAGATGGAGGTTGTATGACATCCCCCGCTACCGCGGTCGCCGCCGCCGATCCGGCCCAGCGCGACGCCGCGATGCCGCTGTGGCAGCAGATCGAAACCGCGCTGCTCAAGGACATCCGCGCCGGCGCGCTCAGCGAAGGCGACAAGCTGCCGTCCGCGTTCGATCTGGCCAAGCGCTTCGGCGTCAACCGCCATACCGTGCGCCGCGCGATCGAGGCGTTGGAGGAGCGCGGCTTCCTGCGCACCGAAACCGGGCGCGGCAGCTTCGTGCAGGAGCATCCGTACCACTACCCGATCGGCCGGCGCACCCGCTTCGGCAAGGCGATGCACGATCTCAACGTGGAAAGCCGCTATCGCCTGATCGAAACCGGCACCCAGTCGCCGCCGCGCGCGGTGGCGCGCTCGCTCGGGTTGCTCGCGGGCGAACGCGTGCACCGCGTGGTGTATTCCAGCGAAGTCGAAGGCCGCACCGTCGACCACAGCGAGGCGTGGTTTCCGGCCGCGCGTTTTCCCGGCCTGGACAAAGTGTTCGCCGAACAATTGTCGGTGACCCGTACCCTGGCCGAGTTCGGCGTGCGCGATTACCTGCGCAAGCACACCGCGGTGATGGCGCGCCTGCCCAGCGCCGAGGTCGCGCGCGTGCTCGGCCAATCCACGCGCCGGCCGGTGCTGTGCGTGCATTCGCTCAACGTCGATCCGCAGGGCGCGCCGGTGCAGTTCGGGGTGACGTCGTTCGCCGGCGATTGGGTGCAGTTGATGGTGAGCAACGAAGGCTGAGCGCGGCGGCGCGGAACGCGCGCGCCGTCGGTTTCAGCGCGATGCGACGGAGCGATGTGCTTCGTATGTGCATCGAATCCACGCGTTTTCATCGCACGATGACCGAATCGTGACCGATGCCGTCCAACCCCGCGCCGCTGCGCGGATCGGGTCACATCCGGCGATGCAATCGGCCTCTAGCCTGCGCGCTCCCATCCGCAGCAGGAACGCCGTATGCCGTCGCATCGCCCGATCGTTCGCACTGTTACCCGCACCGTCCTTCGTCCGCTCAGCGCCGCGCTCGCGCTGGCCTTGGCGGTCTGTGCGCCCGCCGCCGCCAAGACGCCGAAGGTGTTGTTCATCGGCACCGACGGTTTCCGCGGCGACGTTTACGGCGCGGTCGCCACGCCGAACCTCGACGCGCTGGTCGCCGACGGCTATCTCGGCCGCGAAGGCCTCACCGCCGACACCGCGATCAGCGGCACCGGCTGGTCCTCGCTGTTCACCGGCGTGGAACGCGACAAGCACGGCGTCTACGACAACAGCTTCAGCGGCAAGAATTACGTCGACTGGCCCGACGTGCTGACCCGGATCGAACGCGCCGCGCCGGACAAGAACACCGCGGTCGCGGTGGCGTGGTCGCCGTTGGCCACGCAGCTGCCGTGGACCGGCGTGGATACCGTCTTCAACGCCGGCAGCGACGCCAAGGTGCTGGCCAAGGCGCTGGAACTGCTGGCGCAGCCGGCCGGCCCGGACGCGCTGCTGCTGGACTTCAACGAACCCGACGGCGCCGGCCACGCCGGCACCTATTTCAATCGCGACGCCGACGGCTACACCGCGGCGATCCGCGGCGTCGATGCCTCGATCGGCAAGCTGATGGCGGCGGTGCGCGCGCGGCCGAGCTACGCCGACGAGGATTGGCTGATCGTCGTCGGCACCGACCATGGCGGCTCGGTGCATCACGGCCACAACACGCCGGACGACCGCAAGACCCTGATCGCCTTCAGCGGCGCGTCGGTGCCCAAGCTCGGGCTGGAACCGTTGCGGTTGGCGCCGCGTCAGGTCGACGTCGCGCCCAGCATCCTCGCGCATCTGGGCCTGGCCGTGCCCGCCGGACTCGACGGCCGGCCGATGCAGCGGCCCGCGCGCGAGGCGGCGCCGGCGTTCGGCGCCGAACTGCTCGCCAACGGCGACGCCGAATATTCGGTCGGCCGCCGCGACCGCGCTTACGACAGCGACGTGCCCGGTTGGCGCAAGGGCGGCGGCGGGCAGGTCGTGGATTACACGCAGTATTCGTGGCTGCCGGCGCGTCCGGCCGGCGGCGGCGCGAACCTGTTCATCGGCCGCGACGCGTCGCGCAGCAACACCCTGAGCCAGCGCGTGGATTTGCGCGGGCTCGATCTGAGCGGCGTGCGCTTCGCGCTGTCGGCCGATCTGGGCGCGTCCAGCGGCCACCGCGCGCGGGTGTTCCTGCGTTTCTACGACGAGCGGCGCATGGCCAGCTTCGGCAGCGGCAGCGTCGGCCACGTGTTCCGCGGCGGCGACTACTACCGCTACGACATCGCCGCCGACCGCGTCGCCACCGGTTATCCGCAATCCATCGCCAGCAACTGGACGGGGCTGGACAAGTTCGACGGCGGCGCGCGCGACATCGACGCAGCCTTCGATGGCGGCAGCGGCAAGGCGTATTTCTTCAAGGGCAGCCAATACATCCGCGTCGATCTGGCCACGCGCAGCGCCGATGCCGGCTATCCGTTGCCGATCGCCGGGAACTGGCCGGGCCTGGAGAAGTTCGCCGGCGGCGCGCGCGATCTCGACGCGGTGTTGATGTTCAGCCGCAGCCAGCTGTACTTCTTCAAGCGCGACCAATACATCCGCTACAACCTCGATCTGGATCGCGCCGACCGCTACTACCCGGGCTACCTGTCCGAATCCACCTGGCCGGGCACCGGCGAATGGCCGGCGCATTGGGCCGGCGCGCTGAACTTCGCCAACAGCAAGTCCTATCTGTTCAAGCCGGGCCAGTATCTGCGCTACGACCGCACGCTCGATCGCGCCGACGCCGGCTATCCGGCGCCGATCACCGCCGGCAGCTGGCCGGGGCTGCAAGCGCTGTACGCCGGCACCGCGTTCGAATTGGCGCCGGCCGGCGGCAACGGCGCGATGCAGCGCTACGAACTCGGCGGCGCGGTGCCGGCCGACGCGCAATGGGCCGAAGTCGAGATCCGTTTCGAGCACGGCAACACGCAAGGCGACGCCTTCGCCGACAACCTGAGCTTGAGTCTGCAGCGCTGAGAACGTGCGCCGCCGCGCCGGAGGTTGCGGCGCGGCGGCGCGCGGCGGCATCGGATCGGGGCGCGATGCCCCGGTTCGCGCGATTGCGATTGAAGTCCATGCCGAGTGTGATTTCGCTCGCGTTGGTTCAGGTTTCTGTGGCGATCGCGCGTGCCCGCCTCGCTTCCGCTTCGCGCCGGGATCGGCAAAGCTTCCGTCAGGGGAAAACGGGAGCGGGCAGTGGCTAAGGATCGGATCGGGCGCGGGGCGATGGTGTCGGCGGTGTTGTGGTCGCTCAGCGGCGCGGTCGTGGCGGGCGGCAACGTCGTGGCGACGCCCGCGCCGGTGTGCGCCAGCGCGGCCGCGGTGCTGCCGGATCCGGCGCAATGCTTGCGCGACTACGGCCTGGAACCCGGCGGCGACGAGTCGGCGCTGCTGGCGCAGTTGTACAAGCGCAGTCGCGCGGACCAGGACGGCGCGCGCTACGCCGATGCCGCGCGCGCGCTCGACTGCGCCGAAGCGACCGCCGGCGCCGCGCCGGCGCCGCCGGTCGCGCAGGAGCTGGCGCGCCAACGCGGCGTGCTCGAATTCCACAGCGAATGCCCGGTGGAAGCGCTGGGTTGGTTCAAGCGCGCGCTGGCCCTGGCCGAGCGCTCGGAGAACCGGCTCGCCCAAGGCAAGAGCTGGGGCAACATCGGCGCCGCGCTGCTGCGCCTGGGCGATGTGCGCGGCGCGGTGCAGGCGCAGACCGCCAGCCTCGGCCTGTTGCGCGGCCTGCCCGGCAACGAGGTCGCGCGTCCGCTCAACAACCTCGCCGAAATCTATCGCGGCCAGGGCGATCTGTCCGGCGCGGTGCGCTATTACCGGCAGGCCCGCGAGATCCACCGCGCCGCCGGCAACCTCGTCGAAGCCGCGCACACCCTGGAATCCTGGGGCGCCGCGTTGCTCGACAGCGGCGACTTGCGCGGCGGCGAAGCGCTGCTGCTGCAAGCGCGCGACGAATTCGCGGCGAACCGGGACAACCGCAAATACCTGCAGCGCACCTACGCCGAACTGGCGCGCGCCGCGCTGCTGCGCGAGGACGCCGCCGCGGCGCAGCGCTGGGTCGACAGCGGCTTGGAGGCGGTGTCGGCGGCCGACGGCGAACTCGTGCCGGCGCCGCTGCAATTGCAGGCGGTGCGCACGGACCTGGCGCGCGGCCAGCCGCGCGCCGCGCGCGACCGCGCCGCCGCCGCGCTGCGCGCGCTGGCGCCGCGCGACAGCGACCGCCCGACGCTGCTGGCCGAACTCGCCGCCGCGCACGAGGCGCTGGGCGAATGGCCGCAGGCGATGGCCGCGCTGCGCGAATCGGACGCCGCCGCGCTCGCCCTGCGCGAGGCGCGCTACGACCGCGAAACCAAGTGGCTGCAACTGCGCTTCGAAACCGCCGAGCGCGACCGCACCATCGCCGCGCTGGCCGCGCAGAACCGCGTGCGCAGTCTGGCGCTGTGGCTGACCGTGGTCTCGGCCTTGGCCGCGCTGCTCGGCGTGACCGTGTTCTTCCTACGTCGCCAGCAACGCGCGCGCGTTGCCGAGGCGGCGCGGCGCGCGCGCCTGGACGAGGAGATCGATTACTACCGCCGCGCCGCCGACGAACTCGGCGTCGACCGCGCGCGCCTGCAAGCCGCGCTGGACAGCCGCGAAGACGCGGTGCTGGTGCTCGACGGCGCCGGGCAAGTGCTCGCCGCCAACCGCGCCGCCAGCGAACTGGTGCAGCCCGGCGCGGCCGCGCCGGTGGCGGGGCGCGGCTTCGGCGACTTGCTCATCGGCGAGGACGCGCGCCGCTTCGCCCAAGCGCTGGAGCATTTGGAAGAATCGTCGGCGCCGCAGACGCTGGCGTTCTCGTTCGGCGGCGAACGCTTGCAGGCGCAGCTGAGCGAAAGCGGGCAGGGCGAGGGATCGATCGTGCTCGGACTGCAACGCGCCGCCGCGGCTGTCGCGCCCGCGGCGGTCGAAGCCGCCGGAGCCGCCGGAGCCGCCGACGCGATCGAATTGGGCGACGAACCGGCCGCGCCGGGCGACGAAGCCTTGCGCCATTCGTTCCGCCGCGCCTTGGTCGAACTGATGCTGGCGGTGGTCGAAGCCTGGGAGCGCAGCACCGGCCAGGGCCGCTTGGAGCTGGCGGAAAAGAGCCGCATCTGGCGCGTCACCGTCGACGACGGCCGCCTGCGCGCGCGGGCGATGGAGCGGTATCTGAGCCTGTCCAAGCTGCCGCGCCAACCGCGTTGGCGCGACGTGCTGCGCTCGGGCTATTACGTGCTGGCCGAATGCGCGCTGGAAGAAAGCGTGCGCGGCGAACTGCAGCGCCACGTCGACGCGGTGCTGGCCTACACCCGCCGCAACGCCCTGGTGTGAACGGCGTTGCGGCGGACGGCGCGGCTCAGCGGCCGCGCTTTTGCTTCGGCGCGGGCGATACCGCGGGCACCTCGCAGATCACGCACATGCCTTGCAGCACCAGCATGGTCGGGGTGGCGGCTTTGTAGGTGTAGCTTTGATGGTGATCGGCGGCCCTATAGCTGTCCGGGGCGTTCACTTCGGCGACCGGCACCGGCGTGGTCGCGCGCGCGGCGGTCTGCACTTTCGCGCAGTACTCGGCGGCCATCTTGGTCGCCACGTCCCAATGGTCGTCGACCTGACCGCACGAGCGCGGCGTCACCATGCCGCCGGCGGCGCCCTTGCCGGCCGGGCAGGTGCCGCCCGGCGCCGGCGGGCGGCGCAGCAGCGCGGCGTGGAAGTCGGCGACTTGCTTGGAAGTGAAGCGGAACTCCACTACCGGACGAATCTGCACGCCGTCGAGATAGCACTGCGGATTGGTCTGGTGAGCGGACGCGTCGCCGGCGCCGAGCGCGGCGGCGAGCAGCAGCGTGGCGACGGTCGCGGTCTGGATCGTCATTCCCTTGAAGAGCGGGCGCATCGGTGAGTCTCCTGGTTGCATCGCGGGGAGCGCGACGCAGTCAGCCTAGGAGCCGCGCCGCGCGGCGTCCAAGCAAATCCAGGGCACAAAGCGGGACGATATCCGAGCGAATTTGCCGGGATTCACGCTGCATGCGTGACCTCGTTCGCGGCCGCGCGTTGCGCGCCGCCCGCGCGCGCGAAAGCTTCCCACGTTGTCCCGGTTCGATCCCGGCTTAGGCCTCGCCATGCGCGCCGTCGTTGGGCTAAATGAACGCCGTCGCCGCGGTTTCCCGACGCCCGCTCCGAGCAGCGGGCCGCACGGACGGAAAGCACCGGCGATGTCGAAGCAAGGCACACGGAGGTGCCGCCCGTCCCGCGTCGGCCAAGGATGCGCCGCGCGGTCGGCCCGGGCGCGCAGCGCGCCCGCCGGCGGGTACCGGCCGCTCCATGGGGGAGCCAGCGGAGCGGACGACGCGGGCCATGGCGGGTCAGGCCGCCATGGCCCGCGAAAGGATCGCGGCGCCGAGCCGCGACGACGCACTCAGGCCGCGCGCCGCACCGCGCCGTAGCGGCCGTCGACGATCTCCTCGGCCAGCCCGAAGCTCAAGGTCATGCCCAGGCCGCCGCCGCCGACGGCGTTGACGATGGTCACGCCCGGCAGCGGTTCGGCGACGAATTCGCTGCTGCCGTCGGTGAGCTTGGGATAGATGCCGTGCCAGGTCTGGATCGGGCGCGGATCGGGCAGGCGCAGGAAGCCGGACAGGTAATCGAGCACCTGGGCGTTGATCGCGTGCTCGTCGAACGGATCGTGGGTGTGGGCGTAGACGTGCGAATCGCCGACGGTGATCTCGCCGCGGCCGTTCTGCGCGGCCATCACGTGGATGCCCAGCTCGATCAGTTCGCCGTACTGCGCTTGATAGCGCGCGCGCAGCGGCGCCACGTCGGCGGCCTGCTGGAAGCCGGCGTAATGCACCAGCGACAAGCCGCCGCACAGCGCCGCGCCCAGGCGCAGATCGCCGGCCGGCGGCGCCAGCCGCAGCATCTGCAGCTTGCAGCGGGTCAGCGGCGCGGCGGCGTAGAGCTGCGGGAACAGTTGCTCGAACTCCGGGCCGCTGCACACGAACACGCGGTCGGCGTCGAAGCGGCGGGTGCCGGAATGGACGCGGCCGGTTTCCACCGCGGTGACCGGCGTGCGCCAATGGAATTCGACGCCGTAGCGCTCGTGCAGATAACCCGGCAGCGCGGCGAGGGCCTCGCGCGGATCGACCAGCATTTCGTCGCGGTTGAACAGCGCGCCGCGCAGGCCGCCGCCGACCAGGGCCGGCGAGATCGCCAAGGCCTCGTCGCGGCCGAGCAGCGAACACGGGCGCAGCGCGCGGTTGGCGTCGGCGTATTGCGCCAGCACCTCCCATTCGTCCTGCGCGTAGGCCACGTGCAGCGAACCGCAAGGGTCGTGCCACAGCTTCGCGCCGTCGATCACTTCTTGCCAGATCGCGCGCGAGCGCAGCGCGCGCTCGTAGGCGGCGCCGTTGGTGACGCCGATCGGCCAGATCATGCCGAAGTTGCGCACCGAGGCGCCGACCGCGCGGTCGTAGCGCTCCAGCACGGTGACGCGGTGGCCGCGCACGGCGAGCGCGCGGGCGATGGCGAGGCCGACGATGCCGGCGCCGACGACGAGTACGGAATCAGTTTTCATGCGGGAATGAGTGGGTCGAAGCGGTCAGACGGGCGCCAGCGCCGGCGCATCGGCGCGGCGGCTGGCGCGGTGGTGGAAATACACGGCCGAAGCCAACAGGCAGGCGCCGCCGACCGCGCTCAGCGCGAGCACGATCTGGGCGAAGAACTGGGTCCACGACAGCTGCAGGCCGGAGAATTCCTTGGCCAGCAGCACCGCGACGCTGCCCAGATAGCCGAAGGCATCGGACAGGTACATCAGGAAACCGACGTTGCCGGCGACGCGGAAGGTCGCGATCAAGCGTTCGTAGAACACGCAGTTGAACGGCACGTAGGCCAGATACAGACCGAAGCCGACCAAGGCCAGCCACCACAGCGGCGGCAGCGCGCCGGCGCGGTAGGCGAGGGTGGCGATGCCGGCGACCATCAGGCCGGCGAACATCAATCCGTGCAGCGCCATCAGCCCGCGCAGGTTGTCGCGGAACCACGTCAGCCCCGCGGTCAACGCGAGAACGGCCAAGGCGACCGGCGTTTCGATCAGCGCGAACACGCCGGCGTTGTTGCCGTAGCCGAGGTCCGCGAACAATTCCGCCTCGAAGTTGTCGCGGAAATCGCGCACCACGGTCAGCGCGACATAGCAGCCGATCATCAGCGCCAAGCCCGGCAGGAAGCGCCGCACGAACGCCAAGCGCTCGGCCCGGCTCATCGGCAAGCGCTCGCTGCGCGCGGCGCGGTCGGCCGCGTCGGGCGCGGGCACGCGTTCGAGCAGGCGCAGCGCGATCAGCAGCGGCGGCACGAACAGCAGGCCGGTCAGGAACGGCATCCAGAATTCGTTCACGCCGCTGAGCAGCAGCCACTTGCCGACGCTTTTGACGATGCCCGAGGCCATGATGAAGCTCGACGCCAGGATCGCGCCCATCGCCTCGGTGGTGCGGCGGCCTTCCAGATAGCTGAAGACCAGACCCCAGACCATGCCCAGCGGCAGGCCGTTGAGGAACAGGAACGGGATGTTCCAAGGCGCCGGCACCACGGCGAAGCCGAGCAAGGCCAGCCACGCGCTGCCGATCAACACCAGCATCAGCGGCGCGCGGCGTTCGCGGCGCAGGCCGCCGATCACGCCGATGCCGAGGAACTTGCTGCACATGTAGCCGAGGATCTGCGCGACCACCAGCCAGACCTTGTAGTCCACGTCCAACCACTGCTGGCCGTGGAACGAGGCCGCGGCGAACGGCTTGCGGAACGCGTACATGCTCGCGTACGCCATCAGCGCCGCGCCGCCGGCGAGCAGGGTCACCCGCCAGGATTGCAGCGTCTCGGCGGAAACGCGCGCTTTCATGCGGCGTCGTCGCGCACGGCGGCGTCGATGCCGAGCAGCGCCGGCAGCTCGAACAGCGAATCGACGATGGCGTCGGGGCGATACGGCTCCAGTTCGGCGCGGGCGAACGCGCCGGTGGTCACCGCGACCACCAGGCCGGCACCGGCGTTGCGGCCTTCGCCGATGTCGACCTCGGTGTCGCCGATCTTGACCAGCGCGGCCGCGTCGTCGATGCCGAAGCGGCGCAGCAGCGCCTGGGCCATGTGCGGCGCGGGGCGGCCCTGCGGCACCTCGTCGCTGGCGATCAGCGCGTCGATGCGGCCGTGCCAGTCCAACCGCGCGACGATGGCCTCGGCGATGTCGCGCGAGAACCCGGTGTTCAGCGCGACCTTGATGCCGTGCGCGCGCAGCAGGGCGAAGGTCGATTCCGCGCCCGGCAGCGGCGCCACGCCGGGCCGCTCGCGGTAGCAGCGCAGCATGCGCGCGACGAAATCGTCGTGGATCGCCTCGATCTTCGCCGGCGTCGCCGACTCGCCGAGCAGGCGCGCGATCGCTTCGGGCTTGCGGTAGCCCATCAGCGCGCGGCAGGTCTCCGCCTCGATGGGATGGCCGGCGGCGGTCATCGCGCCGACGAAGGCCTCGGCGACGAAACCCGGATCCGACACGGTGGTGCCGGCGATATCGAACAGAGCGAGACGGTAGTTCATGGAAGCCGGAGGCGCTGCGGGACAGGCTTCCAGCTTGGGCACCGGGCGCAACCCGGTGATGACACGGCGGGGACAGGCGGGTGGACCTGTCTAGTTCGGCGGGTTGTCGTTCAGGCTTTCCGGGGCGGCGGATCGGCCGCGCGGGGCGCCCCGCGGGCGGCGGGCGTCAGCGCGGCGCGTCGAACGCCGCCCGCACCGAGGGCCGGTTCAGCACGACGAAGGTGAACACGCCCAGCACGGTGCCCAACGGAAACGACAGGCAGGTCAGGGCGGCGGCGATCTGGCAGAGCTTGCGGCCGCGGCGTTGGCGCAAGCGCTGGGCGGCGAGGTAGGACACCACGCCGAAGGCCACATTGACCGCCACCAGTAGGGCCAGCAGGCCCAGCGCATACGCCCGCCCTTCCGGGAAGTTCACCGATGCGTTCGGGTTGGGAATGTTCAACATCACCGCGGCCATCACGCCGGCCACCGGCAGCGACAGCGCGCCGAGGGCGGCGAGGATGTAATAGAAGATCGACAGCACCTGCAGATGGCTGGCGTCGGTGGCGGCGGTCGTGTCGGCGGCAGGGGCGTTCATGGCGTGGTCCGGGCGCATGGATCAGGCAGGGGCGAACATCGCTTTGACTTCGGGTTTCACCAGCAGCACCAAGGCCAAGACGCCGATTACGGTGCCGAAGGGCATGAACATGCAGCTCAGCGCGGCCAGCACCAGGCACAGCGTGTAGCTGCGGCGTTGCCGCAAGCGTCGGCCGGCGAGCGCCATGCTCGCGGCGAAGGCCATGCCGACGAGGATGAAGATCGCGCCCATGACCAGGAACAGCCAACCCACGATCTGCGGCGGCGCGCCGTTGCCGGGCTGGTCGAACGCGCCGGAAATCATCGCCGCGCCCATGGTCACGTGGATCAGCGGAAACAGCGAGAACAACGCCGCGATGGCGGCGAGCACGTAATAGAAGACGCCGATCAGATCGAGATGGGCGGCGTCTTTAGACGGCGGCGCGCTCGGCGCGGCGGCGGACGGCAGCGGATCGTTCATGGCGCGCGGTTCCTCGGAAGCGGTCCAGGGCAGCGGAAACCCGTGGGCTCAGCCGGCGGCGCGCTTGCGCGGCCAGGCGGCGAGCGAGCCCAGTGTGGCAAGAAACATGTCGGTGTGCGCGTCCCACACGTCGCCTTGCTGGCCGTTGTAGGACTCCGCGTCCTGCGGCGACATAGTCAGGGCGATGGCCCACTCGAACCATTCGTAGATCAGGCTGGTGCACATGATCGCGGCCACCGCGAGGACGAAGGCCTGCCCCGCGCTCAGCGCCGGCCAGCGCTGGCGGAGGTACTCGCGCAGCGCCGGCGCGAAGCAGGCGCCGTAGAGGAAATGGATCAGCCGGTCGAAGTGGTTGCGCTGGAAGCCGAACGCGCGGTCCAGCGACCAGCCGCCGGTGAGCCATTGGATCCACTGATCGTAGGGCACGTAGGAATACAGCCAGCGCGCGGCGACGCAGTGCAGCGTCATGAAGCCGCAGATGGCGAGGAAATGCGCGTCGCGCAGCGGCCAGCGGCGGTCGTGGCGCCACAGCCAGAGCAGGCCGACCACGGTCAGCGCGCTGTGCATGGCTTGCTCGAACGGGCTCTTCGGCGCGATCCAGGTGATCGCGAAGACGGTCAGGACGAAGGCCAGGGCGGCCTTCTTGGGAGCGCTCATGCGTCCTTGCGCGGGCATGCGGGGGGTTCCGGTGATGACGGGGGAAAACTACCGGAGCGGGGTGGGGAAGGGAACAGGCGTCGCAGTTTTCGTTGTGGTTGGGTTGGCGCGGTCGCACCTTGCGCAGCTCCTACCGTCGGAGACGAAACTTTCCGCAGCCCCTGTAGGAGCTGCGTGAGCTGCGACCAACCGAAGCGACGCCGCCCCGCCGCCGCTCCCCGGAGCCCGGCAACTCCCCGTACAAAAACGCGAACGCGAAAGCGCTCGCCGACAACGGCGACAGCAAAATCAAAATGGATTCCGGCTTTCGCCGGAATGACGGGGTGGTGCGGCGGCGCCGTTCGCAACCATCGTCGCAACCGCAACCGCAACCGCAACAGCAACCGCTAATCGCAGCCGCTAATCGCAGCCGTAGCCGTAGCCGCGCCGCTAAACGAAAAACGGCGAGCCGAAGCCCGCCGTTCTCTGATCGATCGCGAAACGCCGCGATCAACCGATATGCACGCGCTCGCCGCCGCTGTGCCCGACCACTTCGCCGATGCGCCAATGCGCCAGACCCAGGCGGGTCAGGTCGGCCTCGGTCGCCGCCGCGGCTTCGTCCGGCACCACCAGCACGAAGCCGATGCCGCAGTTGAAGGTGCGCCACATTTCCTCGCGCGGCACCGCGCCTTCGCGCTGCAGCCAGTCGAACACCGGCGGCAGGGTCCAGGTGGCGGTGCGGATGTCCAGGCCGAGGCCTTCGGGGATCACGCGGATGATGTTCTCGGTCAGGCCGCCGCCGGTGACGTGGGCCATGGCGTGGATCGAATGCTCGCCGCCGTTGGCGCGCAGCAGTTCCAGCACCGGCTTGACGTACAGCGCGGTCGGCTCCATCAGCGCGTCGATCAGGCGCACGCCGCCGACGGCGACGTCGCCCGGACGGCCGGCGCGGTCGAAGATCCGGCGGATCAGCGAATAGCCGTTGGAGTGCGGGCCGCTGGAGGCGATGCCGATCAGCACGTCGCCGCGGCGCACGCGCGCGCCGTCGAGCAACTGCGACTTCTCGACCGCGCCGACGGTGAAGCCGGCCAGATCGTATTCGCCCGGCGGGTACATGTCGGGCATCTCGGCGGTCTCGCCGCCGATCAGCGCGCAGCCCGCGAGTTCGCAGCCGCGGGCGATGCCGCCGACCACGGCGACCGTGGTGTCGACGTCGAGCTTGCCGGTGGCGAAGTAGTCCAGGAAGAACAGCGGCTCGGCGCCCTGCACCAGCACGTCGTTGACGCACATGCCGACCAGGTCGATGCCGATGGTGTCGTGGCGGCCCAGCTGCTGGGCCAGCTTGAGCTTGGTGCCGACGCCGTCGGTGCCGGAGACCAGCACCGGCTCGCGGTACTTGCCCGACAGGTCGAACAGGGCGCCGAAGCCGCCCAGCCCGCCCATCACCTCGGGGCGGAAGCTGCGCTTGACCAGCGGCTTGATGCGTTCGACGACCTCGTTGCCGGCGTCGATGTCGACGCCCGCGTCGCGGTAGGTCAGCGGCTTGGGGGAGGTGTCGGAGGAGGATGCGGTCACGGCGGCCCCGGGGTGGTCGCGGAGGGAAGCCGGCGATTTTAGCAGGCCGGGGCGGGCCAGGCGTTAGCGGATAGGAGCTAGAAGATAGCGAAAGCCAAGCCGGCCGGGCCTTTCGCTATCTTCTAACTCCTATCCGCTATCTGCCCGCTTATCCGCCCGCTCCCCCTCATTCAGCCTCCGAATGGACTCCCCGCCCCGCCTACGGCACCATTTCGGACCTTGAACGCCGCTGTCGGCCCCAGGCCGGCGGACGGCCGCACGGGCCGGGCCACGCGGCTCGCAACGCGGGCGGGACGCCCGCTCCACGGACAGATAGGGACAGCGATGGGCGGGTCGATGGGTAAGGCAATCCGGACTTGGGCGATGGCCGCGGCGCTGCTGGCGAGTTTCGCCGCGAGCGCGCAGCGGGTGGAGGGCGACCGCGCCCAGGCCGAGGGCGCGTATTCGGCCGAAGTGCCGGTCGGCGGCCAGAGCGAGAACGAGCGCAACGGCGCGATGGCGCGGGCGCTGGCGCAGGTGCTCAGCAAGATGTCCGGCGACCGCGCCGCGGCCAGCCGCCCCGGCGTCGGCCAGGAGCTGCGCCGGGCCAAGGACTACGCCACCGGCTACGACTACCGCCAGGACGAGGGCGTGTCCCAGGTCACCGGCGCGCCGACCTTCCAGACCACCTTGGTGGTCAATTTCGACCAGGAGAAGGTCGAGAACCTCGCCGCGACCCTGGGCCTGCCGATCTGGCCGCAGCCGCGGCCCAAGCCGGTGCTGTGGCTGGCGATCGACGACGGCAGCGGCCCGCGCCTGGTCGGCCTCGGCCAGGCCAACGCCGCGCGCGCCGCGCTCAACCGCGCGGTCGAACGCGGCTACCGCCTCGGCCTGCCCAGCGGCAGCGCCGCCGAACAGGCCTCGGTCGGCGCGATCTGGCGCGGCGACGCCGCCGCGGTGGCGCGCGCCTCGGCCCGCTACAGCCCGCCGATGCAGCTGATCGGCAAGCTCTACCGGGTCAAGACCGGCGGCTGGAAGGGCGACTGGTCCTTCGTCGACGGCGGCAAGGTGCTCAACAGCTGGAACACCACCGACGTGGACGCGCGCAAGGTCATGGCCGGCGGCGCCGACGGCGCCGCCGACGCGCTGATGAAGCGCTACGCCAAGCGCAGCGTGTCCGGCACCCCGGGCACCTACCGCGTCGTCTTCACCGGCGTGCGCAGCGCCGACGACTACATCCGCCTGGCCGGCTACCTGCAAGGCCTGGCCGTGGTGCGCAAGATCGTGCCGATCCGCGCCACCCCCGAAAGCGTCGAATTCGACCTCGACCTGCTGTCCGGCCTGCCCGGCTTCAAGCGCATGACCGACGCCGGCGACACCCTGGTGGGCCTGGAAGGCCTCGAGGGCCAGCCGCCCGTGTTCCAACTGCACTGAGCCGACGCCCGCATGATCGAACGCGCTCCGTTGGAAGAGATCGCCCTGTTCCTGCGCCGTCTGCAATGGACGGCGCTCGGCCTGGGCGCCTGCTGGCTGCTGTGGGTGTTGGCGCCGGTGCTGACCCCGTTCGTGGTCGCCGCCATGCTCGGCTGGCTCGGCGATCCGCTGGTCGACCGGATCGAACGCACCGGCCGCTCGCGCAACACCTCGGTGACCTTGGTGTTCACCCTGATGGCGCTGCTGGTGGTGCTGGTGCTGCTGATCCTGGTGCCGCTGATCGAGCGCCAGATCACCACCCTGATCGTGTCGCTGCCGACCTACCGCGCCTGGTTCACCGACACCGCGATTCCGTGGCTGGAGCAGCGCACCGGCTTCCAGATCAGCGTCTGGCTCGACCTCAACCACATGATCGAACTGGTGCGCAGCAACTGGGAGCGCGCCGGCGGCATCGCCACCACCTTGCTCGGCTATCTGTCGCGCTCGGGCTTCGCCCTGATCGCGATGGTCGCCAACATCGCCCTGCTGCCGGTGCTGACCTTCTTCTTCCTGCGCGACTGGGACAAGCTGGTCGAGCGCGTCGCCTCGTTGATTCCGCGCGCTTACCTCGACACCGTCGGCCGGCTGGCGCGCGAATCCAACGACGTGCTCGGCGCGTTCCTGCGCGGCCAGTTCCTGGTGATGCTGGCGCTGGGCGTGATGTACGGCGTCGGCCTGTGGGCGGTCGGCCTGGATCTGGGCATCCTGATCGGCATCATCGCCGGCCTGCTGACCTTCGTGCCTTACCTCGGCCCGGCCAGCGGCATCATCCTCGGCGTGGTCGCCGCGCTGGTGCAGTACGGCGACTGGAAGCACGTGCTCGGCGTGCTGATCGTGTTCGGCGTGGGCCAGGTGGTGGAAAGCTACTGGCTGACCCCGAAGCTGGTCGGCGACCGCATCGGCCTGCATCCGGTGGCGGTGATCTTCGCCGTGCTCGCCGGCGGCCAATTGTTCGGCTTCCTGGGCATGCTGCTGGCGCTGCCGGTGGCGGCGGTGGTCAACGTGCTGCTGCGCTACGCCCAGGAGCGTTACACCCATAGCCGCCTGTACGCGGGCGATCAACCCGTCGCGCTGGCCGAACCGGCCGCCGACGACGCAGCGGAGCGCGAGAGCAAGCAGTGAGCATTCCGCAGTTGCCGCTGGCCCTGCGTCATTCGCCGGACCAGCGTTTGGAAACGTATGTGAACGCGCCCGAGGGCGCGATCGCGCAGTTGCGTTCCCTGTCCAGCCACAACGAAGAAACCGCCGGTTACCGCGATCCGACCCAGGCCGACTGGGTCTATCTGGTCGGCCCGGCCGGCGTCGGTAAGACCCATCTGCTGTTGGCCGCGTGCGCGCAGGCCGACCTCAGCGGCCGCCGCGCCGCCTACGTGCCGCTGAGCGCGGCGGTGGGCCGCTTGCGCGAAGCGCTGCAATCGCTGGAAACCAACAACGACCTGCTGGCGCTGGACGGCATCGAAGCGATCGCCGGCCGCCGCGAGGACGAGATCGCGCTGTTCGACACCCACAACCGCGCGCGTCAGGCCGGCATCGCGGTGATCTACGCCGCGCGCGAGAACCCCGACGAACTCAAGCTGACCTTGCCCGACCTGCGCTCGCGCCTGTCGCAGTGCACGCGCATCGTGCTGACCCCGCTCGACGACGACGGCCGCGCCCAGGTGCTGCGCCAGCGCGCGCAGCGGCGCGGGCTGGCGCTGGAAGAGGCGGCGCTGGAGTGGATGCTCAAGCGCATGGACCGCGACCTGGGCGGGCTGACCCAGTTGCTCGACAAGCTCGACCGCGCCTCGCTGGCGGCGCAGCGGCGGATCACGGTTCCGTTCCTCAAGCGGACGATCGACGACGAATAGGGCGGCGTCGCGCGCCGCCGCAGGCAGGCGCGCACGCACGAGCCCGCGCACGCACGAGCCCGCGCACGCACGAGCCCGCGCACGCACGAGCCCGCGCACGCACGAGCCCGCGCACGCACGAGCCCGCGCACGCACGAGCCCGCGCACGCACGAGCCCGCGCACGCACGAGCCTGCGCACGCACGAGCCTGCGCACGCACGAGCCCGCGTGAGTTCTCTCGTACATAACGATGCGCGCGTGCCAGCCGGCCCGCGTAGAGCCGCCGCCTCTCGCTCAAACGATTTCACCCACGCGAACGCGTGCGATCAATCCCGCGCGCCGGCCCCGCCGATTTCCGCCAGCGCCTGCGCCAACGCCTCATCCGCGACCGCCTCGCCCCAGCCGTTGCCGTGCACCAGCGTCGGCAACGGCAGGCGTTCGCGCCAGCCGCGGGTTTCCAGTTCCGGCTTCGGCAGGAACTCGCTGACGTAGCCCAGACACAGATACGCCACCGGCTGCACCCGCTCGGGCAAGCCGAGGACGCGGGCCAGATCGGCCGGTTCGAGAATGCTGACCCAGCCCACGCCGATGCCCTCGGCGCGCGCGGCCAGCCACAGGTTCTGCACGGCGAGGCAGGTGCTGAACAAATCCGCGTCGAGCATGGTGTTGCGGCCCAGCACATGCGGCCCGCCGCGTTCGCGGTCGCAGGCGATGCACAGGTTGACCGGGCTGTCGACGATGCCTTCGAGCTTGAGCTTGCGGTACAGCGCCGCGCGCTCGTCGGCGTACAGCGAGGCGGCCTGCGCATTCGCGTTTTCGTGCAGCGCCTTGACCCGCCGCTTCACCGCCGGGTCGTCGATCACCACGAAATCCCAGGGCTGCATGAAGCCCACCGACGGCGCGTGATGGGCCGCGCGCAGCAGCCGCGCCAGCACCGGTGCGGGAATCGGATCGGGCAGGAATTGCGAGCGCACGTCGCGGCGTTCGAAGATCGCGCGGTACACGCCGGCGCGTTCGGAATCGGGAAAGCGGTGGTCGGACATGAGGAGGTATCAGCCGTCGGGTTCGAGCAGTGCGCGATAGATCGCCAGATCCGCCTCGCCGAAGCAACAGAACACCACCTCGGCCGGCGCCGGCGCGGAATGCGCGCGCACCGTCGCCACCGCGATGCGCGCCGCCGCCTGCGCCGGATAGCCGAAGATGCCGGTGCTGATGCACGGGAACGCGATGGCGGCGAAGCCGCGCTCGGCGGCGATGCGCAGGCTGTTGCGGTAACACGCCGCCAACCGCTCCGGCTCGCCATGTTCGCCGCCGCGCCAGACCGGCCCGACGGTGTGGATGACGTGCTTGGCCGGCAGCCGATGGCCGCCGGTGAGCTTGGCTTCGCCGGTCTTGCAGCCGCCGAGCAAGCGGCATTCGGCCACCAAGCCCGGCCCCGCGGCGCGGTGGATCGCGCCGTCCACGCCGCCGCCGCCGAGCAGCGAGGAATTGGCCGCGTTGACGATCGCGTCCAGCGCCAGCGTGGTGAGGTCGGCCCGGATCGCGCGCAGCTTCATCGCCTCAACCCTGCGCCGGCCAGTCGATGAATTCCGCCGCGACCGCGTCGGTGAGCCACACGCCGTTGTCGGCGCGATAGAAGGCGATGCCTTGCGCGTGCATGTCGCCGGCGCGGATGTGCAGGACCAGCGGCGTGCCGTGGCGGCTGCCGACCTTGACCGCCGTATCGCGGTCGAGCGACAGGTGCACGTGCTGGCGGCTGCGCTTTTCCAGGCCCGTGCGCCGGATCGACGCGGCGAAGCGGGTCGCGGTGCCGTGATAGAGCGTGGCCGGCGGCTCGACCGGCGTCAGCGCCAGATCGATGTCGATGGAATGGCCTTGGTTGGCGCGGATGCGGCGCTTGTCGTCGCTGAGCTTGAAGCGCTGCTTGTCGTTGTCGCGCACGATCTCTTCGATCAGGGTGCGGCTGTAGAGCCTGCCGTGCGCGCCGGCCTTGGCGATGAATTCGTCCACGTCGGCCCAGCCTTGGGCGTCGAGGGTCAGGCCGATGGCCTGCGGTTCGTGGCGAAGGATGAGGCTGAGGAACTTGCTGAGTTTCTTGTGTCGGTCGGTCATAAGCGTCGGCGCGGATGCTAGTCGCGCGCCGCGGCCGGCGCCAGTGCCGCGGCGTCCGTCAGTCGGCGACGAACGTCGCGTCGAGCTCGCGCAGCCGCTCGGGCGTGCCGACGTCGGTCCAGCGGCCGTCGTGGTGCGAGCCGCGCAGGCGGCCGCGATCCGCGGCGCGGCGCAGCAGCGGGACGATGCTGAAGCGCGGCGGATCGAGTTCGGTGCCGGCGGCGTCGCCGAGCGCGTCGCGCCAATCGTCGAACAGGGATGCGCGGTACACGCCGATGCCGGCGTAGGTGAGCTTGCGTTCGCCCTCGTTGGCGACGCGGCCGTCGGCGCCGAGTTGGAAGTCGCCGCGCGGATGTTGCGGCGGGTTGTCGACCAGCAGCAGATGCGCGTCGCCGTCGACTTCGCGCGGCAGCCGGGCGAAGTCGTAGTCGGTCCAGATATCGCCGTTGGCGACGAGGAACGGCGCGTGCGGGTCGGCGTCTTCTTGCAGCAGCTTGAGCGCGTTGAGCATGCCGCCGCCGGTTTCCAGCGGTGCGGCGCCTTCGTAGGAATAGCGCAGGCGCAGTCCCCAGCGCGCGCCGTCGCCGAGCGCGGCGGGGAAGCGGTCGGCCAGCCACGAGGTGTTGACCACGACCTCATCGACGCCGAGCGCGGCGAGCTTTTGCAGATGCCATTCGATCAGCGGCGCGCCGCCGACCGGCAGCAGCGGCTTGGGCGTGTGCAGGGTCAACGGGCGCATGCGCTCGCCCAGGCCGGCGGCGAAGATCAGCGCCTTCATGCCGAAGCCTGCGCGTCGGCGGCCAGCGCCGGGCGCACGTAGCGTTCGACGATGTCGCTGAGCGGCTGCAGTTCGGGATAGCGCGGCAGCACCAGATCGAGATAGCGCAGGAAGCGCGGCGCGTCGGCGAGGTACTTGGGCTTGCCGTCGCGATGATTGAGCCGCGCGAACAGGCCGAGGATCTTGATGTGGCGCTGCAGGCCGGCGAAATCGGCGTCGCGGCGGAAGCGCGCGTAATCGGGCAGGGGAATGCCGGCGGCGACGGCGCGCGCGTGGTAGCGCGCCAGCCACGCTTCGACGCGCTCCTCGGGCCAGCTCACGAACGCGTCGCGGAATAGGCTGATCGGGTCGTAGGCGATCGGGCCGCGCAGCGCGCCCTGGAAATCGATCACCGCCAGGCCGTCGGCGGTCGGCATCAGATTGCGCGGCATGAAATCGCGGTGGATGAACACCTGCCGCTGCGCCAGCACGTTGTCGAGGATGCGGCGGTAGGCCAGATCGAGCCGCTCCAGATCGCCGCAGTCCAGGCTTACGCCCAGGTGGCGGCCGAGGAACCACTCGTCGAACAGGCGCAGCTCGCGGGTCAGGAAGGCTTCGTCGTAAGGCTGCAGATCGTCGGGGCAGGGCAGCGCCTGAATCTTCAGCAGTTGATCGAAGGCGGCGTCGAACATCGCGTCGGCCTCGGCATGGCCGGCTTCGACCGCTTGCAGGACGGTCTCGCGGCCGAGGTCTTCGAGCAGCAGGAAGCCTGGTTCGGGATCGGCCTGGAACACGCGCGGCACGCGCACGCCGCCGGCCTCCAGCACTTCGCGCAGGCGCAGCCAGGGGCGCGGGTCTTCCAGCTCCGGCGGCGAGTCCATGACGATGGCGTCGCCCTCGGGCAAGCGCGCGCCGGCGTGGACGCGGCCGCGCCAGTAGCTGCGGAAGCCGGCATCGAAGGAGGCGCGGACCAGTTCGAGGCGGTCGTCGCCGGTCGCGGCGCGGGCCCAGGCCAGGCGCGCGGCGTCGCGGTCGGAGGGGTGCGGCTGGGTCATGCAGGCTCCATGCGGCGAAGGCCGCCGGCGCACAGGGTAGCCGTCCGGGCTCGGATCGCAACCTCAGGGCCTGAATGCGGCGCCCGGCCTGGACGTCGTCGCGGTAGCTCCCTGTAGGAGCGACGCGAGTCGCGACCGCGGAGTCTCCGCTCGCGGCGGAGGCAGCGTCGTAGTCGTAGTGTCGCGGTCGCGGCTCGCGCCGCTCCTACAGGGAGCGTCCGTAGCCGCGTCGATGCGGGCCCCACAAAAGTGTAGGGCGAAGCCCGCGACGCCTTCGGCCGGAAACGGTCGCCACCGCCTTCCCCGGCTTCTTGCGCCGCGGGCCCCGCCCTACGGGTGCCCGGGTGAAACGCCGTTGCGCGCGATTTGCCGATGGCGCGCAGCGGGTGAAAACGGATCGAACCATCAACCTGAGCGAAACGGTCGCAACCAACGACCTCGACGCAAGCGATTCGCAAACCAGCCGGCGAATCGCCGATACAGCCCTACAGCAGGTGAAGCACGCAGCGCAGCCGGCGTTCGATCCGGTCCCGGCGCGGAGGCACGTCCGCGCCGGTGCGTCCTAGGCGCGCGGCCGTTCGCGCGCGGCTGCGCCGCGTGTGCGGCGGTCTCAGGCGGCCACTTCCTCCGGCTCCAGCGACTTCAGCCATTCGTCGTCGGAGCCTTCGTTGACGCCTTCGAACAAGAACGTGGACAGATAGCGCTCGCCGGTGTCGGGCAGCATCGCCAGCAGCACCGAGCCTTCCGGCGCGGCCTGCGCGACTTCCAGCGCCGCGGCGACGGTGGCGCCGGCGGAGATGCCGACGAACAGGCCTTCCTCGGCGGCGAGACGGCGCGCGGTGTCGCGCGCGACGACGTCGTCGATGGGACGGATCTCGTCGGCGATGGCGCGGTCGAGCACGGCCGGGACGAAGTCCGGCGTCCAGCCCTGAATCTTGTGCGGCTGCCAGTCCTTGCCCGACAGCAGCGACGCGCCGGCGGGTTCGGAGGCGACGATCTTGAGCTCCGGCCGCGCCAGCTTCAGCACCTGCCCGGCGCCGCTGAGGGTGCCGCCGGTGCCCCAGCCGGACACGAAGTAATCGAGCCGCTTGCCGGCGAAGTCGCGCAGGATTTCCGGGCCGGTGGTGTTGCGGTGATAGGCCGGGTTGGCCGGGTTTTCGAACTGGCGGGCGAGGAACCAGCCGTGCTTCTCGGCCAGTTCGGCGGCCTTGCGCACCATGCCGGTGCCGCGTTCGGCGGCGGGGGTGAGGATGACCTTGGCGCCGTACGCGCGCATCAGCTTGCGCCGCTCGATCGAGAAGGTTTCGGTCATCACCGCGACGAACGGATAACCGCGCGCGGCGGCGACCATCGCCAGCGCGATGCCGGTGTTGCCCGAAGTCGCTTCCACTATCGTCTGGCCCGGCTTGAGCAGGCCGCGCTGCTCGGCGTCGAGCACGATCGCCAGAGCGAGGCGGTCCTTGACCGATCCGCCGGGATTGAACGATTCGACCTTGGCGTACAGCGTCACGTGCTTCGGCGCGAGGCGGTGCAGTTTGACGATCGGCGTGTCGCCGATGGTGTCGAGGATGCTTTCGTGCAGCGACATGAGGTGGCTCCCGTGGCGTGGGGTAGGTGATTGGAATCAGGCGGCCTGGGCCAGCGCGGCTTGCGTCGCTTCGGCGTCGGGCAGCGCGGTCAACGGCGCCTCGCCGAACCAATGCAGGCGCTGGGCCAGCGCGGCGACTTCGCCGACGATCAGCAGCGCCGGCGATTGCACGCGATGGCCCTGCGCGCGCTCGGCCAAGTCGGCCAGCGTGCCGGTCACCACGCGCTGCTCGCGGCGCGAGCCGTTTTCGATCAGCGCGAACGGCGTGCTGGCGGCGCGGCCGTGTTCGATCAGCTTGTCGCGCAACACATCCAGGCCGGCCACGCCCATGTAGACCGCGAGGGTTTGCTTCTCTTGCGCCAGCGCCTGCCAGTCGAGGTCGCCGGCCGAATCCTTGAGGTGCGCGGTGACAAGACGCAGCGACTGCGCATGCTCGCGATGGGTCAGCGGCACGCCGGCGTACGCGGCGCAGGCCAGCGCGGCGGTGATGCCGGGCACGACCTCGAAGGCGATGCCGGCCTGCGCCAGCACTTCCAGTTCTTCGCCGCCGCGGCCGAACACGAACGGATCGCCGCCCTTGAGCCGGACCACGCGTTTGCCGGCGCGGGCGTGTTCGAGCATCAGCTCGTGGATGCGGTCTTGCGTGGTGTGGTGATTGCCGGCTTGCTTGCCGACTTCGATCAACTCGGCGTCGCGGCGCGCCAACTGCAGGACCTCGCGGCTGACCAGGCGGTCGTGCAGGATCACGTCGGCCTGATTGAGCGCGCGCAGGCCGCGCAGCGTCATCAATCCGGCGTCGCCGGGGCCGGCGCCGACCAACACCACCGAACCGGCGGGCGGCGTGGCGGGCTTGTCGTCGATCAAGGCCGCGCCGAACGCGCGCTGCGCGTCGTCGCGGCGGCCTTCGCGCAGCAGGGACGGAATCGGGCCGGCCAGCACGCGCTCGAAGAAGCGCCGGCGCTGGCCGAGATCGGGATAGTGCCGGCGGATGCGCGCGCGCTCGGCGCTGAGCAGCTGCGCGAGTTCGCCGAGCGATTCGTCGAGTTCGGTTTCCAGGCGTTCGCGCAGATGCCGCGCCAGCATCGGCGCGCCGCCGCCGCTGGAGATCGCGATCTGCACCGGGCCGCGTTCGACCCGCGCCGGCACGTGGAAGCTGGAGCCTTCGACGTCGTCGACCACGTTGACCCACACCCGGCGCGCTTCGCCGGCCGCGGCGACGGCGCGGTTGACCGCTTCGTCGTCGGTGGCGGCGACCGCGAGCCAGGCGTCGTCGAGCCAAGCGGCGACGAATTCGCCGGCCAGATGTTCGATGCGCCCCTCGGCGACCCAGGCCGCCAAAGCCGGATTCAGCCGTGGCGCGCCGAGCCGCACGCGCGCGCCGGCGTCGAGCAGGGCGGCGGCCTTGCGCTGCGCCACTGCGCCGCCGCCGACCACCAGCACGGTGCGGCCGCGCAGGTCGGCGAACAGCGGGAACAAGGGAGACGAGGCGCGGGTCACGGCGGCGGGCGGACGGCGAGGAGAGGATGCGACGACCCTACGGCCGCGCCCCGCCGCGGCGGAAATGACGGCCCCGCCTTTGCACATGCCGTCACGTAATGAGCCGTAGCGTTGCGGCGCCGACACTGGACAGTCGGGCCGGTGGATGGTTAATCTATAAATCCTTTCATCCGAATAGAGCGATAAATACGTGGAATCGAGGTGCTGGCGAATGCGTGCGATGCACACCCGCTGCCGCGGCAACGCGGGCGACGGCTGTTGTCGCCGCTGCGCCGTTCGCCGCATTCCGCCCCGACTCTCATTCTGGATCGCCACGCCATGACCCTGACCCAACTGCGTTACTTGGTCGCCATCGCCGACTCCGGCCTCAACATCACCCTCGCCGCCGAACGCGTGCACGCCACCCAGCCCGGCCTGTCCAAACAGCTCAAGCAGCTGGAGGACGAGTTGGGCTTTCTGCTGTTCGTGCGCAAGGGCCGCAGCCTGGAGGCGATCGCGCCGGCCGGCGAACGCGTGCTCGCGCATGCGCGGCGGATCCTCGAGGAAGCGGCCAACATCCGCGCCTACGCCGCCAACGAACGCGGCCAGCACGCCGGCCGTCTGGTGCTGTCGACCACGCACACCCAGGCGCGCTACGTGCTGCCGCCGGTGATCGCCCAGGTCAAGCGCGATTTCCCGCAAGTCAGCGTGCACCTGCAGGCCGCGGCCGACGGCGAGGTGCTCGCGCACCTGTCGCACGGCAACGCCGACTTGGCGGTGATCAGCACCGCCGGCGCGCCGCCCGAGGGCGGCCTCGCGGTGCCGCTGTTCCGCTGGCGCCGCGTGGTGCTGGTGCCGCGCGGACATCCGCTAGCCAAGCTCGACCGCGCGCCGACCTTGGGCGAACTGGCCCAGCACCCGCTGATCAGCTACGAATCCTCGACCCGGCCCGAATCCTCGCTGCGCCGCGCCTTCGCCGCCGGCGGCCACGAACCGCAGCTGGCGATGACCGCGCGCGACGCCGACCTGATCAAGACCTACGTGCGCACCGGCCTGGGCGTCGGCCTGCTCGCGGAAATGGCGGTGACCTCGCGCGACGACGACCTCAAGGCGCTGGTCGCGCCCGACGCGGTGCCGGAGTGCATCACCTGGGCGGTGATCCCGCGCGCGCGGGTGCTGCGCGATTACGCGCTGGAACTGGTGCAGGGCTTGGCCCCGCAGATCGACCGCCGCGATTTGCGGCGGGTGCTGGAAGGCAATCTGGAGCCGCAGTGGCCGAAGGCGCCGACGTGGGTGGAGCTGACGCAGTCGATCAGTTCCTGAGCGTCGCGTCGCGGTTCGGCGAAACATACGAATCCCCCTGTCGACGGCAGGGAGATTTTCTTTTTCAGGGCTTGGCACGATCGGGGCGTAGCGGCGCGATCTGCCTGTAGGAGCTGCGCGAGCTGCGACCGCGGGGTGTCCGCTCGCGGCGCTGGCTTCGTCGTAGTTGCGTTCCCGCGGTCGCGACTTGCGTCGCTCCTGCAGGGGCTTCGGCTGTTTTCGTCGTTGCACGGTTGCGGCGTAGCGGCGCGATCTGCCTGTAGGAGCTGCGTGAGCTGCGACCGCGGGGTGTCCGCTTGCGACGCAAGTTTCACCGTGGTTGCGTTCCCGCGGTCGCGACTTGCGTCGCTCCTACAGGGGCTTCGGCTGTTTTCGTCGTTGCACGGTTGCGGCGTAGCGGCGCGATCTGCCTGTAGGAGCTGCGTGAGCTGCGACCGCGGGGTTTCCGCTCGCGGCGCTGATTTCGCCGTGGTTGCGTTCCCGCGGTCGCGACTTGCGTCGCTCCTACAGGGACTTCGGCGGTTTTCGTCGTTGCACGGTCGCGGCGTAGCGGCGCGATCTGCCTGTAGGAGCTGCGTGAGCTGCGACCGCGAGGTATCCGCTCGCGGCGCTAGTTCCGTCGTGGTTGTATTCCCGCGGTCGCGGCTTACGCCGCTCCTACACGGACCGCACGGCGATATCAGGCCGCTTGGTTTTCCTGCACGGGCTCACTGTCGAAATGCAGCCCGCATTCGCGCTTGAGCCCGAAGAACCGGGTGTCTTCCTCGCGCATGCCGGGTTCCAGGCGCCGCGTGGTGTGGGTGTCGCCGATCGACACATAGCCGTCGTGCCACAGCGGGTGGTACGGCAAATCGTGCGCTTGCAGGTACTGCCACACGTCGCGGTCGCTCCAGTCGGCCAGCGGGTGCAGTTTCCAGCGGCCGTCCTTGATCTGCAGGAAGTCGAGATTCGCGCGGCTGCCCGATTGGCTGCGGCGCAAGCCGGCGATCCAGGTGCGCACGCCCAATTCGCCCAGCGCGCGCTGCATCGGTTCGACCTTGCGCATGCGGTTGTAGCGTTCGATCCCTTCCAGCCCTTGTTCCCACAGCTTGCCGAAGCGCGCTTCCATCCAGGCCACGCCGATCTGCGGGCGGTAGACCTTGAGGTTCAGCGACAGGCGCTCGCCGAGTTCGTCGATGAAGCGATAGGTTTCCGGGAACAGGTAGCCGGTGTCGACCACGATCACCGGAATCTGCGGCGCCTGCTGGGTCACCAGATGCAGCGACACCGCCGACTGCGCGCCGAAGCTCGACGACAGCGCGTGTTCGCCGGCGGTGTTCTCCAGCGCCCAGGCCACGCGCTGCTGCGCGGTCTGCGTCGCCAGCCACGCGTTGAGTTCGGCCAGCGCGCGCGGGGATTCGGCGGCGGTGACGGGATCGGTCGGAGCGCTCATGGGTGTGCCTCTGCAACCAGTGCGATGGGAATGCCGGTGGGAGTGGGATAGGGGACGGTCACGACCTGGCTGCGCACGAGGTAATCGCCGAAGCCTTCGCCGTCCTCGCGCTGGCCGGCGTAGGCCGCGAACAGCGGGTCCAGCGCGGCGGCGATTTCGGCCTCGTTGATGTTTTCGCGGTACAGCGTGTTCAGGCGCTGGCCGCGATGGTCGGCGCCGAGCATCAGGTTGTAGCGGCCCGGCGCCTTGCCGACCAGGGCGATTTCGCCCAGGTACGGGCGCGAGCAGCCGTTCGGGCAGCCGCTGATGCGCAGGTTGATCGACGCGTCGGGGATGGCGTGGCGTTGCAGCAATCGCTCGACCGCGTCGACGAAATCGGGCAGATAGCGCTCGGCTTCGGCCATCGCCAGCCCGCAGGTCGGCAACGCCACGCAGGCCAGCGCGTTGCGCCGCACCGGGCTGGCGCTGCGGTAGCCGTCCAGGCCGTGCTGCGCGACCAGCGCATCGACGCGTTCGCGCAGCGCCGCGGGCACGCCGGCGATGGTCAGGTTCTGGTTCGGCGTCATGCGGAATTCGGCGCCGTCGGCCTCCACCAGCAACTGCGCGATCTCGCGCAGGCCGCTGAGGTGGGTGACCTCTTCGCCGCGGCCGTCGAGCGCGCCGTCGACGATGCGGCCCGACGGAATGCGCAGGGTCAGATGCGCGCGGCCGTCGTCGCCGTCGACCCAGCCGAAGCGGTCGCCGTTGTGGCGGAAGCCGAACGGGCGCGCCGGAAGGAGAGTGAAACCGGCGCGCCGTTCGACTTCCGATTTGAACCAGTCCAGCCCGCGATCGTCGATGGTGTACTTGAGTCGCGCGCGCTTGCGCAGCTGGCGGTTGCCGAAATCGCGCTGGGCCGTGACCACCGCCACGCCGACCGGAATCACCTGATCGGGCGTGACGAAGCCGATCACGTCGGCCACGCGCGGGTAGGTCTCCGGGTCGCCGTGGGTCGCGCCCATGCCGCCGCCGACGGTGACGTTGTAGCCAAGCAACTCGCCGTCTTCGATGATGGCGATGTAGCCCAGATCCTGAGCGAACACGTCCACATCGTTGTACGGCGGAATCGCGAAGCCGATCTTGAACTTGCGCGGCAGGTAGGCCTGCCCGTAGATCGTCTCGTCCTCGCTGCCGCTGCCGGCCACCTGCTCCTCGTCGAGCCAGATTTCGTAATAAGCGCGGGTCTTGGGCAGCAGGTGTTCCGACAGCGCCGCGGCCTGCGCGAACACCGCCGCGTGGCTGGCGCTGACCTGCGGATTGGCCGCCACCGCGACGTTGCGGTTGACGTCGCCGCACGCGGCCAGAGTGTCCAGCAGCGCGGCGTTGATCGCCTGCATGGTGGACTTGAGCTCGGTCTTGATGATGCCGTGGTACTGGAACGCCTGGCGCGTGGTGATGCGCAGGCCGCGCTCGGCGAAGCGGGTGGCGATGGAATCGAGCTTGAGCCACTGCTCCGGCGAGACCACGCCGCCCGGCGTGCGGGTGCGGATCATGAAGCTGTAGGCCGGCTCCAGCTTGGCCAGACGGCGCTCTTCGCGCACGTCGCGGTCGTCCTGCTGGTAGCTGCCGTGGTACTTGATGAGGGTCTGGTCGTCCTCGTTGAGCGCGCCGGTCAATGGGTTGGCGAGGCTTTCCAGCAGGCTGCCACGCAGGCGAGCGCTGGCGAGCTTGATGTCTTCGACCGAATGCGCGCTCATGCCGGCGCTCCGGCGAACACCGCGAAATGCAGGCCGAACGGAGCGCGTCGCGACGCCGCAGACGCGCTCTTGTCGGCGCGCTCGTGAGCGGCGGCGCGGTGATCGCGCTCCATTCGGACTGCCGGGGCAAGCGGTGCGGGCGCAGAGCCGAACGTCCCGCGACGCTCAGTAGACTCCACAAACGCATCGCCGGCCTGCGACGTGCGGCGCGGTTCGACGAAATAGTGTTCGGACCAGCGGACAGCGACGGCGTACATCAGTAGACATCCCGGGCGTAGCGGCCCTGTTGTTGCAGATCGTTGAGGTAGTCCTCGGCCGCTTCCGCGCCGCGGCCGCCGTGCTCGGCGATCGCCGCCAGCAGCGCGGCGTGCACGTCCTTGGCCATGCGCGTGGCATCGCCGCACACGTACAGGTGCGCGCCGTTCTGCAGCCAGTCGTACAGCGCGCGGCCGTGTTCGCGCAGGCGGTGCTGGACGTAGACCTTGTGCGCCTGATCGCGCGAGAACGCCAAATCCAGGCGATGCAGCTGGCCGGACTTCAGCGCCGCCTGCCATTCGGTCTGATAGAGGAAATCGGTGCGGAAATGCGGGTTGCCGAACAGCAGCCAGTTGCGGCCCGAGGCGCCGTCGGCGGCGCGGTCCTGGACGAAACCGCGGAACGGCGCGACGCCGGTGCCCGGGCCGATCATGACGATGTCGCGGCTGCCGTCGGCGGGCAGGCGGAAACGCTCGTTGTGTTCGATGAACACCGGCAGACGCTCGCCTTCCTCGGCGCTGGCGAGTTGGTGCGAGGCCGCGCCCCAGCGCAGGCCGGATTCGTTCGCGTACTCGACGTGGGCCACGGTCAGGTGCGCTTCCTCGCCCACGGCTTTCTGGCTGGAGGCGATGGAGTACAGACGCGGGGTCAGCGGGCGCAGCGCGGCGACCAGTTCCTCGGCCGACCACGCGCCGTCGTAGCGCTGCAGCAGGTCGATCACCTGGGTGCGCGCCAGCAGTTCGGCCAGCGACGCGGATTGGTCGGGCGCGAGCAGGCGGTTGAGTTCGTCGCTGCGCGCATGCGCGGCGTGGCTGGCCACGAACGGGCGCGCGAGCTTGGTCAGTTCGCGCTTCTCGCCCAGCCATTGGCGCAGCGGCAGGCTCTGGCCGCCGTGGGCGACGGCGGCCTCGCCGTCGAGTTGCAGGGTCTCCAGCACCGCCTGCACCAGCGCGGGCGGATTGCGCGGCCACAGGCCGAGCGCGTCGCCGGGCTGGTAGTGCAGGCCGGAATCTTCCAGCGACAGTTCGATGTGGCGGATGTCCTTGTCCGCGTCGACCGCGCCGCGCGCGCTGCTGGCGCGGGCGATCAGGCGGCGGTTGCCGATCAGCTCGGCCGCGAACGGCGCGTCGCGGTGGTAGGCCGGCGCGGCCGGCGCGATCGGGCGCAGCGGCGTCACCGTGGCCAGATGCGCGGCGGCCGGCTTCAGGGTTTCGCGGGCCTGGGTCAGCGCTTGCTGCAGCCACGGGCCGGACACGGTTTCGATGTCGAGGTCGGCGTCGCCGCGGGCGAAGGCGCGGGTGGCGCCGAGTTCGGCCAAGCGCGCGTCGAGCTGGGCGCCGATGGCGCAGAACTGCGGATAGCTGGAATCGCCCAGGCCGAGCACGGCGTAGTGCACGCCCTTGAGCTCGGGCGCGCGCTTGCCGGCGATGAACTCGATCAGGCCGCGCGCGTCGTCCGGCGGATCGCCGTCGCCCTGGGTGCTGACCACCAGATACAGCAGGCGCTCGGTCTTGAGTTCGCGGGTCGGGTACGCGTCGGCGCGCAGCAGGCGCACGCTCAGGCCCGCAGCTTCGGCCTGCGCGGCCAGTTGTTCGGCCAGACGCTTGGCGTTGCCGGTCTGGCTGCCGTAGACCACGCTCAGGCGTTCGCCGCTCTTGGCTTCCGGCGCGATGGCCGCGGCGATGGGCGTGGGCGTCAGGCCGGAGCGGGCGAGGCCGGCGGCGTAGCCGGACAGCCACCACAGGCTGTCGCGGTCCAGGCCGTCGGTGAGGCGGGCGAGCGAATCCAGCCGGTCGGCCGGCAGCGGCGCGGCGAGCAGGGCGGGGGCGGCGGACGCGAGGGCGGACGGGGCGGCGGCAGGCACGGTGGCGGTCTGCGTGTGGCTTTGGAGTCCGCAGGCTACGAGCGCGCGCCCGGCGCGCGGAAAGGATGCTCGGTTATTCGTTAATGCCTTGCGTTCATTTCTCCCCGAATCCGGGGGGATTTCTAATGCCAGCCATGGCCGGGGGAGGGTACGCCCGCTCCGGCCGCCGCCGCGGGGCGGCGGATCGCGACGCAATGCGCGTTCGATCCGTGCGCCACGGCCCGCCATCCGGGCCAAACCGCGACGGATGTGGTTCGATGGTCGCCGGCCGGATTGCACAGGCAAGATCGGCGGCGGCCCTTGGAACCGGACCGAATCGACCGCCCGGGCGCCGCCGCGTCGCCCGGCCGCAACGGGAACGCGGCTTGCGAGTCCTCCTCCGATGAGTGCGTCACCCGAATCGATCGTCGCGTTGTCCCCCGAGCCGGCCGCCGTGGCCGCCGACGCCCCCGTGCTGCCGGCGTCGGCGCTGAGCCACCTCGACCGGCTCGAAGCCGAGAGCATCCACATCCTGCGCGAGGTCGCGGCCGAGTTCCGCAACCCGGTGATGCTCTATTCCATCGGCAAGGACAGCTCGGTGCTGCTGCACCTGCTGCTCAAGGCCTTCTACCCCGCGCGTCCGCCGATCCCGCTGCTGCACGTGGACACCGGCTGGAAGTTCCGCGAAATGATCGCCTTCCGCGACCGCCGCGCCGCCGAGACCGGCATCGACCTGCGCGTGCACATGAATCCCGACGGCCTGGCCCAGAACATCGGCCCGGTCAGCCACGGCGCCGCCGTGCACACCGACGTGATGAAGACCCAGGCGCTGAAGCAGGCGCTGGACTGGAACAAGTTCGACGCCGCCATCGGCGGCGCGCGCCGCGACGAAGAGAAGTCGCGGGCCAAGGAACGCATCTTCTCGTTCCGCAATCCGCAGCACCGCTGGGACCCGAAGAACCAGCGCCCCGAACTGTGGAATCTCTACAACACCCGCATCCATTCCGGCGAAAGCGTGCGCGTGTTTCCGATCTCGAACTGGACCGAACTCGACGTGTGGCTGTACATCTACCGCGAGCGCATCCCGGTGCCGTCGTTGTACTTCGCGGCGCAGCGTCCGGTGGTCGAGCGCGACGGCGCGCTGATCCTGGTCGACGACGAACGCCTGCCGCTGCGCGCCGGCGAAACCCCGCAGTTGCGCAACGTGCGCTTCCGCACCCTGGGCTGCTATCCGCTGACCGGCGCGATCGAATCGGAAGCCGACACGCTGGAAAAGATCATCGCCGAGATGCTGGTGGCGACCACCTCCGAACGCCAGGGCCGCATGATCGATCACGATCCTTCCGCTTCGATGGAGCGCAAGAAGCAGGAGGGCTATTTCTGATGAACGCCGAAGCCCAAACCCTCGCCGCGCGCGCCGACGCGGCCGCCGCCCACGAAGGCGGCGCCAGCGTGCTGGCCTTCGCCGCGCCGTCCGCGCGCCAGGGCGAGCGCGCCGGCGATCCGGCCGGCGACGCCGTCGCCGATTACCTGCGCCAACACGAAAGCAAGAGCCAGCTGCGTTTCATCACCTGCGGCAGCGTCGACGACGGCAAGAGCACGCTGATCGGGCGTTTGCTGCACGACACCCAGCGCCTGTTCGAGGATCAGCTGGCGGCGCTCGACGCCGACAGCCGCCGTCACGGCACCCGCAACGGCGAGATCGACTTTGCGCTGCTGGTCGACGGCCTCGCCGCCGAGCGCGAGCAGGGCATCACCATCGACGTGGCCTACCGTTATTTCGGCACCGAACGGCGCAAGTTCATCGTCGCCGATTGCCCGGGCCACGAGCAGTACACCCGCAACATGGCGACCGGCGCCTCCACCGCGGACCTCGCCGTGGTGCTGGTGGACGCGCGCAAGGGCTTGCTGACCCAGACCCGCCGCCACAGCTACATCGTGTCGCTGCTGGGCATCCGCCATGTGCTGCTGGCGGTCAACAAGATGGATCTGGTCGATTTCGATCAGGCCGTGTTCGAGCGCATCGTCGGCGAATACCGCGAACTGGCGGCCAAGCTCGGCATCGCGCACGTGCAGGCGGTGCCGCTGTCGGCGCTCAACGGCGACAACCTCACCGCGCGCTCGCCGGCCACCCCGTGGTATCGCGGGCCGAGCGTGCTCGAACATCTGGAAACCGTGGACGCGTCGCGCAACGGCGCCGAGTTGGGCCTGCGCCTGCCGGTGCAGTGGGTCAACCGTCCGCATCAGGATTTCCGCGGCTTCGCCGGCACCATCGCCGCGGGCCGCGTGCGTCCGGGCGACGAGATCGTCGCGCTGCCGTCGGGCCGGCGCTCGCGCGTGCAGCGCATCGTCACCGCCGACGGCGATCTGCAACAGGCGACGGCCGGGCAGGCGGTGACGCTGACGCTGGCCGACGAACTCGACATCAGCCGCGGCGACGTGATCGCCAGCGCCGCGCAGCCGGCGCAGGTGGCCGATCAGTTCGCCGCGCACCTGCTGTGGATGGATGCGAACCCGCTGCTGCCGGGCCGCTCCTATTGGCTCAAGATCGGCGCGCGCACCGTCACCGCCAGCGTCACCGAGATCAAGCACAAGATCGACGTCAACACCCAGGCCGAACTGGCCGCGCGCCGGCTCGAGCTCAACGAAGTGGCGTGGTGCAACCTGGGCCTGGACCAGCCGATCGCGTTCGAGGCCTATCGCGACAACCGCGAGCTCGGCAGCTTCGTGCTGATCGACCGCCAGACTAACGCCACCGTCGCCGCCGGCACCCTCGATTTCGCCCTGCGCCGCGCCGAGAACATCCACTGGCAGCCGGTCGACGTCGACAAGTCCGCGCGCGCCCAGGCCAAGCGGCAGAAGCCGCGCTGCGTGTGGTTCACCGGCCTGTCGGGTTCGGGCAAATCGACCATCGCCAATCTGGTCGACAAGCAGTTGCACGGGCTCGGCCACCACACCTTCATCCTCGACGGCGACAACGTCCGCCATGGCTTGAACAAGGATTTGGGTTTCACCGACGCCGACCGGGTCGAGAACATCCGCCGCGTCGCCGAAGTCGCCAAGCTGATGACCGACGCGGGCCTGATCGTGCTGGTGAGTTTCATCTCGCCGTTCCGCGCCGAGCGGCAGCTGGCGCGCGAGCTGTTCGGCGCCGACGAATTCGTCGAGGTGTTCGTCGATACGCCGATGGAAGAGGCCGAGCGCCGCGACGTCAAGGGCCTGTACGCCAAGGCGCGCGCCGGCAAGATTCCCAACTTCACCGGCATCGATTCGCCGTACGAAGCGCCCGACGCGCCGGAATTGCATCTGGCTACGCTCGACGACGATCCGCAAACGCTGGCGCAGCGCGTGGTCGATTATCTGCGGGACTGAGCCGCAAGGCTTCGTGCTTGCGCCGCGCTTGTCGCGGCGCGGTCGCGGCTTACGCCGCTCCTACAGGCGCCACGCGGCTTCGTGAGCCCCTTGTAGGAGCGGCGTAAGCCGCGACCGCGCCAACACAACCACGACGCAACCGCGCGACCGACGCCCCACCCAAAAAAGAACGCCCCGGCTTCCACCGGGGCGTTCGCTCAAGCGACGCGAGGATCGCCGCTCAACTCTTCGCGGCCTTGCTGCGGATGAACTCGTACAGGAACAGCAGCACGATGGCGCAGACCACGGAAACGATCAGGCCGATGAAGCCGCCGCCGCCGTACACCAGACTGCCGACGTAAGCGCCGGCGATGCCGAGCAGGATGGTCAGAATCCATCCCATCGGGTCGGCGCCGGGTTTGAAGAACCGCGCGAGGATGCCGATGACCGCGCCGATGATGATCGTGGAAATGATGCCGCCGAACATGGCTTGCCTCCGGGTGGGATGGGACTGCGCCAGGATCATGTGAGCGCGCGCGTCGGCGCGGCGTGAGGGCAAAGCGGGCGGATTGAACCGCCGTTAAGCCGTCGCCGACGGCGGTGGAGCGGGGCGCTGCCGGCTCGTTTCCCGGCATCGCCGCGGCGGGCCGACGCCGATATCCGTGCCGGCTCACATCGCTTTCGCGCGTTCGCTTCGCGCAAAGAAAAAGCGGACCCGCAGGCCCGCTTTTCCGTTCACCGCTTGGCCGCGAAACTCAGCAGCAGCCGTGACCGCCGTGACGATCGCCGCTGTCGGCCACCACCGCCGCGCCCGTGGTCTCGCCGCGCTGGCTGGCCTGATGATGCTCGGCGACGACGCGCGCCACGCACGCGGTGACGCGCTTGCCCATCGGGATGTGCAGGAACTCGTTCGGGCCGTGCGCGTTGGAATGGGGGCCCAGCACGCCGGTGATCATGAACTGCGCGCCCGGGAACTTCTCGCCGAGCATGCCCATGAACGGAATCGAGCCGCCTTCGCCCATGTACATCGCCGGTTGGCCGAAGAACTCGCGGCTCGACGCGTCGATGGCCTTGGACAGCCACGACGACATCGCCGGCGCGTTCCAACCGCTGGAGGACTTCTCCAGTTCCAGCGTCACCTGCGCGCCGTTCGGCGGATCGCGCAGCAGCACTTCCTTGAGCAGCTCGCCGGCGCGCTTGCCGTCGAGCGTCGGCGGCAGGCGCAACGACAGCTTCACCGAGGTGTAGGGACGCAGCACGTTGCCGGCCGACGCCAGCGCCGGCATGCCGTCCACGCCGGTCACCGACAGCGCCGGACGCCAAGTGCGGTTGAGCACCAGCTCCGACAGATCGTCCGCCATCGGCTTCATGCCCGGCAGGAACGGGAACTTGTCGTAGACCGCGGTGCCGAGCACCTTGGCGGCCTGACGCGCTTGTTCCATGCGCTCTTCGGGAACCTCGACGTACAGGCCTTCGATCAGGATCTTGCCGCTGGTCTCGTCTTCCAGGCGCGAGAGCAACTGGCGCAGCAGACGGAAGCTCGACGGCACCACGCCCGAAGCGTCGCCCGAGTGCACGCCTTCGCTGAGCACCTTGACGGTGAAGTTGCCGCCGGCCAGACCGCGCAGCGAGGTCGTGCACCACAGCTGATCGTAGTTGCCGCAACCCGAGTCCAGGCACACCACCAGCGAGGGCTTGCCGATGCGGTCGGCGAGGTGATCGACGTAGGCCGGCAAGTCGTAGCTGCCCGATTCCTCGCAGGCCTCGATCAGGATCACGCAGCGCGAGTGCGGGACCTGCTGATCCTGCAGCGCCAAGATCGCCGCGAGCGAACCGAAGATCGCGTAACCGTCGTCGGCGCCGCCGCGGCCGTAGAGCTTGTCGCCCTTGATGACCGGCTTCCACGGGCCGAGGTCGTCGTCCCAACCGGTCATTTCCGGCTGCTTGTCCAGATGGCCGTAGAGCAGCACGCAATCTTCATTGCTGCCGCCGTGCGCGGCCGGGATGTCGATGAAGATCAGCGGCGTGCGGCCTTCCAGGCGCACCACCTCGACCTGCATGCCCGGGATGGTCTGGGCCTTGGCCCAGGACTCCATCAACTTGACCGCATCGTCCATATAGCCGTGCTTGACCCAATCGGCGTCGAACATCGGCGATTTGTTGGGAATGCGGATGTATTCGACCAATTGCGGGACGATTTCGTCGTCCCACTTCTGACCGACGTAACGATCGACCTTGCTGGCGTCCATGAACGGGGCCTCGGAGCTGGGAAAGGCGACCATGGTACGCCGGCCGGGGCGTGTAGGACTTTTCCTACCCTGCGCTGCGGCTCCGCCCGACTTCGCCGGGGCCGGAGCGGCGATAACCTGTGCCCGTCGAGACATGGAGACTGTCTCCACCGGCAGACAAGGACTCAAGGAAGCAAGTCGGCCGGTCTGGAATGGAATCCAATCTCAAGGAGCTCAACATGAAATCGTTTGCCCTCATCGCCAAGTCGCTGGTGCTCTCGCTGGTCCTCGCCGGCAGCGCCTACGCCTCGGAGAAGGTCAATATCAACAGCGCCGATGCCGCCACGCTGGACCGCGTGCTGCTCAACATCGGGGCGTCCAAGGCAGAAGCGATCGTCGCTTACCGCAAGGCCAACGGGGCCTTCCGCAGCGTCGAGCAGCTGGCCCTGGTCAAGGGGATCGGTCTGAAGACGGTGGAAAAGAACCGGGACCGTATTGTGGTGGGCGGGGCGCCGGCGCAGGGTCGCCCCACCAACACCGCCGGCGCCATCGCGGCGCCGCGCGCCGCCAGCAAGCGCTGAACAAGCCTGCCGGCACCGTACGGATGCGGAGCCGGTAGCTGATCGGGCAAGGAGGCCCGAAGGATTCGGGGGGAGGTCCCTGGACACGGAAGTATGCTGCCCCGCCGCGGAAGGATCCGCGGCGGGGCACACCCATACGCAGCGACGTGAGTTCCACCGTCGCCGCCCGCGAAGCACCGAATCCCCACCCGCCTCACCTAAGCCGTAGCCACGGCCGGCCCCCTGTAGGAGCGGCGCAAGCCGCGACCGCGCCGCCCCGCTTACGACGCCACCCCAATCGCGCGCGATTCCCCCGCGTCGGGTGCCCCGCTGGCCGCCGGCACTTCGACCGGTCTGGAGCCTTTCCTCCCCTCGTCCCCAACCCAGCCGACGGCTTGGGCCGCCCACCCACACCCACTAGACTGACCCCCTCCATTCAGCCGCCTCCGCGCCCCATGCCCACGCACCCCTCTTGGTCCATCCCCGCCAACGAATACCGCCGCGAACGCTGGCGCAACCAGTTCGGCTGGACCCGCGAGATCGTGCGCATGCGCCGCGAATCCGGCCGCGACCGCCCCGCATCGGGCGAGGAGGAGTGGGACTGGCGCCTGTCGATCGCCGAAATCGAAAGCGACGCCCCGTTCTCGGCCTTCCCGGGCGTCGACCGCGAACTGGTCCTGCTCAGCGGCAACGGCCTGCGCCTGCGCTTCGACGATGGCGAGGCCTTCGAGCTGCACCCGCCGCACGACAAACTGCGCTTCGCCGGCGAGCGTACGGTGACCGGCGAGCTGATCGACGGCCCGACCCACGACTTCAACCTGATGTGGCGCCGCGACCACGTCCGCGCCGAGCTCTGGCATCGCCCGCTGGTCGGGCCGATGGTGCTGTTCGCCGAACCCGGCCAAAGTTGGGCCGTGCATCTGCTGGCCGGACAGGCGCATTTCGCCGACGGCTCCGGGCTGGCGCCGCTGCAGGCCGGCGACACCGCGATCCTGGCCGCGGGCGAGGAGCGTTTGCGTCACGTGTTGGAAGGCGGCGGCGAAGTGCTGCTGGTGCGCGTCGGCGAGGCGTGAGTCGGGCCCCGTACCCACGAAGCGCCATCAGCGGTTTCGCGCTCCTACAAGGCGCCATGGCGAGTTTCGTCTACGACTGTAGGAGCGGCGCAAGCCGCGACCGCGACATCACAACTACGGCGAAGCTTCCGCCGCGAGCGTAAACCCCGCGGTCGCGGCTCACGCCGCTCCCACGAGGGACCATCGCGAGTTTCGTTTGCGACTGTAGGAGCTGCGCAAGCTGCGACCGCGGCACCACAACTACGGCGAAACATCCGCCGCGAGCGTAGACCACGCGGTCGCGGCTCACGCCGCTCCTACAAGAGACAATCGCGAGTTTCGTTTGCGACTGTAGGAGCTGCGCAAGCTGCGACCGCGGCACCACAACTACGGCGAAACATCCGCCGCGAACGTAAACCCCGCGGTCGCGGCTCACGCCGCTCCTACAAGAGACAATTGCGAGTTTCGTTTGCGACTGTAGGAGCTGCGTAAGCTGCGACCGCGGCACCACAACTACGGCGAAACTTCTGCCGCGAGCGTAAACCCCGCGGCTCGCGCCGCTCCTATAGGGGCCATCGCAAGTTTCGTTTGCGACTGTAGGAGCTGCGTAAGCTGCGACCGAGACACTACAGCTGCGGCGAACCTTTCATCGCAGCCAGCAACACAGCAGTCGCGACTGGCACCGTCCCGCGTCAGTACACATCGCGACGATACCGCCCTTCCGCCGCCATCGACTCCAACGCGTCGTCGCCGAGCGCCTCGCGCAGCACCGCGTCCACCGCCGGCGCCATGCCTTCCAGGCTGCCGCACACGTAGATCGCCGCGCCCGCGGCGACCCACTCGCGCACTTGCGCGAGGCGTTCGCGTACGCGGTCCTGCACGTAGACGCGCTGCGCGCCGTCGCGCGAGAACGCGTAGTCGGCGCGTTCGATCCGACCGTCGGCGATCCAGGCTTCGAGCTCATCGCGATAGTGCAGATCGCAAGCCGCATTGCGTTCGCCGAACAGCAGCCAGTTGCGGCGATGCCCGGCCTCGATGCGTTCGCGCAGCAGCGCGCGCAAGCCCGCCAGGCCGGTGCCGTTGCCGATCAAAATGAGCGGCCGCGCATCGCCGGGCGCGTGGAACGAAGGATTGGAGCGGATGCGCAGATCGACCGCGTCGCCGTCGCCGGCGTATTCGGTCAGCCAGCCGCTGCCCAAACCGAGGCGGCCATCGTCGCGGCGCATCTGCCGCACCAACAGCCGCAGCGCGCCGTCGGCGGGAATCGAGGCGATGGAGTATTCGCGATGCGGCAGCGGCGCCAGCGCGTCGGCGACGGCTTGCGCGCTGTGGCCGCGCACATCGGCGGCGGACGGCAAGCGCGAGCGAGCGAGCAAATCGGCGAGCGCGATCTCGGTGTCGTCGCGGCGAACGCGCGCGGCGCCGTCGAGTTCGGCTTCGGCGAGCCATCGAACGACTTCGTCCGCGGCGTTGCGCGGCCCGATTTCGGCGATGTCGCCGGCGCGCCATTGCAACGCGGAACCATCGGCCGGGACCAGGACGAGATGGAACGCCGAAGCGCCCGCGCTGCCCGGGTTCGACACCTGCCGCTCGCGCAACCGCCACGGCGCGTAGGCCGGCGCGCTCCAGTCGGGCAAGTCGGTACGCCCGGCGAGCAGGCCCAAATGATGTTGCCAATGGCGCAGCGCGCCGGCTTCGCCGTTGTCGACGTCGACCAGATCGAACAGCGGTTGCGCGCCGGCGCGATGCAGCCAGTGATCGAGGCGATGGCCGAACGCGCAGTACTCCGCGTACTCGCGGTCGCCGAGCGCGAGCACGCCGTAACCCAGTTGCGGCAGCGGCGCGGCCGCGCTCATGACCTTGCGCACGAACGCGGCGGCGCTGTCGGGCGCGTCGCCTTCGCCGGTGGTGCTGACCACGAACAGGGCGCGGCGGTACTGGCCCAACTGCTCTGCGTCCAGTGTGCCGAGCACGGCCAGATCCGCGTCGAGTCCGGCGTCGCGCAGCGCTTGCCAACTGCGCCGCGCCAACTGTTCGGCGAAACCGGTCTGGCTGGCGAAGGCGACCAGCCACTCGCCGCGTCGATCGGCGCGGATTTCCGGCAAGGCCTCGCGCTGCGCGCTGCGCTTGCGCGAGACCGCCACCGCCGCGACGAAGCCGACGTACGCGGCGACCAACGCCGCCGCCATCCACCATTGCCCGCGTCCCGGCGCGATCCAGTTCCAGGCATCGGCTTGCGTGCGCGCCAGCGCGACGGCGAGCGCGAACAGCGCCAACAAGACCAGCGCATTGCCGATCAGAGAGAAGTCGAAACGGCGCGTGCGCGCGGCGGAAGCGGAGGTCATGCGGAACGTTGCCGGGCGACGAAGCCGGGCGTGGTGCGGGTGACGAAACCGTCGCCCTCGCGCAGCACGAACAGCGCGGCGAGTTGGCGGCGGTTGGCGTAGGCGAGCCCGGCGCGCGCGCCGAGCACGGTCAGCGCGGTGGCGAGCGCGTCGGCGTGCATGCAGCGCTCGTGCAGCACGGTGACCGAGGCCACCGCGTTGTCGATTGGCGCGCCGGTGCGCGGGTCGAGGGTGTGCGAGTAGCGGCGCGCGCCGCGCTCGAAATAGCGGCGATAGTCGCCCGAGGTAGCGATGGCCAAGCCGTCGAGCGCGATCACCGCGGCGGCTTCGTCCTCGCGACCTGGCTGTTCGACGGCGATGCGCCAGGGCGAACCGTCGGGCTTGCGGCCGTGCGCGCGCAGCTCGCCGCCGACTTCGACCAAACAATGGCCGATGTCTTGCGCGAGCAGCCAATCGGCGACGCGGTCGACGCCGTAGCCCTTGGCGATGGAAGAAAAATCCAGATACGCGCCGCCGGGTTGCAGCAGCGCGCGGTTCGCGGCGTCGTAGCGCAAACGCCGCCAGTCGACGCGCTCGCGCGCTTGCGCCAGCGGCGCGTCCGACGGCGCCTGCGTGTGCGCGCGGGCGGGGCCGAACCCCCAAAGATCGGTCAGCGGCCCGATGGTCGGATCGTAGGCGCCGTCGGTGTCCGCGGCCAACGCCAGCGCGGCGTCCAGCACTTCGGCGAACGGCGCGGGCAGCGCGTGCAGGCTGCCGGCGTCGGCGCGGTTGTAGCGGCTGATGTCCGAATCGGCTTCCCAGGTGCTCATCTGCGCGACGACTTCGTCGAGCCGCGCCTGGATGCCGCGTTCGAGCGCGATCAACATCGACGCCGACGCGATCAGCTTGACCGACCAGGTCGTGCCCATGCTGAGCCCGCGCAACTCGTGCAGCGCGGCCGGCGCCGGAGCGCCGGCGGAAACTTCGACGATGCGCGCGGCCGCCGCAACGCCGCCGCGCGCGGGCGCCGTCACGGCGCCCGTCCACGACCACATCGCTTGCGGCGCGCGCGGGTTCATCGTCTTACTGCGGCAGCACTTCGAACACGGCCACGTAGCTCAGCCGGCGCTGCTTGGCGTCGGGCAGGGTGGTCTTCTTGTCTTCGCTGGCGGTTTCCAGCCAGTACATGCCGGCTTGCGGCCACTTCACCTCGAACTTGCCGTCCGCGCCGGTGGTGGCGTGGATTTCGGCCTGCTCGTTGCGATAACGGGTCGCGCCCGGAACGATTTCGACCTTGAGGTTCGACGCCGGCTTGCCGTCCACCAGCAACTGGAAGGTCGCCGGTTCGCCGGCGAACAAATCGTTGGGATGGGTCACCGGCACCAGCTCGATGCCCTTGCCCGTGGTCTTGAACACGCCGGTGCTCGGCTTGCCGACGGTGGCGAAGGTCTCGACCCGGCCCAGGCTCTCGGAGGCGTCGACCTCGGTCGCGCCGGCCGGAATCGCGGCCTTGAACTCGCTGGCCTTGCCGCGCCAGCGCTTGGCTTCGCCGCCGAGCTTGTAGCTGGCGAACATGCCTTCGTTGTTCATCGCGATCTTGTAGGTGCCTTCCTGCTGCAACTGCAGGTCGAACACGCTGCGCAGCTTGCCGGTCGAACCGTTCTGCGCCTGCACCGCGCTGCCGTCCGGTGCGGTCACCTGCAAGCGCTCCAGCGGCAGCGGCACGTGGTTGAAGTAGAACAGGTCGTTGGACACGGCCGCATCGACCGTCATCCACGAACCCTTTTCGGAGAACACGGTCTGCGAGGGCTGCAGCCAGGCTTTATGAGCCTGCGCGGAGACGCTGAGGCCGAGCGCGGCGAGGGCGGTGGCGGTGGCGAGTGCGAATTTGAGGTTCATGGCGTGAGTCCGGGAATGAAGGGAATGAGGGGAAACAGGGGAATGCAGGCTGCGTCGGGCCGTGCGGAACCAGCGGGAACGAAGCAACGAACGAGGCAGAAAACCGGAACAGCGACAAACCCCGCCATTCCCCTGGTTCCCCTCATTCCCTTCATTCCCCGCTCCATCACGGCTTCACCGTCACCGCGACCTTGCCCAACTCCGTCTTGCCTTGCGCCGACAGCCTCTGCGCCTTGGCCGGCCACTCGAACGGGATCGTCACCATCTCGCGGCCGCCGACTTCGCGCGCGGCTTCCACCACCAGGGTGTAGCTGCCCGGGGCGAGGCCGGCGAGTTGCTTGGAGGCGCCCTTGAAGCTCACCGCGTGCTGGCCGACCGGGCGGGTCGCGCCGCTGACGCCGTCGACCGGCATCGTCAGAGTGCGGCCGCTGCGCCGCCACCACTGGCGCATGTCCTTGAGCCACTTGGTGCCTTCGCCGTTCTTCATGTCCACGTCGTACCAAACCAGCAGGTTGCTGGCGACGGTGTTGTCGGCCTTCTCGATCCAGGCGGCGACGTAGGGACGGTGGTACTCGGCCGCGTTGATGCGCGGCACTTCGATGTTGAGTTCCAGATCGGCGGCGAAGGCCGGCAGCGGCAGGGTCAGCGCCGGGATCAGGACCTTGAACATGGACGGCTTCATGGAGCGCTCCGTAAAGATGGCGTTGGATTCTTCAATGCATGAACAAGACGACGATCAGCAGCGGCAACAGCAAGCCCAGCGCCACCAGCGGCCAGGTCTTGCCGCGCTGGCGCGCGTGCAGTTGCAGCAGCCACAGGCCGGTCAGCGCGAACAGCAGGCAGGCCACCGCGAACAGATCGATGAACCAGCGCCACGCGGTGCCGGTGTTGCGGCCCTTGTGCAGATCGTTGAGCCAGGCGATCCAGCCGCGGTCGGTGCGTTCGTATTCGATCGCGCCGCTCTCGCGGTCGATGCTGATCCAGGCGTCGCCGCCGGGCCGCGGCAGCGACACGTAGACTTCGCCGTCGGACCACTCGCCCTTGCGCCCGTCGGTGCGCACGTCCAACGCATCGGCGAGCCAATCGTTGACGCTGCCCGGCAACGGCGCGTCGGCCGCGCGCTCGCCCTGCAGGTTGCGCAGCAGGCTCTTCGGCAGGGTTTCCTTGAGATTGACGACCTGCGGCTTGGATTCGATCTGCGCGGCGTGGTTGAGGGTGATGCCGGTGACCGAGAACAGCAGCAACGCGACCAAACTCAGCGCGGCGCTGATCCAATGCCAGCGGTGCAGGGTCTTGAGCCAGTACGCGCGGCGGTTCGGATCGGCGCTGCCGGAAGCCGCAGGACTCACGTCTGGCTCCAGCGCCGCAGCAGGTTGTGATAGACGCCGGTGAGCTGCACTAGCGCCGGATGATCGGGCACGTCGGCGTTGAGCCGGCGGATCGACACGTCGAGCTCGAACATCAAGCGCCGCTGCGCGTCTTCGGCCAGCAGGCTCTGGATCCAGAAGAACGAGGCGATGCGCGCGCCGCGGGTGACCGGCGTGACCTTGTGCAGGCTGGTGCCGGGATACAGCACCAAGTCGCCGGCCGCCAGCTTGACGCTGTGCGAGCCGTAGGTGTCCTCGATGACCAGTTCGCCGCCGTCGTATTCCTCCGGCGCGCTGAGGAACAAGGTCGCCGACAGATCGGTGCGCACCGCGTCCATGCCGCCGCGGCTGCGGTCGTAGCGGATCGCGTTGTCGACGTGGAAGCCGAACGACTGCCCGCCGGCGTAGCGGTTGAACAGCGGCGGATACACGCGCTGGGGCAGGGCGGCGGAGAAGAAGGTGGAGTTCTTGGACAGCGCGTCGAGGATCAGCGCGCCGAGTTCGCGCGCGGCCGGATCGGTTTCCGGCAGTTGCGCGTTGTCCTTGGCCTTGGCCGATTGGTGGCCGGCGGTGATGCGTCCGTCGGCCCAACCGGCCTGATCCAGACGCGCCCGGCAATGGGCGACCTGTTCGGCGGTGAGAACCTTGGGCACGTGCAGCAGCATGGTTACCTCGATGCGGCCGCCCGGAAGGCCCGGGCGGCGCGCGCGGCGGAGAGGCGTCGATTAGACCGTGAAGCCGGCGCCTCCCGCCACTTGGCTTGCGGTCAGAACGAGAAGTTGGCGCTGAGCACGACCTGACGGCCGTCGCCCGGCGTGGCCCAACCGTTGTTGCGCACGCGGGTGAAATACTCTTCGTCGGTCAGGTTGTTGACGTTGAGCTGCAACTGGGCCTGACGGCTGATCTTGTAGGCGACCATCGCGCGGTGGGTCCAGTAGCTGCCGTAGGTCGCCAGCGGGCCGTTGAGGTTGGTCGCGCTGTGCTGGGCCACCCAGATCTTGCCCTGGTAGGTCGCGCCGTAGCCGATCTGCCACTTCGGGCTCAGGTCGTAGGTGGTCCACAGGCTAAAGGAGTGCTCCGGCACGTTCAGCAGGCGGTCGCCCTTGGTGTAGTCCAGGCCGAGCTGGCCCTGGCGCTTGGACGCGCCGCGCAGCACTTCGCTGTCGAGGAAGGCGTAGTTGGCGTAGACCGCCCAATTGTCGGTGATCAGGCCCGACAGGCCGAGCATCACGCCGTCGACGCGCGCGCGGCCGTCGAGCTGCTGCAGGCCGGACGGATTGAGCGGGTTGGCCGGGTCGGCCACCTTGTAGTTCTTGCGCTCGTTGCGGAACACCGAGCCGGTCAGCGCCAGACGGCCTTCCAGGAAGTCCCACTTGGTGCCGATTTCGTAGTTGACCGCGCTTTCCGGATCGACCGAGCAGGTCTCCACCGTGCACGAACCGTTGACCGAGGCCTTCGACGGCGTCTTCGAGTTGCCGTAAGCGACGTAGACGCTGCCGTTTTCGACCGGCTTGTAGACCAGACCGGCGCGGTAGGAGAACAGGTCGTCGTTGTTCTTGAACGGAACGCCGTAGCCGGTGATCGTGCCGATGGGCAGCGCCGGCAGCGGCTGATTGGCGGCGGTCGGCGCCAGCACCACGTTGGCGATGCTGGTCTTGCCTTCGTTGCGCTCGTAGCGCGCGCCCAGGCTCAGCTGCCACTGCTCGTTGAACTTGAGCGTGTCGAACACGTAGATCGCACGGTTGTCGAGCTCGCCCTCGGTGCGGCCGGTGAGGGTGCGGTTGAGCGGGCCGCGATAGATGTGGTCCGGGTTGGCGATGTTCATCTGCGGCAAGCCCGCGAGGAACGGGTTGCTGCCGTTGGGATTGCGGAAATCGCTGGTGACGTCGAGGTCGAACTTTTCGTGCAGGACCGAGAAGCCGGCGACCAGATTGTGCTCGATCGCGCCGGTGTTGAAGGTCGCGGTCAGATCGGTCTGGGTGTAGAGCGCGGTGTTGCGGGTGTCGCGGCCGTAACCGCGCGGGCCGCTGGGCGTGTAGTTGCCCGGCAGGGTGGTGCCGCAGGACGCGCCGGTCGGGGTCAGGTTGTTGCCCAGGCACCAAGTGCCCTGCACGGCGTCGACCAGCGAGAACTGTTCGACCTGCTGCCAGCGGGTCAGATTGCGCAGCTTGAAGCGCTCGTTGAAGCTGTGCTCGATCACCGAGGTGACCGAGTCGAGCTCGATTTCCTGACGGTCGATGTTGCTGTAGCCGTAGTAGTTGCCGCGGTCGATGCCCGGCAGCACGTCGCCGTTGAAGAACGGCAGGCCGTATTGCGGGGTGTTGTCGTCCTTCTGGTGCAGGTAGCTCAGGGTCCAGGAGGTGTCGCTGCCCAGGCCGAAGCCGAGCGAGGCGGCCACGCCCCAGCGCTGGTTCTCTTCGATATCGCGGCCCGGCACGTCGTTCTGGTGCGCCATCGTGTTCAAACGCAGCGCAGTGCCTTCGCCGAGGACGAAGTTGCTGTCGCTGGTGAAGCGCGCGTAGGCGTCGGTGCCGGCGGCGATGGAGGCCTTGTGGAACTCGTTGAGGCCGGCGGCCTTGCTGACCAGATTGACGGTGCCGCCGACCGAGCCGGCGCCGGAGTAGACCGAGTTCGCGCCGTTGACGACTTCCACCGATTCCAGATTGAACGGATCGGTGCGGCTGTACATGCCGCTGTCGCGCACGCCGTCGACGGTGATGTCGTTGGTGGCGTCGAAGCCGCGCAGGTTGATCTTGTCGCCGAAACCGCCGCCGCCTTCGCCGGCGCCGAAGGTGATGCCCGGCAGGGTGCTGAGGATGTCCTGCAGCGACAGCAGGTTCTGGCCGTCGATGGTGTCGCGGTCGATCACGGTGATGGTCTGCGGGGTATCGCGCAGGTTCGCGGTGTACTTGCCGCTGCTGGCCTTCTGCACGCGCTGGCCGTGGACTTCCAGACCTTCCACGTCCTTGGCCTGCGGCTCGGGAGCCGGGACGGGCGCGGCGAAGCCGGGCAAGCTGATGACGAGGGCGAGCGCGCCGGCGAGCGGCGACACGACGAACTTCGTGGTCGACATGAGGATCTCTGGGGGATTGGAAAGGGTGGCGGCGGGTGCCGCGTCAATTCGCAATATTAATGAGATGGATTCTCATTTGCAACGAAAGTTGAACGGTTGCGGGGTTCTGTAACCGTTTTCGTCGCAAGGACGTGCTTGGGGCCATGCCCACATGCCTCTGCATCTGGCGCCGCGACCGAAGCGGCGCAGTCCGCAGGGGCGCAACGCGCGCCGCGCTTCGCTTGCGCCCTTGAGGCGCCGTGCATGGATTTCGTGCGTCTTTTGATAGACGGATTGCGCCGTGAGCGCGCGCGATTTCCGTACGCGCTTGTTGGCGGCGCTAAAACATCGGAGCCGGGAGGTGTGGCGCTCATGACGCGCCGATCTACACTGGGCGCCTTCGGCAAAAAGGACGCTCGCCATGACATTCCGCCCTCTCGCTGCCGCGCTTGTCCTGATGTGCTGCGCGCTGATGAGTTGCAAAACCATCGAGCCGGCGAACAGCACGCTCAAGGACATGCAGGAATGGGCGACGCCCGAGCCGCTGGACCGCGTGTCGCCCGCGCACGAACAACGCAGCGCTAAAGCGGCGATGGTGCGGTGGGTCGAGCAGTATCTGAAGCGCGAGTATCGGGTGGTGGGTCAGCGTTTCGTCTTGACCCAGCCTGGGTTCACTGCGGGGGCTTCGATCGGTTCCAAGGCGCACCAATATGCGACCCAGAACTTGGGCGGTACGATGCAGGTAGATGGCTGGTTCGACGATGACAATTACATGATGTTTCTGTGGGCATTCGGCGATAGCTCGCCGCGTTACGTGGCCTTCGTCTTGACTCGCGATTTTTTGCCGGGTACGAGTGAGCGTCGTATGGTTGGCTATCTGGAACTCACGCCCGCGATGAAAAAATGATCTGCACTTGGTAAGGAGAGAGCTATGGCCAAGGAAGAACGACAATACACCGCCGCAGATTTATACGGATCTGATGGCCGTCCGCATGCTGCGGATATCCGTCAGAACGACATCTACAATTGCTATTTCCTCGCGCCGTTGGGGGCGCTTGGCGAACAGCAGCCCGAGCGCATTCGCGATGCCATTCGCTTCAATGCCGAGGTCGGCGATTTCACTGTAACGCTGTACCGACCGCCGAACACGCAGGAGCGCAGCCTGGGACAGGCCGACCCCATTCGGGAATCGATCACTGTGTCGCAAGAGGATATTCGCCGGAACATCAACAGAGGAGGGGGAGGCACGGTCGATAACAGCCGCGAGGGGGATGGCGCGTTGTGGCCAACCGTGATCGAGGCTGGGTTCGCAGAGTTGTATGGCCGCGATGAGCGAGGACAAATCAATCTGAATCGAGGCTACCGCACGATCGGCGATCCGACAGGCGGCGGCGCTCTGGCCGACGGCATGTACGCCTTGACCGGCGAATCGGGCCGCAGCCTCCAGATCCGCAATCCCGACGCCCCACCGATGCGGCCCACCGGCCCCGACCACGTCAGACCCTCCGAACCGCCGCCGTACCGCGCGCCTTTGCAGGGCGCCAAACTGGAACTGGATGCGGCTTACGCCGAGTTGGAGCAGGCGCTGGCGACGCACCGGCCGGTGTCGATGGCGACCCAGGGCCGGGACGTTCGCGATGGGCTGGAGGAAAGCCATGCCTATATGGTGGTGGGCGTGTCGCGCGATCCGCAAACCAACGAAGCCCGGGTGACGCTGCGCAACCCCTACGGGAACAACCAGCGCGCGCAAGAAGGCAATCAGAACATCGGAGCCGGCTGGAACGCGGACAATCCGGAGATCACGGTCAATCTCAACCGCTTGGTCCGCGACGGCAGTTTCGCCGAATTCAATATCGGCCCGGCGCCGCGCGTGCAGGCGCAGCAACAAGGCGCGCCCGCGCCGGGCGCATCGACGCAAGCCGCTCAGCCTGAGCCGCACCCGCCGACATCCCTCGATGCACCGGCCATCACCGACCGCGCCCACCCCGGCCACGAACGCTTCCAGCAAGCGATGGCGGCGATCGAGCGTTCCCCGAACATCCCCGCCGGCACCTTCCCGGGCGAACGCTTGCAGCAGGCCGCCGCCAACTTGGCCTACGCCAGCCTCGCGGGCGCGCAGCGGCCGCAAGGCGGTCAGAACGAGCGCTTGGATCGAATCGATTTCGCCGTCTTCAACAACGACCGCAGCGGCCTGATCGCGGGTCAGGGCGAACTAGGCAACCCGACGGCGAAACTAGCCTTGCTGCCCGCGGCGCAGGACAGCGCCACGAGCTTGGCGCAAGCCTCGCAGCAGATTCACTCCGCATTGGCTCAGCAACAAGCGCAAGCGCATAACGGCGAGCAGCCCTCGCACGCGCCGACGCAAGACGCGCCGGTGGCGAAAGCGCGCTAAAGAACCGGCCCGCGGGCCTGCGCCACGTTGCAGGCAATACGGTCGGCAGATGCGGTGAGGGCCACAGCGAGAGCCGCGGCTTTAGCCGGCCGCGCTATCGCCTCATTCGCGATCGTCGCGCGTCCACACTCCGCCGTCCTCGACCTTGACCGGAAACTTCGCCACCGGCTCGTACGCCGGCGCGCACAGCGGCCGCCCGTCGCGCACGTCGAAGCGCGCGCCGTGCAGCACGCACTCGATGCTGGCCTCCTCGCCGTCGAACGTGCCTGAGGACAACTCGAAATCCTCGTGCGAGCAGCGGTCTTCCAGCGCGTAGTAATCGCCGTCGTAATTGCACACGAAGATCGCGGTGTCGCCGTCCCAGGCGACGGTGGATTCGCCCGGAAGCAGTTGCGAGGTGGCGCAGACGAAAACCCAGTCGCTCATGGGGTGTCCCTTGGATGAAGCGGGAAAAACGGGAATGAAGGGAATAGGGAAGGAGGATAACCGCGAAGCGCGAGGCCGGGTCGATACCCCATTCCCCGCTCCCTTCATTCCCCTCTTTCCCGCTTCCGCCTTACAGCGCCTTTTCCAACACCTCGAAACTCAGATCGTCGCGCTTGGGCAATCCGAACCGCGCATCGCCGTAGGGGAAGGGCTTGAACCGCCCGGTACGCAGGTAGCCGCGGCGCACGTAGTACTGGATCAACTCTTCGCGCACGTTGATGACGGTCATGCGCATCGCCGGCGTCTGCCATTGGTCGCGCACGATGCGCTCGGCCTCGGCCAACACGCGCTTGCCGATGCCGCCGTTCTGCAAGGTCGGATCGACCGAGAACATGCCGAAGTAACCGGCGCCGTCCTCCACGCAGATGTGCGCGCAGGCGAGCAGGCGCGGGCCGCCGGCTTGCTCGATTTCGGCCAGCAGGATCATGCTCAGCGGCGTCGCCAGCACTTCGTGGATTTCGTCGGCGCCGGTGCGGCGGCCGTCGAGGATGTCCGCTTCGGTGGTCCAGCCGCGGCGGCCGGAATCGCCGCGGTAGGCCGATTCGACTAGGGCCACGACCGCGTCGGTGTCGGCCAGGGTGGCGGGACGGAAGCTCAGTGTATCGAGGCTCATGCGAGGAGTTTTCGGACCTTGTTGAGAGCGGCGACGAACGCGTCGATTTCTTCGAACGTGTTGTAGTAGGCCAGCGAGGCGCGGCAGGTCGCCGGCACGCCGAAGTACTGCATCAGCGGATGCGCGCAATGGTGGCCGGAGCGGATCGCCACGCCTTCCAGATCGAGCAGGGTGGCCAGATCGTGGGCGTGCGCGCCATCGATGAGGAAGCTCACCACCGCGGCCTTGCCCGGCGCGTTGCCGAAGATGCGCAGGCCCGGCACCTCGCTCAGTGCGGCGTTGAAGCGCTGCAGCAGCGCTTGTTCGCGCGCTTCGATGTTGGCCATGCCGAGCGCGGACAGGTAGTCGACCGCGGCGCCGAGCCCGGCGAAACCGGCGATATTGGGCGTGCCGGCCTCGAAGCGGCGCGGCGGGTCGGCGAACACGGTGCCTTCGAAGCGCACTTCCTTGATCATTTCGCCGCCGCCGATGAACGGCGGCATCGATTCGAGATGCTCGCGCCGCGCCCACAGCGCGCCGGTGCCGGTCGGGCCGCTCATCTTGTGGCCGGTGACGACGTAGAAATCGCAGCCGATCGCGGCGATGTCCAAAGCCAGATGCGGCGCAGCCTGCGAGCCGTCGATCAGGGTGACGATGCCGCGCTTGCGCGCTTCGCGGCAGATCTCGCGCACCGGGTTGACCGTGCCGAGCACGTTGGAGACGTGGGTCAGCGCCAACAGCTTCGTTTCCGGGGTCAGCAGCGAATAGAGCTGATCCAGATTCAAGCGGCCGAGTTCGTCGAGTTCGACCACCTTGATGACCGCGCCGGTGCGCTGCGCCACCAACTGCCAGGGCACGATGTTGGCGTGGTGCTCCATGCGCGTGAGCACGATCGCGTCGCCGGGCTGAAGCCGCGGCAGCGCCCAGGAATAGGCGACGAGGTTGATCGCGAAGGTGGTGCCGCTGCACAGCACCAGTTCGTCGGCGCGCACGTTGAGGAAACGCGCCAGCTTCGCCCGCGCGCCTTCGTAGGCTTCCGTCGCTTCGGTGCCGAGCGTGTGCACGGCGCGGCTGACGTTGGCGTTGTGGCGGCGGTAGAACGCGTCGACGGTGTCGATCACCGCGACGGGTTTCTGCGAAGTGTTGGCCGAGTCGAAATAAATCAGCGGCTTGCCGTGGACTTCGCGGGCGAGCACCGGGAAGTCGGCGCGCACGGCGGCCCAGTCGATGGGGGCGGAGGTGGGGACGGCAACGTTCATCGTGATCCCGGTAAGCGAGGAGATAGCGGGTAGGAGATAGGAGATAGCGAAATCAAGAGCGGCGATAGCTTTGCGCTATCTCCTATCTCCTACCCGCTATCTCCTGCCTTCAAGCCGGCTGCAATCGTTCCAAAGCCAGATTCAGCCGAACCTCGAGCATCGCCCGCACGCTCTCGTCGCCGACCACCGAAACGGTCTCGCGGCAGAACGCGGCGGTCAGCAGGGCGCGCGCGGCTTCGGCCGGCACGCCGCGCGAGCGCAGGTAGAACAGGGCGTTGGCATCGAGCTGGCCGACGGTGGCGCCGTGCGCGGCCTGCACTTCGTCGGCGTGGATCTCCAGCACCGGCTGGGTGTCGATCTCGGCGCCTTCGCTGAGCAGCAGGTTCTTGTTCGACAGGTCGGCGTTGCTGCCGTCGGCGCCTTCGCGGATCAGGATGCCGCCGTGGAAGGCGGCGCGCGAACGGCCGGCGCCGAGGCCGCGCCAGACCAGTTCGCACTGCGTATCGCGGCCGACGTGATCGATGCCGAGGCGAGTGTCGAGATGGCGACGGCCGGTGGCTAGCAACACGCCGTTGGCATGCACGTGCGCGCCTTCGCCGTGCAGCGCGGCGTTGAGTTCGTGGCGGCTCAGCGCCGCGCCCAGTTCCAGGTCGAGGCGGCGGTACTGCGCGGCGCGCGCCAGCACCGCGTCGGTGCGGGCGATGAGGGTCGCGCCCAGCGCTTCGTCCTGCACGCGCGCGTGTTCGAGCTGCGCGTCGGGGGCGAGGTGGACGTGGGTGAGGCTGTTGCCGAGGTGGTTGTGGGTGTCGCTGGCCAGATGGTGTTCGACCACGGTCAGGCTCGCGCCCTCGCGCAGTTCGATCAGATGGCGCAGATGCCAGGCGCGGTCGCCCTCGCTGGGGCTGCCGACGAACACCAGATGCACCGCGGTGTCGGCGCGCACGCCGGCGTCGGCGCGCAGCACCGCGCCTTCGTCGGCGAGCGCGGCGTTGAGGCGGGCGAACACTTCGTCGGCGCGTTCGAAACGGCGGGCGAGGAAGTTGGCTTCGCGCGCGTCGTCGCCGGCCAGCACGCGCGACAGCGGCTGCAGGCTCACGCCCGCGGGCAGGCCGGACAAATCCGTGTGGGCGGCGTCGAAGCGGCCGTTGTGGAAGACGATGCGCGGGGCCGGAATGCCGGCGACCGCGGCGGCGTCGAACGCGGCCGGCGCCGCGTCGGCCGCGGCGAACGCGCGGCGTTCCAGCGCGCGCAGCGGGGTGTATTTCCAGGCTTCGGTGCGCGGGCCGGGCAGGCCGTCGCGCAGCGCGGCGTCGAGCGCGGCGCGGCGGGTCTGGCCGAGGCCGGCGGCTTCGCGCGCGGGCAGGGCGTCGAAGGCGGAAGCGAAAGCTTCGAGCAGGGCGCTCATGGGCGGGTCTCCTGTGCGCGCGCGGCGGTCAAGCCGCGCTCTCCGGCGCCACCCGGTCCTTGAGCCAGGCGTAGCCGTGCGCTTCGAGTTCCAGCGCCAGTTCGGCGCCGCCGGTTTCGACGATGCGGCCGTCGGCCAGCACGTGGACCACGTCGGGCTTGATGTAGTCGAGCAGGCGCTGATAGTGGGTGATGACCAGGAACGCGCGCTCGCCGGAGCGCAGCGTGTTGACGCCGTCGGCCACCGCCTTGAGCGCGTCGATGTCCAGGCCCGAATCGGTTTCGTCCAGGATCGCCAGCTTGGGTTCGAGCAGGGCCAGCTGGAAGATTTCGTTGCGCTTCTTCTCGCCGCCGCTGAAGCCTTCGTTGACGCCGCGGTGCAGCAGTTCGTCCTTCAGGTGCAGCACGGCGAGCTTCTCGCGCACCAGCTTGAGGAACTGCATCGAATCGAGCTCGGCTTCGCCGCGCGCCTTGCGCTGGGCGTTGAGCGCGGCGCGCAGGAAGTAGGTGTTGTTCACGCCCGGGATTTCGACCGGGTACTGGAAGGCCAGGAACACGCCGGCGGCGGCGCGTTCCTCCGGCTCCAGCGCGAGCAGGTCGCGGCCTTCGAACTCGATGCTGCCGGCGGTGACCTCGTAGCCTTCGCGGCCGGCCAGCACGTTGCCGAGCGTGGACTTGCCGGCGCCGTTGGGACCCATGATGGCGTGCACCTGGCCGGGGACCAGCTCTAGGGTCAAGCCCTTGAGGATTTCCTTGCCGGCGACGGAGACGTGGAGGTTTTCGATCTTGAGCATGGCGGGATTCTTGGTGGGTTCAGTCGTCAAGCCGTTCCAGGTCCGCCAGGTCTTGCAGGCGGCCGACGGCCTTCTTGTTCTTGCGCAGATCGTCGATTCCGATGACCGAGACGGACGTCCCCGCGAGCGGCACGACGATCCGGTTCGGGAAGCACTCGTCGAAGTCCACGCCATCGGCGAAGTTGATCAACTCGATCTTGTTCGGTTCCAAGCCGAGCACCAGCATCGCGCGCGGCTTGCAGAAAGCGGCGGGATCCGCCTGGAGATCCGCGAAGCCGAAGTCGCGCAAGGCGGCGATGAGGCGCCGCGCGTTGTCTTCGGTGCCGCGGAACCAAACATCCATGTCCCGGGTGTAGCGCACATGCCCATGCACGCCGAGCGCGATGCCGCCGACCAGCATGTAGTCGACGCGGTTGGCGCCCAGTGCGGCGAGAAAATCGCGCCAGTCGTCAGGGAGCTGGGACATCGCGCAACTCGATCACATAGGCGAACGGGGGATTGCCGTTCTTGAACAGCGCGTTGCCTTCCCGGTGCAGGTTCAAGGTCTCCTGCAAGCGCTCTTCCGGCGGACGCGACCGCCAATAGCGCACGCTCCCGTCGCCTTGTTCCTCCGGGGCGACGAAGCGCAAGGTACGGACAACGCCCGCGTTCATCCGACCGAACCTTCCAGGCTCACTTCCAGCAACTTCTTGGCTTCCACCGCGAACTCCATCGGCAGCTCGCGGAACACGCTCTTGCAGAAGCCGTCGACGATCATCGACACCGCGTCTTCCTCGCCGATGCCGCGCGAGCGGCAGTAGAACAGCTGGTCTTCGCTGATCTTGGAGGTGGTGGCCTCGTGCTCGACGGTGGCGTCGGGGTGCTTGACCTCGATGTAGGGGAAGGTGTGCGCGCCGCACTTCTTGCCGATCAGCAGGCTGTCGCACTGGGTGTGGTTGCGCGCGCCGGCGGCGTTCTTCTCGACCTTCACCAGGCCGCGGTAGGTGTTCTGGCCGCGGCCGGCGCTGATGCCCTTGCTGACGATCTTGCTCTTGGTGCGACGGCCGACGTGGATCATCTTGGTGCCGGTGTCGGCCTGCTGGCGGTGATGGGTCAGCGCGACCGAATAGAACTCGCCGACCGAATCGTCGCCCAACAGCACGCAGGAGGGGTATTTCCAGGTGATCGCCGAGCCGGTCTCGACCTGGGTCCAGCTGATCTTGCTGCGCGCGCCGCGGCATTCGCCGCGCTTGGTCACGAAGTTGTAGATGCCGCCGCGGCCTTCCTCGTCGCCCGGGTACCAGTTCTGCACTGTGGAGTACTTGATCTCCGCGTCTTCCAGCGCGACCAGCTCGACCACCGCCGCGTGCAGCTGATTCTCGTCGCGCATCGGCGCGGTGCAGCCTTCCAGATAAGACACGTAGGCCTTGTCCTCGCACACGATCAAGGTGCGCTCGAACTGGCCGGTGTGGCCGGCGTTGATGCGGAAATAGGTGCTCAGCTCCATCGGGCAACGCACGCCCTTGGGGATGAACACGAAGCTGCCGTCGGAGAACACCGCCGAATTGAGCGCGGCGAAGTAGTTGTCGCCGACCGGCACGACGCTGCCGAGGTACTGCTGCACCAGTTCGGGGTGTTCGCGGATCGCCTCGGACATCGAGCAGAAAATAATGCCTTTCTCGGCCAGTTCCTTGCGGAAGGTGGTGCCGACCGAGACCGAGTCGAACACCGCGTCCACCGCCACGCCGGCCAAGCGCGCGCGCTCGTGCAGCGGCACGCCGAGCTTGTCGTAGGTGTCGAGCAGTTCCTGCGGCACTTCGTCGAGCGAGTTGTACTTGGCCTTGGGCGCGCTGTAGTAGCTCAGCGCCTGGAAATCGATCGGGGCGATGTTGAGCTTGGCCCAGTGCGGCATCGGCATGGTCAGCCAATGGCGGTAGGCGGCCAGCCGCCACTCGGTCATCCACTGCGGCTCGTTCTTCTTGGCCGAGAGCGCGCGCACGGTGTCCTCGTCGAGGCCCGGCGGCAGGCTGTCGGATTCGATGTCGGTGACGAAACCGGCTTCGTAGCGGCGACCGAGTTGCTCGTGGATCTCACGATTGGCGATGTCGCCCGCCGGTGCGGGAGCGGTCTTGATGTCGGTGGCCATGGCGGCTGCCTACTGTCTATGCGCCGGCCAGGCGCAGGTCGATGCGCTTGGCGGTGGCGGCTTGCGTTGGAAGGGTGGGAGCGAGCATCTGCGCGAGGGTCACGTTGCTGAGCGCTTCGATCACGACGTCGTTGATCCGGCGCCAGTTGGCGCGCACGCCGCACTGGCGTTCCAGGCCGCACTGGCCCTCGTGCAGGCTGCACTCGGTCATGCCCAGCGGGCCTTCCATCGCCTCGACGATCTCGATCAGGCCGATCTCGTCGGCCGGGCGGGCCAGGCGGTACCCGCCGTTGGCGCCGCGGAAGCCTTCGACCAGACCGGCCTGGGCCAGCGGCTTGAGCACCTTGCTGACCGTCGGCGCTTCCAGGCCGGCGCGCTCGGCCATCTCGGCCGCGCTGAGGACGCGGTCGTGCTGGGCGGCCAGAACGGTCAGGACGACCGTGGCGTAGTCGGTGAGTTTGGTGACGCGGAGCATCGGCGTGGGGGCGCTGAGGGGCTGGGCTTGAATTCGTACCGAAATTGTACGGTTTTATTCCGGCCGGGGCCAGCCGGGGGTTTTGCGCAATTCAGCGGGGCGCGGCGGCGGGGCCGCCGACGGGCGTTCAGGCGGCCGCTGCGGCAAGGCGGCGCGCCGGCTCGACGGAAAGACGACCGCGGCGATAGCGGCCGACCGCCTTCGCGGGCGAGAATGCCCGCTCGTCATTTTGGGAATCGTCATGCCGCGCAAGATCGCCGCCCGTCGTTCAGCCATCCACGGCAACGGTGTGTTCGCCGTCGCCCCGATCGCCAAGGGCGAACGCATCATCGAATACAAGGGCCGCCGCCGCACCCATGAGGAAGCCGACGCCGGCGACACCGGCGACGCCGATTCCGGCCACACCTTCCTGTTCACCCTCAACGACGAATACGTCATCGACGCCAATTACGAGGGCAACACGGCGCGCTGGATCAACCACAGCTGCTCGCCCAATTGCGAGGCGATCCTGATGGAGGACGAGAGCGACGACCGCCGTCTGGATCAGGTGTTCATCGAGGCGGTCCGCGATATCGCGCCGGGCGAGGAGCTGTCCTACAACTACGGCATCACCTTGGCCGAGAAGCACACCAAGGAGCTGAAGAAGATCTGGGAATGCCGCTGCGGCTCGCCGGACTGCACCGGGACGATGCTGCAGCCGAAGAAGGACAAGAAAAAGAAGAAAGACAAGAAGAAGGACAAGAAAAAGAAGAAGGATAAGAAGGGCAAGAAGAAGGATTGAGGTTCCGGCGCGGTTGCGTCCGCTCCCCTGTAGGAGCGGCGCGAGCCGCGATCCACCGAAGCGACGCCCGAAAGCGCGCTTTCCCGAAGTCCGTGGCCTCCGAGGGTTGAAAGCCGAAAACATCCGGACAACGGGGCTTCGGAAAGTGGAGTGGTATGGCGTTGCTTCGGTTGGTCGCGGTTTACGCCGCTCCTACACAGGAAGGCGGGCCCGTGCGGCGCGGGGTGGGGCTGCCAGCCGGCCGATTGCGCAAAACTCCCGGGCAACTTCGCCCGCGGACGAAGGTCCGATTCCCGTGGCCGTCGCGCGCCGGGACACTGCGATGCATCCGCCGCAACGCCGCGATAACGCGGCGCGGCGACAATGGCCGCCGGTTCGCCGTCCCGGCCTGTCTCTTTCCGCATCGTTCAGGAGTTGAGTCCCCATGAGTTCGATCCAAGGCAAAGTCGCCGTCGTCACCGGTGCCGCGAGCGGCATCGGCAAGGAAATCGCTCACGAACTGGCCCGCGCCGGCGCCGCCATCGCCATCGCCGACCTCAATCAGGCCGGCGCGCAGGCCGTGGCCGACGAGATCGTCGCCGCCGGCGGCCGCGCCGTCGGCGTGGCGATGGACGTGACCGACGAAGCCGCGGTCAACGCCGGCATCGAGCAAGTGGTCGCCCAGCTCGGCGGCATCGACATCCTGGTGTCGAACGCCGGCATCCAGATCGTCAACCCGATCGAGAACTACGCCTTCGCCGATTGGAAGAAGATGCTCGCCATCCACCTCGACGGCGCGTTCCTCACCACCAAGGCGGCGTTGCCGCACATGTATCAAGGCGACAAGGGCGGCGTGGTGATCTACATGGGCTCGGTGCACTCGCACGAAGCCTCGCCGCTGAAGTCCGCCTACGTTACCGCCAAGCACGGCCTGCTGGGCCTGTCGCGGGTGTTGGCGAAGGAAGGCGCCAAGCACAACGTGCGCAGCCACGTGGTCTGCCCCGGTTTCGTGCGCACCCCGCTGGTGGACAAGCAGATTCCCGAGCAGGCCAAGGAACTGGGCATCAGCGAGGACGAAGTGATCAAGAAGGTGATGCTCGGCAACACCGTCGACGGCGTGTTCACCACGGTGCAGGACGTGGCGCAGACCGTGCGCTTCCTGGCCGAATTCCCGAGCGCGGCGCTGACCGGCCAGAGCTTCGTGGTCAGCCACGGCTGGTACATGCAGTAAACCGTTGGCGTGGGAGGGCCTTCGGGCCCGGTGCCTCCCGATCGGATCTCGCGAACGGGAACACAGGCATCGGGCCCGAGGGCCCTTCCGCGATTGGAGGCGACGATGCCCGCTCCGCGTTCCCGCAATAGCTCCCGCACGACCGCCGCCGCGCCGCGCGCGCCGGCCAAGCGCGATCCCAAACCGGCGACGCCGGCCAAGAAAGATCCTCCGGCCGCGTCGGCGAAGAAAGCTCCCCCGGCGAAGACGCCGCGGCGCGAGGAGCCGCCCAAGCGCAAGGCCGCCGCGCATGCGACCGCGGCTCCGTCGCGCGCCCGCCGCGCCTTCGCGCCCGCGCCGGCGACGCCGCGTCAGGCCCGCCGCGCCGACGCCGCCGAACGCGCCACGCGCGAATCGGTGCGCCGCGTGCAAGACGCCGCGCCCGCGCTGCCCGAAAACATCGCCCTGGTGCTGCAAGGCGGCGGCGCGCTCGGCGCTTATCAGGCCGGCGTCTACCAAGGCCTGTTCGAAGCCGGCATCGCGCCGAACTGGATCGCCGGCATCTCCATCGGCGCCTTCAACACCGCGATCATCGCCGGCAACCCGCCGGAGCGACGCATGGCCGCGCTGCGCGAGTTCTGGGACACGATCTCGCGCCCGAACGTGTTCCCCTCGACCACGCTCGGCCAGGAAGCGCGCTTCGACGGCATCGACGCCGACACCCGCGCCTGGCTCGATACCTGGGAAGCCTGGCGCGCCCTCATCGAAGGCCAGCGCGGTTTCTACGTCCCGCGCGCCTGGGCCGGCCCGGATCTGGCGCTGCTCGCCGGCCGTCAGCCCGGCCCGGCGGCGGCGAGTTGGTACGACACCTCGCCGATGATCGCCACGCTCAACCGGCTGGTGGACTTCGACCGCTTGAACGACGACGGCATCCGCGTCAGCGTCGGCGCCGTCAACGTGCGTACCGGCAATCTCGAATACTTCGACAACACCCGGATGCGCCTGGACGCGCGCCACATCCTCGCCTCCGGCGCGCTGCCGCCGGCGTTCCCGGCGATCGAGATCGACGGCGAGTTCTATTGGGACGGCGGGCTGGTCTCGAACACGCCGCTCTCGCACGTACTCACCGCGACGCCGCGCCGCGACACCCTGGTGTTCCAGGTCGACCTGTGGAACGCGCGCGGCGAGCTGCCGCAGAACCTGCTCGACGTGGCCGAGCGGCAGAAGGAAATCCAGTACTCCAGCCGCACCCGCCTGATCACCGACACCCAGCGCGTGTTCCAGCACTACCGCCGATTGCTGCGCGAGTTGCTGGAGGAAATCCCCGAGGACGTGCGCGCGAGCAATCCCTGGGCCCAGCACGCGGCCGAGCTGGCCTGCGACCGTCGCTACAGCGTGATCCACCTGATCTACCGCGACCGCGCCAAGATCGGCCACTTCAAGGATTACCAGTTCGGCCGGGTGGCGATGCGCGAGCATTGGCTGTCGGGGCAGAGCGACATCGCCCGCGCGCTGGCGCATCCGGACTGGCTGCAACTGCCGCACGGCGAGACCGCGTTCGTCGCTCACGATGCCACGGCGCCGTGAGCGGATCGCGTTGGCCGTGTTTCTCGCTTGCGGCGTGCTTCTAATGTAGGAGCGGCGTGAGCCGCGACCCACCGAAGCGACGCCCGAAAGCGCCCCTTCCGAAGCCCATGACCTCCAAGAGCTAAAAGCCGAAGCGCCCGAACAACGGGGCTTCGGGAGCTTGAGTGGTATGGCGGCGCTTCGGTGGGTCGCGGCTCACGCCGCTCCTACAAAAACGGCTGCGCCGCTCCGCATCGGCTGATCTTTGTCACCCAACGGCCATGCAGCCGCCTGAGCGCCGCTCCCAAACGCTCCGATGCGCGCCGGCGGGCAAGGGTTGCCATGACTTACGCCATTTAGCGCACAGCCGTCGCGCCGCTAGTCTGCGCGCCGTCACGGTGCCGTTCGCCGCGACCCGTCCGCGGCGCGATGCGTCCCGGGCGGTCCACGCAGTCCGGGGGAGCGCGCCATGCGCCAATACTGTTCGTACACCGCCTTGTCGGCCGCCTGCGCCGTCGCTTGCGCTTCCTTCCTCGCCGCGCCGTGCGCGCAGGCGCTGGAGATCGACGGGCGCATCGATCCGCAGGAATGGAGCCAGGCGCGCCACATCGCCGATTTCCGCCACACCCAGCCGCTGTCGCGCGAGCCCGGCAAGCTGCCGACCGAAGCCTGGTTCATGGCGACCGAGCGCGGCCTCGCGGTGGCGTTCCGCAATGTCCAGCCCGCCGACGTGCCGCGCATGCGCCAGCACACCCAGCGCGACGGCGACGGCACCGTCGACCGGGTCAATCTGTACGTCGACTTCGACGGCGACGGCCGCACCGGCTACAACTTCACCGTGACCTTGGCCAACAGCATCACCGACGCCACGGTCACCAACGAAAACCAGTTCAACGACGACTGGGACGGCGACTGGCGCCACGCCACCAGCGAAGACGAACAAGGCTGGTCGGCGGAGATGCTGATTCCCTGGCACATCGCGCCGATGCGCCAGAGCGGCGGCGGCACGCGCACGCTCGGCATCCAGCTCGACCGGGTGATCGCCTCCACCGGCGAGCGCATCTCGTGGCCGGCCGTGCACTACACCGAAGCGCGCTATCTGTCGGCGTTCGAGCGCATCGAAGTGCCGGCGTACAAGCAATCGCTGCTGGCGATCACCCCCTACGTGGTCGGCATCGGCGACGCGGTCGGCCACGGCAGCGACGTCGACGGCGGCCTGGACCTGTTCTGGAAGCCGAGCGGCAAGTTCCAGCTCAGCGCCACGCTCAATCCCGATTTCGGCCAGGTCGAAAGCGACGAGCTCACCGTCAACTTCAGCGCCACCGAAACCTTCTTCAGCGACAAACGCCCGTTCTTCACCGAGAACCAGGGCTTTTTCGACGTGCCGTTCGGTTCGTACAACAACAATAGCCGGCTGATCTACACCCGCCGCGTGGGCGGGCCGGCCGACGACGGCCAGGGCTCGGGCGACGTGACCGCGGCGGTCAAGCTCAACGGCAGCGCCGGCGGCTTCAACTACGGCGTGTTCGCGGCCAACGAAGGCGACGATGCCGGCCGCGACTTCTACGCCGCGCGCGTCACCCGCGACTTCGAGCGCTTCGGCCTCGGCGCGATGGCCACGCGGGTGGAGCGGCCGTTCCTGGACCGCAGCGCCAACGTCTACGAGTTCGATCAGCGCTGGGCGCCGAATGCGCGATGGGCCGTGCGCGGCACCGTGGTCGCTTCCGACGTGCAGCAGCGCGGACGCAGTTTCCGCGACAGCGGCGCGCAACTGCGCGTGGACTACGACATGGGCAACGGGTGGCGCCAGCAGTTCTACGGGCTGCATCTGGGCGGCGACTTGATGCTCAACGACTTCGGCTATCTGGAACGCAACAACTTCAACTACGTGCGCTACGACCTCGGCAAGCGGGTCAGCGATCTGCCGGCGGACTCGGCCTACGCCGGGCAGGACTGGCACTTCGCGGTGTCGCGCCGCTACAGCGACGACGGCGTGCGCATCGCCGACGCGGTCGCGCTCAACCGCCGCAGCGATATGCGCGACGGCGGCCGCCAGTTCCTCGAAGCCGCGGTGTGGAGCGCCGGCCACGACGATCTGATCACCCGCGGCCACGGTGTGGTGCGCATGCCGGCCAAGGGCTTCCTGAGCTACGAGCGGCTGCGCCCGCGCCGCGGCGACAGCCCGTGGTCGCTCTACACCGAGGCCTATTACAAGGCCGACGGCCTGGGCGATCTCGATCAGGGGCGGACCACGCTGTACCTGGAGCCGAACTATCAAGTCAGCGACCGCATGCTGCTGTTCGCCGGCGTCGAATACAGCCGCGACCCGGCCTGGCTGCTGTGGCGCGGCGACAACCGCATCGCCGATTTCCGCGCCGACATCCTCAGCCTCAAGGCCGGCCTGCAATGGTTCATCGACGATAAGCAGGAACTGCGCGTGCGGCTGGAGACCATCGGCGTGGACGCGCGCAAGCGTCGGGTCTATCGCGTCGACGGCGCCGGGCGGCCGCTGCAGGTCGAGGAGGAGGTACCGGATTTCAGTCTGCGCAATCTCGCGTTCCAGGTCCGCTACCGCTACGAACTGGCGCCGCTGTCGTACCTCTACATCGCCTACGTGCGCGGCGGCGAGATGTTCGAGGAGGGCGACCGCCGCCGCAATGTCGGCAGCGAATTCGGCGACGCGTTCAGCCTGCGCGACAGCGAGCAGCTGTTGGTGAAGCTGTCGTACCGGTTCGAGATCTGAACCGGAGCGTCTCAGCGCGGATCAAGAGTGGAACGGCGAGCGCATCGCTTGTGAGCCTTGTTTTCAGCGGTTTTTCGCACGCCTATGCGCTTGCGCGATGGTGCGGCGCAGCGCGCCGGAAAAGCGCGTGGGGTTATCGGTTCGGCGAAATCCGCCATGCTATTGCTTGCGCCCGGCGACGCCTCGGGCGCGGCGATGTGCTCGCGGCGAACGAGGCGGAACGCCACCCACCGACTGGCTCATGGAGGAATACGATGAACGTTCGTGCAGTCTGCATCGCCGCTTCGGTTCTCACTCTCGCGCTGTCCTCGTTCGCCGCCGCCGCGGCGGGCGGCAAGGGCGTCACCTGGCGCAAGGCCAGCCACGCCAACGGCGTGGACCGCATCGGCTGCTTCAGCCCCGAATGCGATGCGTATCAGGGCGATACCGTGTGTTCGGCGCGCTTGCCGGTGCTGTGCCTGAAGCAGGACGGCTCGCCCTCGCCGGTGCCGGTCGATTTCTACAACGGCTGGGCCAAGGGCAACATCGCTTTGAGCCGCGCGGTCCGCGGCGATTCGTTCAAGAGCCGCGCCGAGGCCGACGCGTTCTGCCGCGCCGAGTTCGGCCAGGGCTATCGCGTGGGCGAGCACCACGACGGCGGCGGCGGTTGGGGCTGGCAGGCTTACGGCAACGTCGACGACACCACGCGGTTTTGGGTGACGGTCAACGATCAGCCGAGCAGTTGCTGGAACTGAGGTTGCGGCGGCGCGTTGCCCGGTCGGGCGGCGCGCCGCATCGCTGGGGTTGCGTCGTAAGCGCGGTGTCGCGGTCGCGGCTTGCGCCGCTCCTACAGGGGGCGGCCGCGGCTTCGGTTCCTCGGGCGGGGGCTCGTCGAATCCATCCGAGGCCGGTACGGCGGAGCTGCGAGAGATGGGGCGCGCGCCTCAACGTGCCGACCACTCCACGCCGACATAGACGCCGCGCCCGTCGCCGGGCAGGAAGTTGCGGCCGTCGAGTCCGCGCGCGTCGGCGATGGCGTTGGTGCTGGCGATCCATTTGCGGTCGGCGAGGTTGCGCGCGTCGGCGAACCAGGTCCACTGCTGGGCGATGCGTCCGCCCACGCGCAGGCCGACGAGGCTGTAGCCCGGCGCCTTGAAGCTGTTGGCGTGGTCGATGTAGTAGTCCTGCGGCGTCCACTCGATGTTCGGTTCGAGATAGAAGCGCTCGTCCGGCGACCAGCGCAGCTTCGCGCGCAGTTGCTGCGGCGGCGCGCCGGCGAGATCGTTGTCGCCGTAGACGCGGTCGCCGTCGAAGCGGAAATCGTTGTAGAGGTAGCTGGCCGAAACGGTCCAGTCGCGGGCGAAGGACCAGCCCAGGCCGAGTTCGACGCCTTGGTGCACGGTGCGCCCGGCGTTGACGGTGCCGAGCGGATTGCCGTTGCCGTCGTTGAGCGCGAGCAGTTCGCCACGGATGCGCGCGCGGTACGCAGCAATGTCCAGCGACAGCCCGCCGCGCTCCAGGCGCAGGCCGATCTCGCCGCTGTCGGCGCGTTGCTTGTCGACCGGGGTAACGCCGGGCCCGCCGCTGAGTTCGCCGAAGCTCGGCGGCTCCAAGCTGCGGCTGAGGTTGGCGTAAAGCTGCAGGCCGTCGCCGGCGAGATAGCGCACGCCGAGCTTGGGGCTGACGCCGCTGTAGTCCTGGTCGAAACTCTCGTCGCGGCCGCCGACGATCAGCAGATCGCGCGAGCGCCGCTGCGAGCGCAGCGCCTGCGCGCCGAGCGACAGAACCCATTGCGGCGACAGCCAGCTTTGGTTTTCGACGTAGAGCTTGGCGTTGCGCGCGCGCTGATCGAAGCGGTTGCTCGGCGCGCCGCGCTGGCCGGCGAGATTGAACCAGCGCCGGTCGTCGACATCGCCCTGGGCGAAGGCGGCGCCGGCGATCAAAGTGTGGCGCAGGCCGAGGCCTTGGTAGTCGCCGCGCCAGCGCAGGTCCAGGCCGTAGTCGCGGCTGTCCTGATGCAATACCTGGAAGATCGGGTGGTGCAGCGATTTGTCGGCGTAGTACGCCGACAGGGTCAGCGTGCCGGCGGCCGAAGGCGACCACGCCAAGCGGCCGGAGACGCGGTCGAGGCGATAATCGCGGCGCTGGTTCAAGGCGAGATTGCCCGGCGCGGCGAGGCGCGGGTCGCGCCGCGATTCGGCCAGGGTGAGGTTGCCGGGCAGCGCCGAGCGCGTATCGACGTGGGTGAGGTAGACGCGCCCGTCGAGCGTGTCGCTGAAGCGATAGCCGGCGTTGGCGAACAGACGGTAGTTCTCTTGTTCGGCGTGATCGCGGAAACCGTCCTGACGCAAGCCGCTGAGGCTGGCGTAGCCGTCGGCGCGGCCGGACACGCCGGCGGCGGCGATCTGGCCGCGGCGGTAGCCGAACGCGCCGGCTTCGGCGCGCAGCCGCAACGGCGCGGCGTCGTAGCCGGTGGGCGAGACGAAATCGATCGCGCCGCCGAGCGTGGCGGCGCCGTATTCGAGGGCGTTGGCGCCGCGGTAGACCTCGATGTAGCGCGCGCTCAGCGGCTCCACCGCCTGGAAATCGAAGCCGCCGTCGGCGAGGTTGAGCGGGCTGCCGTCTTGCAGCAGTTCCAGCCCGCGGCCGTGGAAGGTGCGCTGCAAGCCCGAGCCGCGGATCGACAGCCGCGCCTCCTCGCTGCCGAAGCGCGGCTGCACGAACACGCCCGGCGCGTAGCCGAGCGCGTCGGTCAAGGTGCTCACGCGCCCGCCGCGGTACGACTCGCCGTCGATCCAGGCGGTCGCGCCGGCGCGCTGGCCTAAGCGTTCGCGCGCTTGCGCGGGCGTGGCGACGGTGGCCGGGCGCTGGCCGTGCACGCGCAGGCGGTCGAGCGTGGTCGCATCCGGCGCGGGTTCGGCCGGCGATTGCGCGTGAGCGGCGCTGGCGAGGGCCAGCGACAGCAAGGTCGAGGAAAGCGTGACGGCGCGCATGCGGAACCATGGCTGCGGGAAAATGCCGGCCAGCCTAGTCCCGCCGCGATGCGCGCAGATGCGGCAAAATGCCGCGCCGCCGTCCATGGCCGTTCGCGCCGCGCGAACGCGTTGATGTTTTTTGATGCGCTCGGATTCGAGGGTGAAGCGTCGCTCTCGGTCGGCCGCTTCGGTCAGGCCGCGCTCTCGGCCGCGACTTCCGGCGGCACCGGCTTGATCCGCAGCGCCCACAACACGCCGGCCACCAACAAGGCGATGCCGGTCAAGGTCAACGCCGGCGGCATCCGTTCGCGCAGAATGAAAGCGTAGGTCAGCGCGAACAATGTCTCGAACACGATCAATTGTCCGGCCAGCGCGGTCGGCAAGCGCTGGCTGGCTTCGTTCCAGCACAGCGTGCCGACCCACGAAGCGAACAAGCCGATGGTCGCCATCAACGCGATGAAATAGCCCGCGCGCGGACCGAACGGCATCGGGAACGGCGAGTGGGTGGCGCTCATGTACAGCCACAGCGCGATGTAGCCGATGAGCGCCAGCGGCAGGATCGCCACGCCTTGCGCGGTGGCCCAGGTGCGCGGGCTGCGGTCGGGATGCGCGCGCAGCCAGTCGGCGTTGCGCAGCGGATACCAGGTCCAGCAGATCACCGCGCCGAACGCGAGCAGGCCGCCGAGTGCGTAGCGGCTGAGGTCGGCGTGCGATTGCGCTTGCAGTTCGCGCAATTCGGCGCGGTTGACGCAGGCGATGCCGGCGGCGATCAGCAGCAGCGACGGCGCCAGCCGCAGCCATGGCAAGCGGCCGTCGCGGCGCGCGTTGCGCAGGTTGGCGCTGATCGCGATGACGACCGGCAAGGTGCCGATGATCATCGTCGGCAGCGGGCCGCCAGCGCGTTGGATCGCGCTGGCGAGGCATAGGTAATAGAGCAGGTTGCCGATCAGCGAGAGCTTGAGCGCTTCGATCCAGTCGGCGCGCGCGAGCTGGCGCAGCGCCTTGCGGTCGAGCCAGGCCAGCGGCAGCGCGATCAGGCCGAACGCGAGGTAGCGGCCGACCGACTGCAGCGCGGCCGGGTATTCGGGCAGCAGCAGCGGGCCGACGAAGACCAGGCCCCAGATCAGGCCGGCGAGCAGGGCGTAGAGGGTTCCTAGCAGCATGGGCGCAGGATGGCGGGGCGTGGGGCGGGGCGTCTTGTACGAGATTGCGGTTGGCGGCGGTACCGCGGCGGAGCGGCTGTAGGAGCGGCGTAAGCCGCGATCCATCGTAGCGATGCGCGAAAGCGTCCTGGCTTGAAGTCGGTGAAACCTCGGCCTTGAGAGTTGGAGCGCTTGGGGAACCGGGCTTCGGAGGTCGAAGTGGTATGAGATCGCTTCGGTTGGTCGCGGCTTACGCCGCTCCTACAGGAAGAATCGTGGCTTTCTTAGCCGCGGATTTGCTTTTGGTAGCGCGCCGGCGTCACGCCGTAGCGGCGTTGGAACGCGCGAGTGAGATGGGCTTGATCGGTCAACCCGGTGTCCGCCGCGATCCGCGCCGGCGGCAGCCCCGCGGCGAGCAGCCGCTTGGCTTCGTGCAGGCGCAGCGCCATCAGCATCTGCTGCGGGGTGACGTGGTACTGCGCGCGGAATTGGCGCAGGAAGTGGAACGGGCTCAGCTCGGCGACCGCGGCCAGCTCTTCCAGCGTCACGCGCTCGGACAGGCGCGCGCGCAAGCAATCGAGCACCGCGGCGAAGCGCTTGGGCGCTTCCGGCCGCGCGCGCCGCGGCAGCTTGGCGTGGTCGCGGAATTCTTCCAGCAAGGCGTGCAGTTGGCTGTCGAAAGCCAGCGGCTCGCGCGCATGCCACAGCGCGTCCAGGCGCGCGGTCACCCGGCGCGCGCGCGCCGGGTCGTGGCGCACCGCGTCGGCGAACCACCAGCCCTCGTCGCCGGTGATCTCGGCGGCGGCTTCGGGTTCGACGTAGATCATCCGGTAGCGCCAGCCCTCGGCGGTTTCCGCGTGGCCGGTGTGCAGCACGTCGGGGTTCATCAGCACCAGCGAATCGGGCGGGGCGAGATGGTCGCTGCCGCGGTAGCGGAAGCGCTCGACGCCCGATTCGATCGCGCCCAGGCCGTAGGCTTCGTGGGTGTGCGGATCGAAGGAATGGCGGACGATGTGGGCGCGGTACAGCTCGACGCCCGGGCGATGCGCGACCTGCCGGAACTGAGCGGCATCGAAGGCATCGTCGAAACGGTCGGGCACGCCTCGCATGGGGCCGAGTATGGCACGCGGCGGCGACCGGCGAGGCGGCCGCGAGGGCGCCTCAGGCGCGGAGCGTTTCGCCCGGATCGCGACTATTCGCCAGCCCGGAACGCATTCAGCGCCACCCAGGTCCGCGGCGTCATGATCTCGAACAGGCCCGCCCGCGCGGTGCGCCGCCCGAGCACCACCAGCGCGTGGTCGCGGCTGAGCAGCCAGCGCGCGCCGGCGGCCTGGGCCAATTCGAGGAATTTCTGATCGTCGGGATCGGCGCAACGCGGCAATCGTTGTGCGTCGGCGTCGGCGAAGCCGTCGAACGGACGCAACAGTTCGTCGTATTCGCGCAGGCAGGATTCGCGCACGTCGGCGCTCAAGGCCAGGTTCGGGTAGTCGAGGATGCGGTGCCATTCCTCGCGGCACGCGACGTCGGTGACCGCCGCCACCGCGCCGCTGCGCAAGGCCTGCAGCAACGGCGCCGCGGCCGGGTCGCGGAACGCGAACAGATCCAGGCAGACGTTGCTGTCCAGCACGATGCGCGGCGCGGCGTTCATGCGCGCGGCCGCGGCGTCACAGGTCGTCCTCGCCGGGGAAGGACACGCTCAACTCGCCGACGCGCAGCAGCGATCCCTGTTCGGGGTAGCGCTTGTCGTCGCTGGAGAACTCGCCGTCGCCGGTCGGCACCTTCGCTTGCGGCGGCGCGTTGTCCGCGAGGCTCAGGCGCGCGTTGCGCCGCACCGGATCGCCGTCCTTGGGCGCGAGCGCGCCGCCGTTCCAATCGGAGATGACGCCGCCGTAGTCCCAGTCCATGCCGAAGAACCGCAGCGGCTTGCCGTTGAGGCGGGACAGTTCGCTCAAGGGCTGGCCGATTTTGAGGCCGTTGTCCAGGCGCCAGCGGGAGCCGGGTTCGTCGACGACGACGATCGACAGGCCGCGCAGTGTTTCGCTGTCCTGGAAATAGATGCGCGCGCGGCGGGTCGGGTCTTTGTCGAACAGGCGCACGCCGCGGAATTCCTCGCCCTCGGCGCCGGGCAGGTGTTCGTCGATGGCGACGTTGTCGGCGCCGAACAATTGGCGCAGTTGTTCGACGCCGAGATCGGGCGCGAGCGGGCCGGGCAGTACGTAGTCGGCGACGGGCGCGAGCGCGGGGCGCGCGGGTGCGTGGTTGGCATTGATCGTCGCCGTCGCGGCGGGCGGCGTCTTCGGCGCCGACGCTTCGCTGGCCGGCGCGGCCGCTTCGCGTTGTTGGCACGCGGCCAGCGTCAACGCGAGCGCGACGGCGACGCCGAGGCGCGCCGCGCTCACGGCTTGAGCTCGCGGATGTCGGCGCTGGCGATGCGCCACGCGCGCTGTTCGGCGCTGGCGCCGTCGACCATGGTGCGGCGCAAGGTGTAGGCGCCGACGAAACGGCGCTGGCTGCCGTCGCGTTGAGTCGCGGTGACCGACACCGGCACTTCGATATGGCGCTGACCGGCGCCGGCGTCGACGCGGCCCGCAGGCGCCAGTTCCACCGACACGCCCGCGGTCTGGGCGAAGCCGTTGGCGAACTGCTGCGCGTCCTGGCCGCTGGCGCGGCCGCCGTCGGACCACAGCGCGTAGGCGCGCTCGTAGCGATGGGCGTTGATCGCGGCGTAGTAGTCGCGCACCACCGCGACCGCGTCTTCGGCGGTGGGTTCGCCCGCGGCCGCGGCGGGATCGGCGGGATTGGCCGGCGCCGCGTCGACCGCGGCCGGGTCCTGCGCGGCCGGCACCGGCGCCGCCGGATCGACGGGCGCGTTCGGATCGGGCGCGGCGTTGGGATCGGTCGGCGGCAGCGGATTGCCGTTTTCGTCGAGCTGCGGCGGCGTTGCGGCCGGCGCGCCGGCGGGGCCGGGCTGGCCCGCGTCGGGCATGCCGGTGATGCTGCCGCGGCCGCCTTCCGGCGCCGGCAGCGCCGAGGGATCGCCGGCATTGTGGCCGTCGCCGTCGACGGCGGCGTCTTTGCCGCCGCAGGCGGCGAGCGCGGCGCTCAGCAGCGCGGCGGTGAGCAGGGCAAGGGCGGGCGATGAGCGCATGGCGGAGTCCTGGAAAACCGGGCGCGCCGCGGTGCGGCGCGAAGAGCGCAGTGTAAGGCGCGTCGCGCGGGAGCGGCGTTCGCGGGTTGGCGCGGCGTCAGGGTCGGGGCGTTCGATGGGGTCGTCGGAACGGGTGGGTTCGCGGTCGCGGCTTACGCCGCTCCTACAGGGCGCGATGCGCCATCCGCAGCCCCTGTAGGAGCGGCGTAAGCCGCGACCGCGCCAATTCGATTGCGGCGAAAGCGACCTGAAACCCGAGCGGCTTACTGCAACGTAACCGCCACCAACACCCCGGTCAGTTCCCAGCGCTGTTCGACCTGATTGCGCCGCAGCCGGTACCAGCCCTTGTAGCGCCGGTTCTCGCCGTTCTCCAAGGTCGCGCGCAGTTCCACCGGAATGCGCAGCAGCTCCGGCACCGCTTCCTTATCCAAGGGTTCCGGCGCCTCGTTCTCGATCCGCAGTCCGCGCAGGTTCTTCAGCGTGCGCAGATCGGCTTCCTCGTTGCCGCGCGGTGCGCGCTGATAGCCCCAGAACTTGGCCGCCGCATCGGTATCGCCGGCGCCGATGCGCTGCAGATACCGATGCAAGGTATCCACCGCTTCGTTCATGGCCTCGTTGCGTTTTTTCTCGGTCGCCTGGGCGCGCAGTTCGGCCGCGCTGGGCGTGGCCGGGGAATTCGTCGCGGGCGCGTCGGTCTGGGCCGCGTTCGCGGCGCCGTCGGCATCGTCGGTGTGGCGCTGGCAGGAGCAGCCGACGAAGGTCAGCGCGAGCAGGGCGGGGATCAGCAATCGCATGTCGGCGGTCCGCTTGGGCGCCGGGCGGCGCCGTCGGCGATGCTAACGGTTGCGCGCGGCGGTGGCGACTTCCGAGGCCGGGAACGCGCAGCGGATCACGCGGCGGCGGCTGTCGCGGCCGCCGGTCGAAGCGCGAAGGGAGATCGCCGGGAAGCGGAACGCATCGGAGCCGAAGCCCGCGTTCGCCGATGCGATCAGCTCTGCTGCGCGTCGCGCAACTGCTGCTCCAGCCGCGCCTTGAGCGCGTCGTCGATCTTGAGCTGGCGCGCCAATTCGTCGAGATACGCGCGTTCCATGAAGTTCTGTTCGTCCGCCGCCAGCAAACTGGCCAGATACATTTCCGCCGCGGTTTCCGGCGTGTCGGCGGCGCGCGCGACTTCGGCCGGGTCGAGCGGTTTTTCCAGCTCCGTATGCAGCCACGAGCGCAATTGCGTATCGCCGTCGATGCGCACGAACTCACCTTCGATGGCTTCGCGTTCGCGCGCGTCGATGTGGCCGTCGGCCTTGGACGCGGCGACCAGCGCCTGCAGGATCGCGCGGCTGTGCAGTTCGGCCTGCGGCGGCGGCAAGCGGTCCACCGTGCGCGGCTCGGCCGCGCCCGGACCTTCCTGCTGGCGCTTGTAGTCGCCGTACGCCTTGTACGCCAGCACGCCGACCGCGGCCACGCCGCCGGCGAGGGCGAACTTGCCGGCGTGCTTGCGCAGCTTCTTGTTGCCCAGCAGCAGACCGAGCGCGCCGCCGGCCAAAGCGCCCTTGCCGAAGTCGGCGTTGAGCAGGCCGCGCTTTTCCTCGCCGCGCGCGTCGCCGCCGCGCGGCGGCTCGGTGCGCGCCAGCGGCTTGCCGCCGCCGAGCAGGTCGCCCAATCCGCCGCCGCTCAGGCTGTCCTGGGCGGTCTTGAGCAACTGGTCGAGAAAGCCTTGGGTCTTCATGCGCGGCGCTCCGGTGCGAAGTCGTGAACTACCGACCTGCGGCTGCGCGGGCGCCGGTTCAAGCCGGCCGGGGCTGCGGCGGGGCGCGCGTAAAGGCCGGGTTCAAGCGCCGCTCAGCGTTGCTGCACGGCCAGGCGCAGGCCCAGGGCGATGAACACGCTGCCGGTCAGGCGTTCCTTCCAGCGCCCGCCGCCGGCGGCGAAGCGGCGGCCGAAGCGGCCGACGGCGAAGCTCAGCATCAGGCTGTTGGTCAGGCCGATCATCGACAGCAGCACGCCCAGCACCAGGAACTGCAGCCACACCATGCCGCGCTCGGGATGCACGAACTGCGGCAGGAAGGCGAGGAAGAACACCGCCACCTTGGGGTTCAGCACGCCGGTCATGACCGAGCGCAGATACACCTGCCGCGCCGACACCGGCGCCGGCGTTTCGGCCGGGCGTTCGGCGTCGGCCGCCGCCGCGGGCTTGGCGCGCCAGGCTTTGATGCCGAGCCAGATCAGGTAGGCGGCGCCGGCGTACTTGAGGATCTCGAACGCCAGCGCCGAGGTCGCCAGCAGCGCCGACAGGCCCAGGCCGGCGGCGAGGGCGTGGATCAGCGTCGCCGTCTCCAGCCCGAACGCGGCCTGGATGCCGCGCGCGGTGCCGCCGGCGGCGCTCTGGGCGACGATCCAGGCGGTGCCGGGGCCGGGGATGAACACCAGCACGGCGGCGGCGACGAGGTAGGCGGCGAGGGTGGAGGCGTCGAACATGGCGGCGGGCTGTGGGGAGGCGGAGGCAGTCTGCGCCTCGGGTGCGGCGGGCGCCAAGTGAGATTTGTATGAGCGGCGCGGGTTGCGGCGGACCGCGCAGGGCGAATGCCGCGGAGGTCGTTGAAGGCGAGGCGGATAGGACGGGTATCGAGCGTTTGCGGCGCGCCATTTTGGGGCCGCGCGTTTGCTACGTTCTTGCCGGGCGGTCGCGGCTTACGCCGCTCCTACAGCGCGGGGCGCGACACTTCGGCTTCGGGCGTGCGCAATTTTTCGATCGCCGCCACGAACGCCTCCGTTCCCGGCCACTGCCCGATCCGTCCGAGCTTCTTCGCGCCGCGGAACACGAAGAACGCCGGAATCCCGTGCAGGCCGAAATGGGTGGCCATAGTCGGGTCTTCGTAGACGTTGTCGTGCAGCCACTGCACGTCCGGCCAGCTGAAGCGCTCCTGCGCGAGCAGCATCTGGCCCTTGGCGATGTCGCAGTTCGGGCAGTCCTTGCCCCACAGGAACAAGATGCGCAGGCGGCCGTCGTCGGGCAGGAATTCGTCCAGGCGCGCGTGCCGGACCAGTTGCATCGGGAACTGCCAGAAGAAACGCGGATGGGCGGTCTCGGTCATCGGCCCATGCTACTGCGCGCGCGCCGAGGCGGCGCGCCGTCCGGCGGACGCTGCGTCCCGCCGGACGCGCCTATTGCGCGACCAGCTGGATGCCGTTGTGGCGGAACGCGGTCAGCACCGCGTCGTAGATGTCGGAGGCGACGTTGTTCTGGCCGTTCTCCGGGTCGGAAATCCAGAAATGCCCGTCGAGCTGGATGCCCTTGTCGTTGACGCCGGTGATGTACATGTGCGGCGCCGGATCCTGCAGCACCCGCGATTGCGCGCTCATCGCCTGGACGAACAGCTCGCGCGCCAGCGCCAGATCGGCGTCGCCCTTGACCAGCACGCCGCAGACCAGGCGCAGGTTGCGGTCCGACCAGGACTGATTGACGATCACGTTGTTGGTCAGCAGGTCGTTGGGCACGATCGCCTCGACGCCGTCGCGGGTGCGGATCATGGTGTAGCGCACGGTCATGCGCGTGACCCGGCCGGACACCGAGTTGCTGACGATGTTGTCGCCGACCCGCACCGATTGCTCGAACAATACGATCAAGCCGCTGATGTAGCTGGCCGCGAGCTTCTGCAGGCCCAGGCCCAGGCCGATGCCGAGCGCGCCGCCGAAGGCGGCCAGCGCGGTGATGTTGATGTTGCTGACCGCGAAGATGGTCAGCGTCGCGGCGATCCAGATCGCCACGCTGAAGATGCGCGACAGCGCCAGGATGAAGTTCGGCTGCAAGGTGCGGCTGCGGCGCAGCAGCTTGGTGACGCTCTTGTCGCCCCACAGCGCGACGATGGCGATGACCACGCCGCTGATCAGCCCGCCGATCAGGCCCTGGCTGGAAATCTTGATGCCGCCGAACTCGAAGCTGGCGCCGTAGAACTTGGCCAGGGTCTGGCTGCGGTCGACGAACACCCCGACCACCAGCGCCAGCCACGCCACCACGGTCACCGCGCGCAGCATGATCTTCAGCGGCAGCGTGGGGCGGAACAGCAGTTCCACCACCGCGCCGAACACGCGGATCGCCAGGAACAGCATCAGCAAGGTGCCGGCCAACCCGATCAGCGGATTGTCGAACGACCCGCCGAGCAGGCTCAGTCCGCCGAGGGTGAGCAAGGTCAGCGCCGGCGTGCACAGATACTCGACCAGGGTCAGCAGGATCGGCCGCTGATGGCCGAGCTTCTGCTTGAGCTTGCGCGTGACCAGCACGCCCACCGCGGTGGCGATGGTCAGCGCGAGCAGGGTGACCAGCAGGTCGGTCGGATTCGACACCACGTCCATGGCGTCGGAGACGACCTCGGCCAGTTCGGGGTCGCGTTCGAGCGGCGGCTTGGGGGCGGCGGCGGTCATCGATCGCAAGCCTATTCGTCCGATCCGTGTTCCGGCTCCAGCCCGGTCAGGGCGCGGTCGCGGCGGCATTGCGCGAGCGGTTTGCCCTGGCCCGAGAGGATGCGGGCGATGCGGTGGCCGGGGGCGGTGACGACTTTCATGCAGACGCAGCCGTGGCCGTAGCCGCGCGGGTCGCCCTCGCCTCCGGCCGGCACCCATTCCTTCTCGCTGCTGCGCGGCGGCGGCCAGTCGCCGTCGGCCTGGTGCCCGGACTGGATCGCGACGATCCACTCGCCGTCGCGGTCGATCAGCCAGGCGTTGCCGGGGCTGGGATTGAGGAACCAGCCGCAGCGGTTCTCCACCGCCGCCGGACGCGTCTTGCCTTTGGCGGCGGCCGCCGTCGGCAACACGGCGAAGGCGAGGACGGCGAGCGCGAGCAACGGCGACAGACGCATGGGGGCGGTGCGGAACAGACGCATCGGGGCGATCCTTGGCGGAGCGGGGGCGGTCCCTGCCGATGATAACGACGCGCGCGGACGGATGTGGGCGATGCCTGCGCGCAATGCCGAGCGGCCGCGACGCCGCGGTTCAGGCGGCGTCGCGGTACGCTGCGCGCGATTCTCCGCGTCGGAAGATCCGCGCCGGGTCGCCTGCGCTCACTCTTCCTCGTGATGCGGCCGGTAGGCCTCGATCAGCTTTTGCTGCACGTTCGGCGGCACCGGCTCGTAGTGGCTGAAGTCGAGCGAATAGCGGCCGCGTCCGGCGGTCACGGATTTCAGTTCGGCCGCATAGCCTTCCAGTTCCGACAGCGGCACCTGCGCGCGCACCACGATCTCGCCGCCGCGCACGCTGTCGGTCCCGTTGATGCGCGCGCGCTTGCTGGCCAATCCGCCGCTGATGTCGCCCATGTGCTGCTCCGGCGCGTTGACCTCCAGGTCGACGATGGGTTCGAGCACTTGCGGGCGGGCTTTGCCGATGGCGTCGAGGAAGGCCCTCTTGCCGGCGGCGACGAAGGCGACTTCCTTGCTGTCCACGCTGTGGTACTTGCCGTCGTACACGGTCACCCGCACGTCCTGGATCGGATAGCCGGCGACGGCGCCGTCGTGCAGCACCTGACGCACGCCTTTCTCCACCGCCGGCAGGAACTGGCCGGGAATGGTGCCGCCCTTGACCTCGTCGACGAACTCGAAGCCGCCGCCGCGCGGCAGCGGTTCGATGCGCAGGAACACTTCGCCGAACTGGCCGGCGCCGCCGGTCTGCTTCTTGTGGCGGTGATGGCCGTCGGCCCGGCCGGCGACGGTTTCGCGGTAAGCGATGCGCGGCGGGCGCGATTTCACTTCCACGCCGTACTTGTCCTTGAGCCGGTCGAGGTTGATGCGCAGATGCAGGTCGGACAAGCCGCGGATCACGGTCTCGTTGGTCTCGGCTTCGTGTTCGACCTGAAAACACGGGTCTTCCTCGGCCAGCTTGTGCAGCGCGGTGGAGAGCTTCTGTTCCTGGCCCTTGCTCGCCGCTTCCACCGCCAGGCCGAACATCGGTCGCGGGAAATTCAGCGGCGCCAGGTGGATGTGGTCCTCGTCGTGGCTGTCGTGCAGCACCGCGTCGAAATGCAGTTCGTCGACCTTGGCCACCGCGGCGATGTCGCCGGGCACGGCCTGATCGATCTCGACGTGGTCCTTGCCCTTGAGCTTGAACAGATGCCCGACCTTGAACGGCTTCTTGCCGTCGTCGACGAACAACTGCGTGTCTTTCTTGACCGTGCCCTGATAAACCCGGAACACGCCGAGCTTGCCGACGAAGGGATCGTTGACGATCTTGAACACGTCGGCGATCACATGCGCCTGGGGATCGGGCTTGGCCTCGATGGCCTGCGCGTCCTCGCCCGCGCCCTTGGCGAACGCCGGCGGATTGGCTTCGCCGGGATGCGGGAACAGGCGTTCGGCCGCATCGAGCAATTCCTGGATGCCGACGCCGCTGCGCGCGGAGCAAAACAGCACCGGCACCAAATGGCCTTCGCGCAGGCATTGCTCGAACGCGTCGTGCAGTTCCTGCCCGGACAGGCCGCCTTCGCCGAGGTCCAGGTAATGCTCCATCACCGTTTCGTTGATCTCGACCACCTGATCGATGATCCGCTGATGCCATTCGCCGACCGCGCCGAGGTCGCTGTCGCCGGCGGCGTTGCCGAAGCAATCGACCACGCGCTTGCCGCCGTCGGCGGGCAGGTTGAGCGGCAGGCATTCGGGACCGAACGTGTCGCGGATGTCGGCGAGCACGCGCGCCGCGTCGGCGCCGTCGTGATCGATCTTGTTGACCACGATGGCGCGGCACAGCCCGCGCGCCTTGGCGTGATCCATCATCCGGCGGGTGCCGTACTGCACGCCGCTGTCGGCGTCGACGACCACGGCCAGGGTTTCCACCGCGGCCAGCGCCGACAGCGTGGGGCCGCGGAAATCCGGATACCCCGGGGTGTCGATCAAGTTGACGTGGATGCCGCCGTGATCGGTGCTGGCGATCGCGCAATCCAGCGAATGCCCGCGCTGCTTCTCGATCGGATCGAAGTCGGACACGGTGCTGCCGCGTTCGATCGTGCCTGCCGTCTGGACTGCGCCGCCGGCGTGCAGCAGGGCTTCGAACAACGTGGTTTTGCCGGCGCCAGGGTGGCCTGCCAAGGCCACGTTGCGGATTTGGTCTGTGCTGTAGGACATGAGCGGACTTCTCCCTGAGACAAGGGTGGGAAGGCCGTCATGGCTGTCCGCGCTGCGCGCCCGAGCGTGGCGCTCGGCGGGCGGTCATGGCGGGCCGGCGGACGCCGGGAGGACAGGCTCGCGCAGCGGGCGGGGTGGGTCAAGTGCGGACGGCGATAGCGTGTGCTGGGTCGCGGTTGGTGTGTTGCGCCGCGGCATGGGGGCTGGGAGATCGAGAGATAGCGAATAGGAGATAGGAGATAGCAAAAGCGATGGACCGCCTTCCGCTATCTTCTATCTCCTATTCGCTATCTCCTCTTTCTTAACCCGCTACCCGCTACGCTACCCGCCCCCCACCACCGGAGCCGCACACCATGGGTATCTCCCGCAACGCCACCGCTCACTGGGAAGGCGATCTCAAGAGCGGGCAGGGCCGTCTGAGCACGCCGCAGAGCGGTTTGCTCGACAACGCCCGCTACGGGTTCAACAGCCGCTTCGGCGACGAGAAGGGCACCAACCCGGAAGAACTGATCGCCGCCGCCCACGCCGGCTGTTTCACCATGGCGCTGTCGGCCAAACTCACCGAGGCCGGGCATCCGCCGGCCAGCCTCGACACCCGCGCCGAGGTCGATCTGTCGATGGAAGGCGGACCGACGCTGTCGCAGATCCGGCTCAAGGTGAAAGCGCAGGTGCCGGGCATCGACTCGGCCAAGTTCCAGGCCATCGCCGAGGACGCCAAGGCCAACTGCCCGGTGTCGAAGGCGCTCAGCGCGGTGCCGATGAGCCTGGAAGCCACCTTGCTGTAACCCGCGTCGCTGTGGCCTGTGGTCTGTGGCCGCGTCGCGCGATCCGCCCCGTAGGAGCGGCGTAAGCCGCGACCGCCCGCAACGGTGCACGCAAGCGAGGTTCCCCGAAGCCGAAGATCCGCGAGCGCTCCGAAGCCGAGTGCCCGCGGACCTTCGGCTTCGGCTGTTTTGGTGGTATTACATCGCGCCGAGCGGTCGCAGCTTACGCAGCTCCTACATCCGACGAATCTCCCCGCATGCCTCAGTCGCCTCCCCTCCGCCACGCCTTGCTGCTCCACGGCGCCGGCGCCGGCGGCTGGGAATGGAACCTGTGGCGCGAGGTCCTGCACGCGCGCGGCATCGAAACCCAGGCGCCGGATCTGCAAGCGGCGCCGGCCGGATTGGAAGCGACCGGACTGGCCGATTACCGCGATCAAGCCCGCGCCGCGCTGGCGGCGTTGCCGCGTCCGCGCGCCGTCGTCGGCGCCAGCCTCGGCGGCTTGCTCGCGTGGCTGTGCGGCGATCTCGCCGACGCGCTGGTGTTGGTGAATCCGTTGCCGCCCGCGCCGTGGGCGGCGGAACTGGCGCCGCGGCAGTGGCCGGCGCGGGTGCCGTGGCGGCGCGAAGCGAGCCTCGCCTCGACCCGCCGCGCCATGCCCGACGCCGACGAAGCCGCCGCGCTCTACGCGCTGCGGCGCTGGCGCGACGAATCCGGCGCGGTGCTGACCCAAGCGCTGGCCGGCGTCGAGGCGGCGCGGCCGGAATGCCCCAGCCTGTGCATCGCCAGCCACGGCGATACCGACGTGAATCCGCAAACCACGGCACGGTTCGCGGCCGCGGTCGGCGCCAGCCTGATCGTCTTGCCGGGCAGCCACGTCGGCCCGCTGCTGGGGCGCGACGCCGCGCGCGCGGCGGCGCAGGCGGCGGACTGGCTGTCGGCGAGGTGAACGAAATTTTGACGCCGCCGCGACGCCCGGCCGCATTCAGCCCGGGTTGACCGCGTCGGATCGACGATCCGCATCGCGCCATTCCGGCGCCTGGGAGCCCCGCCATGAACCGCTCGCTCGTCACCGTCCTGGGCCTGGCCCTGGCCGCCGCCACCGGCATCGCTTCGGCGCAGTCGTATCCGACCGGCTCCGGCGCGTATTCGGGCGGCTACAACAACGGCTCGCCCAGCTACAGCTCGCAGGTCGATTTCGCCCGCGTGGTGCGGGTCGACCCGGTGTTCGAGACCTATTCCCAGCCCGCCAGCGCGCCGCGCTGCTACGAGCGCCCGACCTATGTGCAGGGCGGCAGCGATTACTACGGCAACGACGGCTACAACAACGACGGCTATTACGATCAGTACGGCAGCCAGCGCCGCAGCGCCGGCACCGAGGGCGGCCGCACCGCCGCGACCGTGGTCGGCGGCATCGTCGGCGCGGTGCTCGGCAGCAAGGTCGGCGGCGGCAGCGCGCGTTACGCCACTTCGGCGATCGGCTCGATGGTCGGCGGCATGGCCGGCCGCAGCATCTACGAACAGAGCAAGCGCAACCAAGAACCGCCGCGCACCGGCAGCGTGCGGGTGTGCGACCCGGTGCCGAACAACGGCTACGCCAACGAGCAGCGCAGCGTGACCGCGTACGACGTCACCTACGAGTACGCCGGCAAGACCTATCGGACCCGCACGGATCACAATCCGGGCGATCGGATTCGCGTGCGGGTGGACGTGCGGCCGGACTGAAAGCGCAGGAGTTGGCGGATAGGAGTTAGGAGTTAGCTGAAGCGGGGGCGTCGTGCCGGGCGAGGGTGCTGGGGCGGCTCGCCCGCTTCGGGCAGCGACAAGAATCGGCGCTGGCGCGCAGGAACGGGGCGCCGCCCGCGCCGGTGGGACGCCGGGGCCGCAAGGCTCCGGCGTCTTTCGTTTGTGCGCACGGGTTCGCGGCGCGGGGTGCGCCTAGACCATGGTCGTAACGCCCGGCGAGCGCGGCTTGGTCTAGCCTGCGGACGGGTGCCCCGCGAGATCGCCGCCATGCGTTACGAGGATTTCCACCGCCGTTCGATCGAACAGCCCGAAGCGTTCTGGGCCGAACAAGCCCAGGCGATCCATTGGCGCACGCCGCCGCAGCGCATCCTCGACTATTCCAAGCCGCCGTTCCGGCAGTGGTTCGCGGGCGGGGAAACCAATCTTTGCTACAACGCGCTCGACCGCCACCTGGACGAGCGCGGCGATCAGCTCGCGCTGGCGACGATCTCCAGCGAAACCGGGCAAACCCGCGAACTGAGCTATCGCGAGGTGCACCGCGAGGTCAACGTCTTCGCCAGCGCGATCCGCGCGCTCGGCGTCGGCCGCGGCGACCGCGTGGTGATCTACATGCCGAACATGGCCGAAGCGGTGTTCGCGATGCTGGCCTGCGCGCGCATCGGCGCGGTCCACTCGGTGGTGTTCGGCGGATTCGCCGCGCACAACCTGGCGCTGCGCATCGACGACGCCACGCCCAAGCTGCTGATCTGCGCCGACGCCGGCATGCGCGGCGGCAAAGTCATTCCCTACAAGCCCTTGGTCGATGCCGCCTGCGAAGAGGCGCGATCGCCGCCGCCGCACGTGCTGATCGTCAGCCGCGGGCTCGATCCGAATCTCAGTTTCGTCCCCGGCCGCGACGTCGATTACGCGGTCTTGCGCGCGCAGCACGAAGGCGCCCAGGTCGAGGTCGAATGGCTCGAATCCAACGAGCCCAGCTATCTGCTCTACACCTCCGGCACCACCGGCAAGCCCAAGGGCGTGCAGCGCGACGTCGGCGGCTACGCGGTCGCGCTGGCCTTGTCGATGTGGGCGATCTACGACATCCGCGCGGGGCAGACGATGTTCTCCACCTCCGACGTCGGCTGGGCGGTGGGCCATTCCTACAACGTCTACGGCCCGTTGATCGCCGGCGCGACTTCGGTGCTGTACGAAGGCCTGCCGACGAATCCCGACCCCGGCGTGTGGTGGAGCATCTGCGAGCGCTACGGCGTGCGCACGATGTTCTCCTCGCCCACCGGCATCCGCGTGCTGAAGAAGCAGAACGCGGCGTGGCTGAAGAAACACGATCTGTCCCAGCTGCAATGGCTGTTCCTGGCCGGCGAGCCGCTCGACGAGCCGACCGCGCACTGGATCACCGACGGCATCGGCAAGACCGTCATCGACAACTACTGGCAGACCGAGACCGGCTGGCCGGTGCTGGCGCTGATGCCGGGGTTGGATCTCAAGCCGGTCAAGTTCGGCTCGCCCGGCTTGCCGATGCCGGGCTATCACTTGCGGGTGATCGATGAGGCCGACGGCCACGATGTCGCGCCGAACGAGAAGGGCGTGCTGGTGATCGTGCCGCCGCTGCCGCCGGGCTGCCTGACCACGGTGTGGAACGACGACGCGCGCTTCCTGTCGAGCTATTTCGGCCATTTCAAGGAATTGCTCTACAGCTCGCTGGACTGGGCGATCCGCGACGAGGACGGCTACACCTTCATCCTCGGCCGCACCGACGATGTCATCAACGTCGCCGGCCATCGCCTGGGCACGCGCGAGATCGAGGAATCGGTGGCCAGCCACGCCAGCGTCGCCGAGGCGGCGGTGATCGGCGTGCGCGACGAGCTCAAGGGGCAGGTGCCGGTGGTGTTCGCCACGTTGAAGGCCGGCGACGCGCTGGATCCGCGCGCGGTCGCCGCCGGCATGCAGGACTGCGTGGTGCGCCAGCTCGGCGCGGTGGCGCGGCCGGCGCGCGTGTATGTGGTCGGCGCCTTGCCCAAGACGCGCTCGGGCAAGCTGCTGCGGCGCTCGATCCAGGCCTTGGCCGAACGCCGCGACCCCGGCGATCTGTCCACGCTCGACGATCCCGGCGCGCTGGAGGAAGTGCGGCTCGCGCTCGAACGCGGCGCCGACGCGGGCGGGTGAGCGCACGCGTCAGCGTGAACGCGAGCGAAAGCGTTCGCCCGCGCAACATCGGCGTTGACGCCATTTTTCCTCCGCGGCGTTAGCATCGCGGCAACGGGCGGGCTGCGACCCGCCCTCGATTCTGCGAGGCACGCGCGCAATGCAATACACCAGCCCCTCCGCCTCGGACTCCGACCTCGGCCCGGCGCAACGCGCCGAGGAACGCGCTCCCGGTTGGGACGCCATCAATCACGCCTTGAACCGCGTCTATCCGCGCCAGTCGCCGTGGCACTCCAGCGCGCCGCCGGGTTCCTCCGCGCCGTTGCCCGGCATCAGCGCCTACAAGCGGATCACGCCGCTGCCGCATTGGCATTTCGTCACCTACGGCTTCAGCGAGTTGTTCGACAAGCGCAGCGACGAAGCCGGGGTCAGCGGCTACGGTTTCGAGCTGACTTTCCGTCTGGCCAACCCCGACGACGCCGAGGAACCGCCGCGCTGGGCGCTGAACTTCTTGCAGAATCTGGCGCGCTACGTGTTCGACAGCGGCCACGGTTTCCATGCCGGGCACTACCTCAGCGCCGGCGGACCGATCGCGGCCGACAGCGACAGCGCGATCCGCGCGCTCGCCTTCGTCTACGATCCGGAGCTGGCGCCGATCGACAGCGAGAACGGGCAGGTCGAGTTCCTGCAGATCGTCGGCCTCACCAACGAGGAAGAGTTCGCGCTCAAGCGCTGGTCGACGCTGAAGGTGCTGGAGGTTTTCCACGACAGCCTGCCGCTGTGGATCACCGATCTGGAGCGCGGTTCGCTGCTGGCCGATCCCGAGATCGCCGCGCGTCTGGCCGAAGGCTCGGCGCGCGAGGGCTCGTCGGTGGGCAGCATCTACGCCGATCAGGTGAGTTGGGAGCAGCGCAAGCGCCTGCTGCGCGCGCCGGTGACGGTGCTGACGCTGAGCGCGCGCCAGATCGGCGAGCTGCTGGCCTTGCTGCCGCTGCGGCTGCCGTTCGGGCATGCCTTCAGCGCGATCGGTCCGGACGCGCGCGTGGTGTTCGAGCCGGCCGCGCGCGGCAACGAGGCGCTGATCGCCGACGGCGTGCTGCATCTGCGCCTGGACGAGCGGGCGGTGCGCAGTCTGGTGCAGCGGCTGCGCGCGCAAGCAGGCAGCTACGAAGTGGAAGGGTTCGCGGCCTTGCAGGTTCAGGTGCGCTGAGGGCGGGGCGCGGGCGGGAGCTCCGGGCTCGCCGTCGATGCGCCGGAACGCTGGCATTCCTCAGCCCGGTTTGCGCATTCAGCCCATTCGCCCCCGGCCGGGCCGGACCGCGCGCCGCCGGCCGGCGCGCGCGGCGGGTTAAAATGGCCGGATCGCCCCGCCCGGGGCACCCGGAGTCAGACAGATGTCCCAGCTCTCCGCCGGCGCCAAGTTCCGCGCCGCGCTCGCCGCCGAATCGCCGCTGCAGGTGATCGGCGCGATCAACGCCAACCACGCCTTGCTCGCCCAGCGCGCCGGCTACCGCGCCATCTATCTGTCCGGCGGCGGCGTCGCCGCGGGCTCGCTGGGCTTGCCGGACCTGGGCATCAACACGCTCGAAGACGTGCTGATCGACGTGCGCCGCATCACCGACGTGTGCGACCTGCCGCTGCTGGTCGACATCGACACCGGCTTCGGCCCGAGCGCGTTCAACATCGAGCGCACGGTCAAGTCGCTGATCAAGGCCGGCGCGGCCGCTTGCCACATCGAGGATCAGGTCGGCGCCAAGCGCTGCGGCCACCGTCCGGGCAAGGAGATCGTGTCCGCCGGCGAAATGGCCGACCGGGTCAAGGCCGCGGCCGACGCCAAGACCGATCCCGATTTCTTCCTGATCGCGCGCACCGACGCCATCGCGGTGGACGGCGTGGACGCGGCGATCGAACGCGCCATCGCCTGCGTGGACGCCGGCGCCGACGGCATCTTCGCCGAGGCCGCCTACGATCTGGCGACGTACCGCCGCTTCGTCGACGCGGTCAAGGTGCCGGTGCTGGCCAACATCACCGAGTTCGGCCAGACCCCGCTGTTCTCGCGCGAGGAGCTGGCGTCGGCCGGCGTGGCGATCCAGTTGTTCCCGCTGTCGGCGTTCCGCGCCATGAACAAGGCCGCGGAGAACGTGTACGAATCGATCCGCCGCGACGGCCACCAGAAGAACGTCGTGGACACGATGCAGACCCGCGCGGAACTGTACGACCGTATCGGCTATCACGCGTTCGAGAACAAGCTCGACGCGCTGTTCGCCAAGAAGAGCGGCTGATTTTTCTCCTCCCGCGACGCGGGAGACACCCCGTTTTTCCTTTTCCCGCATCGCGGGAGAAGGTGGCCCGAAGGGCCGGATGAGGGCGCGCGGAAACGGCGCCGCCACGCCAGCCGGATTCGCGCGAGCCCTCACCCCAACCCTCTCCCGCCCGCGGGAGAGGGAGACCGAACAAACCGAGGAAGGACCATGAGCGATACCCAATCGACCCTGCCCAAGCCCAAGAAATCCGTCGCCCTCAGCGGCACCGCCGCGGGCAACACCGCGCTGTGCACCGTCGGCCGCAGCGGCAACGATCTGCACTACCGCGGCTACGACATCCACGATCTGGCGACTAAGGCCACCTTCGAGGAAGTCTCGCACCTGCTGGTCCACGGCGCGCTGCCGACCGCTTCGCAGCTCAAGGCCTACAAGACCAAGCTCAAGCGCCTGCGCGGCCTGCCGGCGATCGTGACCGAAGCGCTGGAACTGGTGCCGGCCAACGCCCACCCGATGGACGTGCTGCGCACCGGCTGCTCGGTGCTGGGCACGGTGCTGCCCGAGCGCGAAGGCCATCCGGCCAGCGAGGCGCGCGACATCGCCGACCGCCTGATCGCCAGCTTCGGTTCGATGCTGCTGTATTGGTGGCACTTCACCCGCAACGGCCGCCGCATCGATTGCGAAACCGACGACGACTCGGTCGCCGCGCACTTCCTGCACCTGCTGCACGGCGAGCCGCCGAGCCAGCTGCTGGCCGATTCGCTCGACAAGTCGCTGATCCTCTACGCCGAACACGAGTTCAACGCGTCCACCTTCACCGCGCGCGTCATCGCCGGCACCGGCTCGGACCTGCATTCGTGCATCACCGGCGCGATCGGCGCGCTGCGCGGCCCCAAGCACGGCGGCGCCAACGAAGTGGCGATGGACATCATCTCGCGCTACGACAGCGCCGATGCGGCCGAGGCCGACATCCGCGCCCGGGTCGAACGCAAGGAGATCGTGATCGGCTTCGGCCACCCGGTCTATACCGTCGGCGATCCGCGCAACCCGATCATCAAGGACATCTCGCGCAAGCTGTGCCAGGACGGCGGTAACCAGACCTTGTTCGACGTCAGCGAGCGCATCGAGACGCTGATGTGGGACATGAAGAAGATGTTCCCGAACCTGGATTGGTACTCGGCCTCGGCCTATCACATGATGGGCATCCCGACCCCGATGTTCACCCCGCTGTTCGTGATCGCCCGCACCACCGGTTGGAGCGCGCACGTGATCGAGCAGCGCGAGGACGGCAAGATCATCCGTCCCAGCGCGAACTACACCGGCCCGGAAGACCGCGCATACGTGCCGATCGACAAGCGCTGAGCGCGCGAGGGCCGCGCGCAGCGGCTTAAACGCAAGACGCGATAGAAAAAGGCCAGGCGCGAGCCTGGCCTTTTTCGTGGGCGCATCGCTGCAGCGAGCGTCGGTGGTTGACCTCGGTCCGCATGCGGCTAACGTCGAATGCGACACAGAACGGATGCGCGGCGCGATGGCATAGTCCGGTGCCGCCAGGCATGCGGCGGGTTCGCGGCGTTGCTTCGACGGCGGACGCGCGCGACACGCAAGCAGCGAGCACGAGGAGTAGCCATGCGCGACAGCGACGTTCCGGTGAAGACCAACGAAGGCCGCGACGAGATCGAACACCGCACGCGCAAGCTGCCGCCGATGTTGCGTTCGATCCTGCTGATCGTCGACGGCGAACGCAGCGCGCGCCATCTGCGCGAACTGGCGGTCAGCCTGCACGGCCCGGCCGATGCGCTGGAGCAACTGGAACAGATGGGCTTGATCGCGTCCTCGGCGGCGGTCGCCGCGAGCTTGGCCGCGCAAGCGCCGGCGCGCGCGGCGGCGGCCGAAGCGACGCCGCTGTCGGCGCCGGCGCAGCGCTATCAGGCGCTGTATTCGCTGATGAGCGAGGCGGTGCGCGATCACCTCGGCCTGCGCGGCTATTTCCTCCAGCTCAAGATCGAGCGCTGCACGAGCAGCGACGAATTGGCGGCGTTGCTGCCGGAGTTGAGCGCGGCCTTGGCGAAGGTGCGCAAGGACGATGTCGCCGCGCAGATCGAGGCGCAGTTCGCGCCGGGCGCGTAGCGCGAGCGCGGCGTCGTCGCGCGCGCGCGCGGCGACTTAAAACCAACGTATAAAAAACGGCTCCTCCCGATGTCTCGGGAGGAGCCGTCGTGTTTCGCTCAACGCGGGTTACGCGAGGCCTTCGGCCTTCAGCGTCGCCTGCACGCCGCTGTCGGCTTCCATGCGGCGCTTGAACGCGGCCAGATGCTCGTAGCCCGACAGATCGACCTTGGTCGAGTCGGCCCAGCGCAGAGTGATGTAGAGATACGGATCGGCGTAGCTGCGGAAGCCGGCCAGCCACTGGCGATCGGCGAGGCGCTGATCGGCCGCGGCGTACATCGCGCGCAGGCGCTCGCGCGCGTGCTGGCGCACGACGTCGGCCTGAGCGGGATCGGGATGGAACTTGCCCGGCGCGAAGATCGGCACGAACGCCGGATGGAGGTCGGAGTTGCAGAACGCCAGCCAACGCGCGGCCTCGGCGCGCTGTTGCGCGCTGCCGTCGCCGGCCAACTGCGCTTGCGGGAAGGTGTCGGCGATGTAGCCCATGATCGCCGCGTTCTGGGTCAGCACGAAATCGCCGTCGACCACCGCCGGCACCGCGCCGGCCGGATTGATCGCCAGGAACGCGGGCGCCTTCATCGTGTCCTTGTCGAGGATCTCGACTTCGTACTTGCCGCCGGTCCATTGCAACGCGATGTGATCGGCGGTGGAGCACGCGCCGGGCTTGCTGTAGAGCTTCATCAGTGGCGACCCTCTGGTAGTGGGGCGGCGACTATCGCCGGTCGAAGGGCGATGCTCAAGCAGGCGGGTGCAACGGAGCGTTACGGGGTGGAGCAGGGGAACAAAGGGAACAGGGAAAGAGGGGAATGGAGGAGGCTACGGCGATCTCGCCATTCCCCTCTTTCCCTGTTCCCTTTGTTCCCGCGCTCAGCCGCGCCGCGGCTTGAGCGCCTGCACCTTGTAGAACGTGTGATCGCCGATCGTCGCCACCTGATAGGCGTTGCGCCACGAGGGGCTGGCGATCGCGTGCGCGGCGAAGTGGCTCGCGCCGGGCACGATCTCCTTGCGCTTGCCGGCCGGCAAGGCCCAGTTGCGCTCGGCGGCCAGGGCCACGTTCACGGACTCGGCCCAGGCTTCGGAATTGCTCAGGCGGGTGCCCGGCGAGACCAGGGTCGGGGCGAACTGCTTGTTGGCGGTGACGACCTCGCACACGGTGTCGCCCCACAGGCCGCTGTCGCGGCGGCGCAGGGCCACCTCGGCGACGGCTTGTTGGCCGCGTTGGGACTGGTCGCGGGCTTCCAGGTAAACGGTGGTGCTCAGGCACAGCGAATCGGCGGTCTGCGGCGGAAGCACGGAGGCCAGCCACAATATCCAAGCCAGTTTCATATCGGACTCCTTGCTCCGTTGCGTCGGGCCGCACTGGGACGTCCATCCTCCGCAACGGAGGAAAGGGACAGCGGTGAGGCCGACATGGCGTACTGGGGAGGGCAGCGGCTCTAACGGCGCGCTTTTGCCCCGTCACCGGGACCGGGGGCAAATGAGCGCCCGGGGCGGTGGTGGGTGCCGCCTTCTGCAGGGGGCGGCGGAAAAGTCGGCGAACGGTAGCGACGCGAATCCAAACCGACACTGAATGACGAAATCCAAGTTTCTAATTTGGTTGGAGTTTTTATTCTGAACAGGCGCTAGGTGCTTGGTTCTGAAAGGCTTTGTGCCGGCACGAAGCGTGCCTAGGTTGTCTCACCCTTGTGTGAGCGAGCTGGTTCAGCAAAGTCGCGGAGGGTGGTTTGGCGTCTCCGGGCGACGGTGGACTCGGGTTGGGGTGGGATTTTGGGCCATGAGGGTCAAGCCAACCCCACCGATTGGGGTAAGCAGTCACAGACAGCCCCACAGAATCCGGTCGGGGGTGGGGATTTCGACCCGCCGCGGGGGCTCGGGCTCGCCTTGTAGGAGCGACGCGAGTCGCGACCGCGACAACGCAACCGCGACGAAAGCTACGACGTAGTTGCGTTGTCGCGGTCGCGACTCGCGTCGCTCCTACAGGGCAAGTCCGGGGCGATTCCACACATACATATATATGTGTGGATCGCGCGGCTCAGAGCTGCGCCGCGAGCCGGCTCGCCTGCGCGATCGCGCGCTTGGCGTCGAGTTCGGCCGCGACGTCGGCGCCGCCGATCACGTGCACCGGCCGGCCGCTGCCGGCCAGCGCGTCGGCCAGCGGTTTGTACGGCTCCTGGCCCGCGCAGATCACCACGTGATCGACCGGCAGCACCTGCTCGCTGCCGTCGATGCGGATGTGGAAGCCCTCGTCGTCCACGCCCACGTATTCGACCCCGCCGAGCATGCGCACCTGCTTGGCCTTCAAGGTCGCGCGGTGGATCCAGCCGGTGGTCTTGCCGAGCTTCGCGCCCGGCTTGCCGGCGCTGCGCTGGAGCAGCCAGACCTGCCGCGCCGGCGGCTCCGGCCGCGGCGCGGTCAGGCCGCCGCGGCTGTCGGCGTAATCCAGGTCCACGCCCCATTCGGCCCGCCACTGCGCCGGGTCCGGGTAATGCGGGGCGTCGTCGCCCGAGTGCGGGCCGGCGTGGACCAGGAACTCGGCCACGTCGAAGCCGATGCCGCCGGCGCCGACGATGGCCACGCGCGCGCCGGGCACGATCCGGCCCTGCAGCACGTCGAGATAGCTCACCACCTTGACGTGGTCGCTGCCGGGGAAATCGACCTGACGCGGGCGGATGCCGGTGGCGAGCACGACTTCGTCGAAACCGGCCAGCGCGGCCGCGTCGGCGTCGGTGTTCAAACGCAGCTCGACCCCGGTCTGCTCGATCCGCCCGGCGAAGTAGCGCAGGGTTTCGTAGAACTCCTCCTTGCCCGGAATCCGCTTGGCCAGATTGAACTGGCCGCCGATGCGCGCGGCGCGGTCGAAGAGAGTGACTTTATGGCCGCGCTCGGCCGCGACCGTCGCGCAGGCCATGCCGGCCGGGCCGGCGCCGACCACGGCCACGCGCTTGGGCGCGGCGGTGGGGCGGTAGTTGAGCTCGGTCTCGGCGCAGGCGCGCGGGTTGACCAGGCAGCTGGCGTGCTTGTTCTCGAACACGTGGTCCAGGCAGGCCTGATTGCAGCCGATGCAGGTGTTGATGTCGGCGGCGCGGCGGTTGCGCGCCTTGTTGACCCATTCCGGGTCGGCCAGCAGCGGCCGCGCCATCGACACCATGTCGGCGTCGCCGTCGGCCAGGATGCGCTCGGCCACGTCGGGCATGTTGATGCGGTTGGTGGTGACCAAGGGCAGCCGCACTTCGTCCTTGAGCCGCCCGGTGATGCCGGTGAACGCGCCGCGCGGCACCGAGGTGGCGATGGTCGGCACCCGCGCCTCGTGCCAGCCGATGCCGGTGTTGATCAGGGTCGCGCCGGCGGCCTCGATGGCGCGGGCCTGGGCGATGACTTCGCTCCAGGTCGAACCGTCCTCGACCAGATCGATCATCGACAGCCGGTAGACGATGATGAAATCCGGCCCGCAGGCCTCGCGGATGCGGCGCACGATCTCGACGCTGAAGCGATAGCGCTGCGCGGCTTCGCCGCCCCAGGCGTCGCGGCGCTTGTTGGTGCGCGGCACGGTGAACTGGTTCAGCAGATAGCCTTCCGAACCCATCACCTCGACGCCGTCGTAACCGGCCTCGCGCGCCAGCCGCGCCGAATTCACGAACGCCTTGATCTGCCGCTCGACCCCGCCGGCCGACAGCGCGCGCGGGGTGAACGGGTTGATCGGCGCCTTGAGCTTGCTCGGCGCGACCTGCAGCGGGTGATAGCCGTAGCGGCCGGCGTGCAGGATCTGCATGCAGATGCGGCCGCCGTGCTCGTGCACGGCGCGGGTCACCTGCTTGTGCTTGGCGCCTTCCCAGGGCCAGCTGAGCTTGCCGCCGAAGGGCTTGAGCCAGCCGACGATGTTCGGGGCGAAGCCGCCGGTGACGATCAGGCCGACCCCGCCGGCCGCGCGCTCGGCGAAATAGGCGGCCAGCTTGGGGAAGTCGGCGGCCTTGTCCTCCAGCCCGGTGTGCATCGAGCCCATCAGCACCCGGTTGGGCAGGGTGCAAAAGCCCAGGTCCAGCGGCGCGAACAGGTGCGGATAGAGCGGGTGCGGGGCCGTTTCGGCGGACGCGGCGGAAGCGGGAGCGGTCGGGGCGGCCGTGGTCATTGCTGGCTGGATACGCTGGCGTATGGATTGCGCACGATGCCGGGAAAAGCCCTGGAATTCAAGGGGGAAACGTCGGTTCCGGCGGACGCGTGCGGGGTTTTTCCGAAGCCGAACGGCACTTTCGCAGCGCCGGCTGTGCAAACCGCGCGAAGACAGGCACGCCGCCGCGGCCAACGCAACGGTTGTCACGCCCCCGCCGCATCGCCGAACATGCCCGACCCACCGTAGTCCGCCTTACATGGACGCAGCCGCCGAACCCAGCCTCCAGGACTACCTGCGCGCCGACATCGTCGCCGCCGATCTTCCCGACCTGCAGCCCCTGCTGGGCGCGCGCGATCTGCTGCGCGCCTTCTCCACCTTGTTCCACGGCGGCGAAGAGTCGGTGATGGTGCGGCTGCTGGTGCTGCGCGCCATCGGCGAGCGCGGCGAGGCGCCGGACTGGAGCCCGCAGGAACTGCGCGAACACTTCGCCTACCTCGACCCGGTCAAGTTCGACACCGTCATCGGCCGCCTGCGCGACAACGACTTGCTGCTGTGGGACGGCCAGACCCAGCGCTACCGCATCAGCCCCGCCGGCCGTCAGGCGCTGGCGGCGATCGGCCTGCTGCTGCAGTTCAACCGCGAAGGCGACGAACTGGCCTACGTGACCGCGCAGATCGCCGCCGGCCAAGCGGTCGGGCGGGTGCGTTCGGACGACCTGCAACATCTGCTCTCGCGCTTGAACGAATTGCGCGAGGACTTCGATCAGGCGGTGCTGTCGGGTTCGGAACACCGCATCCAGCGCGCCGCCGGCACCTTGCAGCACGCCTGGCGCTGGATCGAAAAAGGCACCCAGATCGTCGAGGAGATCTCCGCCGATCTGGAACTCGACAGCCACACCCACCGCGTCGCCCAGCAGATCGGCCGCGCGCAGAGCGCGATGCTGCGTCAGGCCTCGGTGTTCCAGCGCGCGCTGAGCCAGCTCGACCGCCACCGCGTGCATCTGGGCGCGAGCGGTTTGTCCTCGTCCGACGTCAACCGCTACCTGCGCGAACTCGACATCGATTCGCTCGCCGGCATCGCCGACGACTTGCTCACCCGCACCGCGATTCCGGCCTTCCTGCTCGCGCCGATCGCGCTGGACGTGGCCGAGTACGAGTTGGTCGAACGCGAGCGCGAAGCGCGCGAGGACCAATCGCTGCCGCCGGCGCAGGCCGCGCCGAGCGCGGAAGGCTCGCCCGCGGCGGCGACCGATTTCGGTTTCGCCGAGAACTGGCTCGACCAGCTCACCGCGCTGGCCGGTGGGCCCGCGGCCGACGACGCGTCGCTGCCGTCGGCGGTGTTGGCCGAAGTGGTGCCGCACGACAATTTCTCGGTCAGCGCGTATCGCTTGTCGCTGCTCGGCCTGATCGGCGACCCCGGCGCGGAGAACCGCGAAGGCGTCAGCGCCTCGATGGCGCGGCTGCCGCTGGCGTGGCGGGTGGAGCCGGTGTTCGAGACCGTCGGCCATTCCGGCGTCGCCTACATGAGCCGCGGCCGCCTGGACACGCTGAGCGAAGAAGACCTGCTGCGCGCGCGTCAGCCGCGCAAGCGCAAGGCCGTGGCGGAGGAGGGCGAAGACGCCGCCGCCTCCGCCGAGGCCGCTTCTGCCGAAGCTGCGCCGCCGAAGAAGCGCAAGCGCGCCGCCGGCCGCGACGCCGCGGACAGCGAACACGACGACCACGAACACGACGACAAGAAGACCGCCGAAAGCGGCGCCGCACCCAAGCGGCGCGCCAAGAAAGCGGCCAAGGACACCGTACCCACCGCATGAACGATCCCATCGCCTCCCTGATCGCGCGACTGCTGGCCGAACGCTGGCTGGCGCGCGACGACGCCGCGGTCCGCGAACTGCTGACCGACGCCGAACTGCGCAACGACCTCGACCGGCGCCTCGCCTCGGTCGGCATGCGCCTGCTCGAACATCCGTATGCGGCGCACATCGCCGTCGGCATCGCCCGCCCGCAGGAATCGGCGGTGTTCGGCAGCGCCAAGGCCTGGTCTTCGACCAACCTGCAGCTCGACCGCGACGCCATCGCCTTGCTCGTGGTGCTGTGGGCGCTGCTGGTGCTGCCCAAGCGCCAGCGCCAGATCGCGCGGCAGAAGGCCGACCGCGATCAGGACCAGGAGCAGATGTTCGCCGAGCTCAAGCCGGTGCCGGTCGGCGCCGAAGTGGTCGAGCCGATCAACGAACGCACGCTGATGGCCGACTTCGGCGAGAAGCTCGGCGGCAAGACCCGCATCCAGTTCAACCTGGGTTCGCTGGCGCGGCAGGGCTTCATCCTGCGGCGCAAGGAAAAGATCCACGAAGGGCCGATGCTGGACTTGGCCTTCGATTACGAACGCATCGCCGGGCGGGTGATGGACGGCGCGCTGTCGTTCGTCGTCGCCGAGGCGCGCCAGCACGCGCTGGAGATGGCCGAACGCGAAGCCGCCGATGCGCTGCTCGAGGAAGGCGAGGGCGCGAGCGCGGCCGAACTGGCCGACGCCGCGCTCGCCGCGGCGGGTTTGCAGGCCGACGATTACGACGCGTTCCAGGCGGCGATCGAAGCGGTGGAAGGCGCCGATACGTCCGATGCGGACGAGGTGCTGCCCGAAGCCGTCGCGGCGGCGACGGCCGTCGTCGCCGGCGAAGCGGTCGATGCCGATGAGGCCGCGGCCGCGGACGTCGTCGCGGCCAGCGACGAAGCCGCGAGCGCGAGCGCGCCCGCCGCGGACGCGGCATCGCCCGATGCCGGCGCATCCGCACCGCAGGACGATCCTGCGTCCCCCGACACCGTGAAGCACGAGGAGGCCGCGGCCGATGTTTGAGTTCCGCTCGCTCGAAGTCGTGCACTGGGACTACTGGCAGCGCTTCCAACTGCCGCTGGACGCGTCCATCGTCACCGTGGTCGGCCCCAACGGTTCGGGCAAGACCACCTTGCTCGACGCGCTGCGCACCCTGTTGGCGATCGAAGACCGCGACACCGCGCGCGACTACAAAACTTATCTGCGCCACAACGGCAAGCCGTACGCGTGGCTGCGCGCGGTGGTCAGCAACAGTCCGGACCGCCGCGGCGGCCGGCCGTTCTTCCCGATCAAGGACGATCAGGTCACGCTCGCCTGCCGCATCCGCAAGCGCGGCGGCGACTGGAGCCGCGATTATCAAATCGTCGGCGGCGACGTGCCGGTGGAAACGCTGGAACAAGGCGGCGAATGGCTCGGCGTGCGCGATTACCGCGTGCGTCTGGCCGGCGCCGGTTTGACCCGCGCGATCTGCCGCGTGCTGACCCTGGAGCAGGGCGCCACCGACAAGCTCTGCCAATACTCGCCGCGCGAACTGCTGCAACTGATCTTCGACGTGTTCGAAGACAAGGCCGTGCTCGACGACTACCAGCGCGCGCGCACCGAGCAGTTCGACGTCGAAAAAGAACTGCAGCAGCTCGGCCAGGACTTGGCCGGCCTGCACCTGCGCCTGGAATCGGCCAAGGCCGACGTGCGCTCGTTCGAGGAATACAACGCGTTGCGCAACCAGCGCCAGCGCCTGGAAACCGAGATCGCGCCCAAGGTCGAACTGGCCGATCAGCGCAATGCCATCGAAGGCGCCAAGCCGCGCCTGACCGGCCTGCGCCGCGCGCTGCGCGAGCGCGAGCGTTCGCTCGACGACATGCAGCGCGAGGACGCGATCGCCTCGGGCGGCCGTGAGTCGCTGGTCGAAGCCATGCGCGAGGCGCGCCGTCAGGTCGGCGCCAGCGAACAGGCCTTCACCCAGGCCCGCGACGCCGCGCGCGATGCCGAAATGCTGGTCAAGCGCCGCGACGAGTTGGCCAAGCTGCAAGCGCAGCGCGGCGAGCTCGACGTGGATTCGCTCAGCGCCGCGGTCGAAAACGGCCGCCGCCGCCAAGCCGAACTCAAGCTGGAAGCCGAGCGCGACCGCAAGCGCGCCGGCGAACTGGCCGCGCAGCTGGCCGCCCTCAGCGGCGGCGGGCGCATCGTCGAGCCGTTCGAACGCGATTTCCGCGCCTCGCTCGACAAGGCCAACATCGATCACCGGGTGCTGACCGAACTGGTCGAGATCGTCGATCCGCAATGGTCGGTCGCGATCGAAGCGGTGCTGGCGCCGTACCGGCATCTGTTGGTGCTGGAGAACCCGAGGGACGCGCGCGCCGCGTGGCAGCTCGGCGAAAGCCAGCAGTACCGCCACTTCATCGTCGCCGAGCGCGCGCCGGTGCCCAAGCCGAGCGCGGGCTCGTTGCTGGAAGTGGTGCGCTTCTCGGCCGATCCGCCGGCGTGGCTGCCGCGCCAGCTCGACCGCATCCGCCGCGTCACCGACATCGAACACGGCTCGCGCCTGCCGGCGCAGCAGGACTGGATCACCCAGAAGGGCTATCTGCGCGAAAGCCGCGGCGGCCGCCACATCGGCGGCAACCAGCAGCACTTCGGCAGCGGCGCGCGCCAGTCGCAGTTGGCCGAGCTGCGCGCCGAACAGGAAACCATCGCCCAGCGCGCGCACGCGCGCGAAGCCGAGCTGCGCGAACTGAGCCAGCGCGTGGACGCCGACCAGTCGCGCCTGCTCGGCCTGGACGCGACCCAGGAACTGGTGACCCGCGCCGGCGAATTCGCCGCTGCCGCCGAACGCCTGCCGGAACTGGCCGAAACCGCCGGCGCCGCCGCGGCCGCGCTGGCGCAGGCGCGCGCGCGCATCGACGAAGCCGGCGATCAGGACAAGGCCGAAGGCATCGCCGCGGCCAAGCGCCAGGGCCAGATCGACGCGCTGGCGCGCGAGTTGCGCGAACGCGCGCAGCAGATCAACGGCGAGCGTCAGAGCCTGATCCAGCGCATCGTCGATTACCGGCGCAAGCGCGGGATCATGCCCGAGTCCTGGCGCACCGCGGCCGCGCTGCACGCCGCGCGCGAGGAGTACGAAAGCGCCTCGGCGGTGCGCCGCGAGATGGAGCGCATCGACGACCGCCTGGAACGCGGCGGCTTCGTCGTCGACGAATCCTGCGTCCCGCTGCGCGACAAGATCGGCGCCGACCACGACGATCTGGCCAGTTCGATCATGCGCCGCGAAGGCCATCTCGACCGCGCCAAGCGCCTCACCGAGGAAGCGCGCGGGGCCTACATCAACGTGCTGCGCGCGACCGTGCGCCGCTACAAGAAGAATCTGTCCGCGCTCGGCGAACTGGCCGGCATCGGCGTCGACGCCGACATGCCGGAGTTGGCCAACAACGACGTCGCGCTGGCGCAGGCCGGCCTGTCGGTGCGCTTCGATTTCGACCGCAAGGGCTGGATCGGCCTGGACGACGGCGAAGCCTCCGGCGGCCAGCAGGTGATGAAGTCGCTGCTGCTGTTGGTGGCCTTGCTGCGCGACGAGGATCAGCCGGGCGGCTTCGTGTTCATCGACGAACCGTTCGCGCACCTGGACGTGTTCAACATCGAGAAGGTCGGCCGCTTCCTGCGCGCCACCGACGCGCAGTACATCCTGACCACGCCGATCACGCACAACCTCAACGTGTTCGATCCCTCGGATCTGGTGCTGACCACGAGCAAGCGCCGCGGCGGCAACACCTGGGCGGAGCCGGTGGCGGTGTTGAAGCGGCAGGTCGAGAAGACCGGCAAGGCCGCGTAAGTTCGCCATCCCCCTGTAGGAGCGGCGCGAGCCGCGACCGCGACAACGCAACTACACCGCAACCTTCGTCATGGTTGCGTTGCCGCGGTCGCGGCTCGCGCCGCTCCTACAGGGCCCGAACGGAGCGTCGCGGGATCGCGCGATTTGGAACGATAAATCCCACGGCGCGGGCGCCCGCGCCGCTTGACTCCCGCCGCGCCGCCCCTACGATATGCACACGCAACACCCACCCCTTTCCTCAGGCCATCCCGTCATGCAGCGCTTCCCGCTCCTGATATCGCTGAACGCCCTGCGCGCGAGCGCGGGCCGGGTGCGCCTGCCTCCTGCGATCTTCGCTTCGCGGTCTTACTGACCGGCGTCGCTCGAAGTCGTACGAAACAAGCACCCGACCGGGTGCTTTTTTATTGCCCGCTTTTCGCGAAACCGCCGGCCGATGCCGGCTTCCCCTCTAACCGAAGCAAGCGAAAACCCAAGGAGAACGTGTCGTGAATACCACGGAAGACACCCAAGCCTAGCCGCGCGTCCCGTCGCCAACCGGGTCGCGCGGCGACCCGTACGTTGGCCACGAATGCGAGCTTTTTATGAACACCCCGCTTGTCAGCAACACCCCGATCACCCGCTGGCGCAACCTCGGCATCATCGCCCACGTCGACGCCGGCAAAACCACGCTGACCGAACGCCTGCTGTGGAAAACCGGCGCGATCCATCGCACCGGCGAAGTCCACGACGGCGCCGCCACCACCGACTTCGATCCGATCGAACGCCGCCGCGGCATCACCATCGGCGCGGCCGCCGTGCAAGCGCGCTGGACGCCGCACGACGGCGCCGAGCATCGCCTCACCGTCATCGACACCCCGGGCCACATCGACTTCGCGATCGAAGTCGAACGTTCGCTGCGCGTGCTCGACGGCGCGGTCGCCGTGTTCAGCGGCGTCGACGGCGTGCAACCGCAATCGGAAACCGTGTGGCGCCAAGCGCGTCGCCACGGCGTGCCGCTGATCGCGTTCGTCAACAAGATGGACCGCGTCGGCGCCTCGCTGGACCGCACCTTGGCGCAAATGCGCGACAAGCTCGACGCGGTGCCGTGGGCGCTGGGCGAAACCGTCGGCGCGGAATCCGAGCTGAGCGGCTGGATCGACTACGTGGCGCGCGAACGCGTGTCGTGGGACGACGCCGGCACCCTGTCGCGGCAGGCCTGGACGAACGAAGACGCGGCTCGTTTCGAGCCGGCGCGCCAGCGCCTGATCGAAGCGGTCGCCGACCACGACGACGCGCTCGCCGAGGCCTTCCTCGACGGCCGCGCCATCGACGTCGCGCTGCTCAAGGCCGCGCTGCGCCGGGCCACCTTGGCCGGCGCGGGCACCCCGGTGCTGGCCGGCTCCGCGTTCAAGAACAAGGGCGTGGAACCGCTGCTCGACGCCGTCGTCGATTACCTGCCGTCGCCGCTGGACCGGCCGGCCGTGCGCGCGCAAAGCGAACGCGGCGAGGTCGAACTGGCGCCCGACGGGCAAGGTCCGCTCGCCGGTCTGGTGTTCAAGATCGTGCAGCAGGAGCACGGCGCGCAGACGTTCGTTCGTCTGTACTCGGGCACGCTGCGGGTCGGCGACACGGTGTGGGCGTCGCGGCGCGAAAAGGCGTTGCGCGTCGGCCGTTTGCAGGTCGTGCAAGCCGACCGCGGCCAGGACGTGGACGTGGCGTACGCGGGCGAAATCGTCGCGGTCGTGGGCTGGAAAGACGCGATCAGCGGCGAGACGCTCAGCGACGCCGGCGAGCGTTTGGCGCTCGACAGCATCCAGGCGCAGCCGGCGGTGTTGTCGTGGCGTTTGACCGCGGCCAAGTCCAGCGACTTGATCCGTCTCGGCCAGGGGTTGGCTAGCCTGGCCCAGCAAGATCCGTCGTTCCGTGTCGGTACGGATGCGGATACGGGCGAGACCTTGGTCTGGGGCATGGGCGAGCTGCATCTGGAAGTGATGGTCGATCGCCTGCGCGAGCTGTGGAACGTCGAGGTGCGCACCGGTTCGCCGCGCGTGGCCTATCAGGAGACGCCGAGCCGCGCGGTGCGCGGCGTGGAAGGCAAGCTGTCCAAGCAGACCGGCGGCAGCGGCCAGTTCGCGCGCGTGGTCATCGACGTGACCCCGCGCGAGGACGGGCAGTTCGAGTTCGTCGACCGCACCGTCGGCGGCGTGGTTCCGCGCAACTTCGTCGGCGCGACCGAGAAGGGGCTGCGCGCGGCGCTGGCCGAGGGGCCGCAAGGCTTCCCGGTGGTGGGCCTCACCGTCGCGTTGACCGACGGCGAAACCCACGCGGTGGACTCCTCGGAGCAGGCGTTCCAACGCGCCGCCGCCGATGCGCTCAGGGCCGCGCTGGCGCAAGCTGGCACGACCTTGCTCGAACCGGTGATGGCGCTGGTGGTGGACACGCCCGCGGCGAACGTCGGCGACGTGGTCGGCGACTTGCAGCGGCGTTCCGGTCGCGTTCTGTCCATCGAGGACAAGGGCGGCCGCAGCGACGTGACGGCGCGCGCGCCGTTGGCGCAGTTGTCGGGCTATACGACGACGCTGCGTTCGCTGAGCCAGGGCCGCGCGTCGGCGTCGATGGTGTTCGACGGTTACGAAGTCGCGCGTGGTTTGCCTAAAGCCGCTTAAGGCGCAGCAAAACGAAAGGGGCCGGTTCGCCGGCCCCTTTTTCTATGCGCCGATGGCTGCGTTACCAGCCCGCCAACACCAGCTTGCCGATGGTCGTGCCCGATTCCAGCCGGCGGTGCGCCTCGCGCAGCGTCGCCGCATCGATGCGGCCGAGGGTTTCGGTGTGCGTGCCCTGCAGTTCGCCGGCGTCGATCAACTGCGCGACGCGGTCGAGGATCTTGCCTTGCTCGATCATGTCCGGCGTGCGGAAGCGCGGCCGCGCGAACATCATTTCCCAGTGGATGCCGATGCACTTGAGCTTGTACGGATCGCCGATCTTGAGCGCGCCGGCCGGCTCCACGATCAGACCGACGCTGCCCTGCGGCGCCAGCAGTTCGCCCAGTTCGGTCCAGTAACGGTCGGTGTCGGCGAGGTTGATCGCCGCTTCGACTTGTTCGATGCCCAGCGCCTTGAGCTGCGGCGTCAGCGGCTGGCGATGATCGATCACGTGGTCGGCGCCCATCTTGCGGCACCACTCGACGGTTTCCGGGCGCGAGGCGGTGGCGATCACCTCGAAGCCCGCGCGCTTGGCGATCTGGATCGCGATCGAGCCCACGCCGCCGGCGCCGGCGATCACCAGCAGCTTGTTGCCGCGCCCGCCGTTCTCGCTGTCGAACGGCATGCGCTGGAACAGCAACTCCCACGCGGTGATCGCGGTCAGCGGCAGCGCCGCGGCCTGCGCGGCGCTGAGCGATGTCGGCGCCGCGCCGACGATGCGTTCGTCGACCAACTGCAGTTCGCTGTTGCTGCCCGGGCGGGTGATGTCGCCCGAGTAATAGACCTTGTCGCCGACCTTGAAGCGGGCGACGTTCTCGCCGACGGCCTCGACCGTGCCGGCGGCGTCGTAGCCGAGCACGCGCGGCTGCGTTTCGACCTGCGGCTTGGGCGAGCGCACCTTGGTGTCGACGGGATTGACCGAGATCGCCTCGACCCGCACCAGCAGATCGTGGCCGCCGGCGACGGGCGCGGGCAGTTCGACGTCGGTCAGCGACTGCGGATCGTCGATGGGCAGGTAACGGGTGAGGGCTACGGCTTTCATTGCGGACTCCGGGAGCGTGGGGTGTGGGAGCGGCTTCGTCGGGGCGAAACCGGATTGTGGGGGGATGGGGCGTAGGAACGAGTGGAGAGAAACGAGAAACGCGTGGCGCGCCCGGTTTTACTCGTTCCTCGTTCCTCTTCGCTACGTTCCTTGCTTCAAACTCGTTCAGCGCGCCCCAAACAGGACCGCCTCATCCAGCGAATCGGCCATCGCGCGATACCCTGCGTCGCCCGGATGCAGGCGGTCGCCGGAATCGAAAGCGGCCTGCATCCGCGCGGGGTGCTTGGGGTCGCGCAGCCGCGCGTCGAAATCGGCGACGGCGTCGAATTCGCCGCTGGTGCGGATCCAGCGATTGACCTGCTGGCGGACCTTTTCCTTGTCGGCGTTGAAGTAATGCTTGACCGGCGCATCGGACAGCGCATCCTCGAACGGGGTGAGCGTGGCGCCGACGATGCGCACGCCGGCCTGGCGGGCGCGCGCGATCAACTGGCGGTAGCCGTCGATCAGGCGTTGCGCGTTCATCGCTTCGCGGGTCGGCTCGAAGCTGCTGCCGGGCCAGCCGATGTCGTTGATGCCCATCAGCAGCACCACGGTATCCGGGCGCTGGGCCAGCACGTCGCGCTCGAACCGCGCCAGCGCGCTGACGCCCATGCCGTCGTTCAACACCTGCGCGCCGGAGATGCCGGCGTTGAGCACGGCGATGTCGCGCTCGGCCAGACGCTGGGCGAGGAAATCCGGCCAGCGCTGGTTGCGGTTCGGCGTGGACGCGGCGCCGTCGGTGATCGAATCGCCGAACGCGACGACGGTGCGGGTGGGGCGCGCGGATTCGACGTAGACGCCGCTCAAGTACGGACGGCTGGAGATCTTTTCGGCGCCGTCCAGCACGGGCTGCGCGGCGCGGTCGCCGCGGGCGAGGTAGGCGTCTTGCGATCCTTCCCAGTGGAAGCTGCGCAGCGCGGTGTCTTGCGGCAGGTACAGGCTGACCGCGAGTTCGGCCAGCGCCGGCGCGCTGAGTTCGACCGGATCGCTGAGCACCGGCGCGCCCGGCAACAGCACCACCGAGGCGCGGCCGCCGAAGGTCAGCGCGCGGTCGCTGCCGGCGTCGGTGCGATCGGCGCCGAGGCTGCGGGCGATGCGCGCCGCGCCGATGGTCACCGGCTCGCGGCCGTAGGCGTTCGACAGCGCGATGCGCACGCGCTGGCCACCGACGCTGATGCGCGCGACTTGGCGGATGGTCTGGTCGCGCACCCGGTCCGGCGCGTTGTTGGGCAGAACGAAACCGGCGCCCCAGGTGGCTTGCGGGCTGGCGGTCCAGGTGCCGACCCAGCGCGCCGGCTCGGCGGCGCGGGCGGGGGCGAGCAGGGACAGGGCGAGCGCGGCGGCGGCGAGGGCTTGGCGCGGAAGCGGAGCGTTCATGGGCGGGAACCGTTGAGGCGTCGGGGATTCGACGCGAGGCACGTTAGGCTCTTCCGAAATGGCGCAGTAGCCGGCGCGATCGCATAGGATTCATTCCAAACCGGAATGAAGAGCGGGAGACCCCGATGGACACGCTTCGCGGCATGCGGACCTTCGTGCGCGCGGTCGAGCTGGGCAGCCTGTCGGCGGCGGCGCGCGAGTTGCGCACCACCCAGCCGACGGTGAGCAAGCAGGTCGCCGCGCTGGAACGCGAACTCGGCGTGCGCTTGCTCCAGCGCAGCACCACTCATCTGGCGCCGACCGAACAGGGCCGGCGCTTTTACGAACGCGCGCGGCGGGTGCTGGAGGAATACGGCGAGGCGGTCGACGACGCGCGCGGGCTCAGCCAGACCCCGGCGGGGCTGCTGCGCGTGGCGGCGTCGGTGAGCCTGGGCGTGCTGCATCTCAACCGGTTGGCGCAGGCGTTCCTGGCCTTGCATCCGCAGGTCGAGATCGAGCTGATCCTCAACGACCGCTACATCGATCTGGTCGAGGAGGGCATGGACGTGGCGCTGCGGCTCGGCGCCAGCTTGCCGCCGAATCTGGTGGCGCGGCGCGTGGCCGCTTCGCCGCGCGGCTTGGTCGCCTCGGTCGAGTACCTGCGCGCGCATCCGCCGTTGCGCGAACCGGCGGATGTCGCCGCGCACAACTACCTGCGTTACGCGGGCGCCAGCGAAGCCTTGGAACTGACCGGGCCGGACGGGCGCACGCTGTCGCTCGCGGCGAACGGACGGTATCGGATCAACAATTCGCTGGCGATCCGCGAAAGCTTCGCCTTGGGCGCGGGCATCGGTTTGGCGCCGGCGTGGTTGGTCCAGGATCTGATCGATGCAGGCCGGTTGAGCTGGGTCTTGCCGCAGTGGCGCGCGGCTTCGCACGATGCGTACGTGGCGTATCCGGCGCGGCGGCATCTGCCGGCGCGGACGCGGGCGTTCGTGGATTTCCTCGCGCGCGAGGTGCCGGGGTTGCCGGGGTTCGAGGCGGTGCCGGAGAACGTTTGAGTCGGTGCCGCCGTCGTTGGGGCGACGGCGGGTTTCGTCTTCGCTTCGGTTACGGCGGGCGTTCGGAAGTTCGAGAGTCATGTCGCGATGAAGCCCTGGATCCCCGCGTTCGCGGGGACGACGGTCGGGGTGTTCCGCTGAGCGCTGCTTGCGTCGCAGCGGTTTTCGTCGCTTCTTGCCGTGGTTCCGGCGAACGCGGCTGCGCTCTTATTTCGGCGAAGCCGAGCATTCGGCGCCTTCGCTCGTCGGGCGCTTGGGATCAATTCGCGCAAGCCGCGGCGGCCCGCCCCGTACTGCGCGGCGCATCGTCCACGGCCCGCCCGTTCGCATCCAACTTCGCCGCCACCAAGGCCAGCGCCAAGCCCGACACCGTCACCAACGCCGCGACCCAGGTCACCGCGCCGAGCCCCGGCCCGTGCTCGATCACCGCGCCGCCGAGCCACGCGCCCAGCGCATTGCCGAGGTTGAACGCGCCGATGTTGAGGCTGGAGGCGAGGTTCTGCCCGGCCGCGTCGGTCTTCTGCAACACCCACAACTGCAGCGGCGGCACCGTCGCGAACGCGGCCACGCCGAGCAAGCCGACGAAGGCGACCGTCGCGACTCGGTTGTGCAGCGCGAATGTCATCACGCCCAGCACCAGCGCCAACGCGACCAGCGTGCCGATCAAGGCCGGCGCCAAGCGCTTGTCGGCCAAACGTCCGCCGATCAGATTGCCCAGGATCATGCCGCCGCCGAACACCAGCAGGATCGGCGACACTGCTGCTTCACCGAAGCCGCTGAGGGTGGTGAGGATCGGCTGGATGAAGGTGTAGACGGTGAACACGCCGGCGAAGCCGAGCACGGTCATCAGCAAGCCGAGCAACACTTGCGGATGCAGCACCGCGCGCACTTCGCGGCGCAGCGCTACCGGTTCGGGCTTGCTGCGGTCCTTCGGCACCAGCGTGGCGATCACCAGCGTCGCGATCACGCCGATTACCGCGACCGCCCAGAACGTCGAACGCCAGCCGAAGTGCAGGCCCAGCCACGCGCCGGCCGGCACGCCGAGCAGGGTGGCGACCGTCAGGCCGGTGAACATGATCGAGATCGCCGACGCCTTACGGTCTTCCGGCACCAAGCCGGTCGCGACCACCGCGCCGACGCCGAAGAAGGTGCCGTGGGCGAGCGAGGTGATGACGCGCGCGATCATCAGCACTTCGTAGTTCGGCGCGATCGCGCAGACGATGTTGCCGAGGGTGAAGATCAGCATCAGCGCGACCAGCACCGCCTTGCGCGGCATCCGCCCGGTGGCGACGGTGAGCACCGGCGCGCCGACGAACACGCCCAGCGCGTAGCCGGAGATCAGCAGCCCGGCCGCGGCCAGCCCGACCTGCAGATCGGCGGCGACCTGCAGCAGCAGGCCCATGATGACGAACTCGGTGGTGCCGATGCCGAACGCGCCGACGGTCAGCGCGTACAGCGCTACCGGCAGGCGCGCGCGGCCGCCCGCGGCGGGCGCGGCGGGCGCGGCGACGGCGGCGGAAGAGGAGGGGGCGTGCATGGGACGCATCCGGGAGGAGAGGGATGCGGCAGTCTGGGTCGTTGCATCTTGTGGAAAAACCGGCAGGATGGCGAATCACTCTTAACCAAAAATTGAAAATCCCGTGGACCGGATCGCCGACCTGAACCTGTTCCTGCGGGTCCTGGACCTGGGCTCGATCAGCGCCGCCGCGCGCAGCCTGGACCTGTCAGTGGCGGTGGCCAGCCAGCGGCTCAAGCGCCTGGAGCGCGACCTGGGCGTGCGCCTGCTGCACCGGACCACGCGCCAACTGCACGCCACCGCCGAGGGCCAGGCCCTGGCCGACCGCGGCCGCGCCCTGATCGAGGAACTCGAAGGCCTGACCGACGACCTGCGCCGCGCCGGCAGCGAGCCGGCCGGCCTGGTGCGCGTGACCACCTCGGCCTCGTTCGGCCGCATGTACCTCTCGCCGCTGCTGCCCGAGTTCCAGCGCCGCTACCCGCTGGTGCGGCTGAGCGTGAACCTGAGCGACGAGAACCTGGACCTGATCGCCTCGGGCATGGACTTGGCGATCCGCATCGGCGCCTTGAGCGACTCGAGCTTGGTCGCGAGCAAGCTCGCCGACAACCGCCGCGTGCTGGCCTGTTCGCCCGAGTACCTGCGCCGCCGCACCGCGCCGCGGGTGCCGCAGGATCTGACCGAACACGAATGTCTGCTGCTGGTCGGCGCGCAGAGGCGGATCGAGGACTGGCGCATGCTCGACGCCGCCGGGCGCGAGACCGTGGTGCGGGTCAACGGGCGTTTGGAGAGCAACTTCGGCGAAGTGCTGCGCGATGCGGCGTTGGCGGGGTTGGGGATCGCGCATTTCTCGGTCTGGCACGTGCACGAAGACTTGCGCGCGGGGCGGCTGGTGCAGGTGTTGCCGCAGCACCGATTGCCGGATACCGCGATCCACGCGGTGATGCCGCAGCGGCGTTACGTGCCGTTGCGGGTGCGCGCCTTCGTCGATTTCGTCGCCGAATCGTTCGGCGACGTGCCGCCGTGGGAGCGGCACGCGTGAGCGTTCCTGCACGCCTGTAGGAGCGGCGTAAGCCGCGACCGCGCCGCCACAACGACGGCGTCGCTTCGGTTGTCCCTGTAGGAACTGCGCAAGCTGCGACCGCGCCGGTGCAACGACGCCGCAACTTCCGTTGCCTCGTTGTTCTGGCGAGAGTCGTAGTCCGCTAGCCGTTAGCCGTTAGCCGTTAGCCGTTAGCCGCTGCCGCTCCCGTTGTTGCTGTTGACGCTGCTGTTGTTCTTCGCTTGGACGTATCCCCGCCCGAGGCCCACGTCCCAAAGCCCCGGAGGGCGCGCGCATGGATGCGCGCGTGCGCCGTAGGGGCATGGATGCCCCTTACGGCGCAGCCCCGCGCCGGGTGCTGGACCTAGTGGCTCTTGATTCGAAAACAGGGAAAGCGCCTTTCTTTGGTTACTTTCTTTGGCAAGACAAAGAAAGTAACTCGGCCGCTTGCGGACGAAAGCTTTAAGCGTTTGATCTTCGCTTGTCGTCGTGCGTCTCTTGCCAGAGAAAGCGGAAGCAACATCAAAATGGATTCCGGCTTTCGCCGGAATGACGGAGTGTGAGCTGCGTTTCTCGCACGTGGCGGAACACCCCACCCACCGTCATTCCGGCGAAAGCCGGAACCCATTTTGACTTTGCTGTGGGTTCGCTCTCAACGCAACAACGAGTGACGACAAGCGACAATCCAAAGCGTTCCGTCCGCAAGCGGCCGGGTCACTTTCTTTGTCTTGCCAAAGAAAGTAACCAAAGAAAGGCGCTTTCCTTGTTTTCGAATCAAGAGCCACTAGGGCTCATGGCGGCGCGGGGCCGCGCCATAAGGGTCATCCTGACCCATGGCGCGCGTGCGCATCCATGCGCACGCCCTTCGGGGCTGCGGGGCGTGGGCTTGGGTCGGAGATCCGTCAAAGCGAAGGGCAACGGCAAAATGGATTCCGGCTTTCGCCGGAATGACGGGTAGGTGGGGGCGTCGTCATTGCGGTGGCGCAGTCGCAGCTTGCGCAGCTCCTACAGTCGGAAACGAAACCGGCCGGAGCCCCTGTAGGAGCTGCGCAAGCTGCGACCGCGACATCGCGCTTACGGCGAAACCCCCGCCACGGCCGAAATCCCAAGGGTTCGTCCTTTGCGATCGCCCTTCGGTGCTACGGGGCGTGTGCTTCGGGTGAGGATGCGTCAAAAGGCAAAGGGCAACAGCGACGGCTAACGGATTTCGGCTTTAACCGGAACGACGTACCGAAGTTGCGGAGCTTCGGGAAAATTCGGCGGAGCGACGTCGCTGCGGTTGGTCGCAGCTTACGCAGCTCCTACAGCGGGCCGCCGATGTTTCGCGGCGAATGCCGCTGCGAGGATGCATCGCGCAACGGCGCGCCCGCCGCCAACGCGCCTATCGGCAGCCGACCGATGCGCGGACCGCCCGCACGCGCATCAATCGAACGCGAACGCATCCAACGCCAACGACCCCATCTCATGCGAACGATGGATCGTCCGCGCGGTCGGCTCGGCGCCCGCCGCGCCCAGCGCCACGAACAGCGGCATCAGGTGTTCGACCGTGGGATGCGCGTGCCGCGCATGCGGCGCGCGCGCTTCCCAGTCGAGCAAGGCCTCGCGGTCGCCCGCGGCGAGTTTCTCGTGCATCCACGCGGCGAACTCCGCGGCCCACGGCGGCATCGGCGCGTCGCGTTGGCCCCAGTCCAGGTCGCCGAGGTTGTGGACGAAACCGCCCGAGCCGATCACCAGCACGCCTTCGTCGCGCAACGCCGCCAAGGCTTGGCCGACGGCGTAGTGCTGCGCGGCGGTGCCGTAGGGCAGCACCGACAGCGGCACCACCGGGATGTCGGCCTGCGGGTACATGCGCCGCAGCGGCACCCACACGCCGTGGTCGAGGCCGTGGTTGTCGCGCAGCTTCGGGTTCAAGCCGGCGTCGGCCAGCCGCGCGGTCACTTCCTCGGCCAGCCGCGGCTGGCCCGGGGCGGGGTACTGGATCTGGTAGAGCGGCTGCGGAAAGCCGCCGAAGTCGTGCACGGTGTGCGGGCGCACGTGGCCGCCGACCATCGGCCGGTCGGTCATGAAGTGGGCCGAGGCGATCACGATCGCGCGCGGCCACGGCAGTTGCTGGCCCAGTTGGTCGAGGAAGCGCCCGGCGGGCGAGTCCTCCAGCGCCAGCATCGGCGAGCCGTGCGAAAGGAACAGGGTCGGCAAGCGGGTGGGGATGTCCATGCGGCAAGGGTGATCCTCGCTCGGGCGATTTCCAAGCCGCGCGGTCGCGCCTGATCGTTCCGTCGTTGTCGGCAATCGTGCCGATGATGGTCGATTGTTGATGCGATGTCGGGCTCGCGGCCGTATCCGTACGCGTGCGATCCGCCGCGCCGCCGCGCTCTGGCAAAATAGCGGGCTCTCTCACCGCAGGCCTTTCGCCCCATGAGCCACTTCGACATCCGTTCGACCGTCCGCCCCGACCCCGACAAGCCGATGGTCGACATCGCCGACTACGTCGCCGATTACAAGATCGACTCGAAAGAGGCTTACGACACCGCGCGCTACATGCTGCTCGACTCGCTGGCCTGCGCGGCGCTGGCGATGGACCATAAGGAATGCCTCAAGCACCTCGGCCCGCTGGTGCCGGGCGGCGAGATGAAGGGCGGCGCGCGCGTGCCGTTCACCTCCTACGAACTCGACCCGGTCCAGGCCGCCTACAACATCGGCGTGCAGATCCGCTGGCTCGACTTCAACGACACCTGGCTGGCCGCCGAATGGGGCCACCCGTCCGACAACCTCGGCGCCATCCTCGGCGTCGCCGACTACCTGGGCCGCAAGGCCGAGGCCGAAGGCGGCAAGGCCATGACCGTGCGCGACGTGCTCGGCCACGCGATCAAGGCCCACGAAATCCAGGGCGGCTACGCGCTCAAGAACTCGTTCAACCGGGTCGGCCTCGATCACGTGATCCTGGTCCGTCTGGCTTCGACCGCGGTGACCACGCAGATGCTCGGCGGCGCCAAGGAAGAGATCATCACCGCCGTCTCGCACTCCTGGATCGACAACGGCGTGCTGCGCACCTACCGTCACGCGCCGAACACCGGCCCGCGCAAGAGCTGGGCCGCCGGCGACGCCTGCCGCCGCGCCGTCACCCACGCGCTCAACGCCAACAAGGGCGTGGTCGGCTACCCGAGCGCGCTGTCGGTCAAGACCTGGGGCTTCTACGACATCGCCTTCAAGGGCAAGCAGTTCGAGTTCGAGCGTCCGTTCGGCAGCTACGTGATGGAGAACGTGCTGTTCAAGATCTCCTTCCCGGCCGAGTTCCACGCCCAGACCGCGGTCGAGTGCGCGATGCAGCTGCACGATCAGGTCAAGGACAAGCTCGACCAGATCGAGCGCGTCGAGCTGGAGACCCAGGAAGCCGGTGTGCGCATCATCGACAAGACCGGCCCGCTGGCCAACTACGCCGACCGCGACCACTGCCTGCAGTACATGGTCGCCGTGCCGCTGATCTTCGGCCGCCTGACCGCGGACGATTACGTCGACGCCGTCGCAAGCGACCCGCGTATCGACGCCCTGCGCGACAAGATGACGGTCAAGGAGAACGAGCAGTTCACCAAGGACTACTTCGACCCCGACAAGCGCTACATCGGCAACTCGGTGCAGGTGTTCTTCAAGGACGGCACGTCCACCGACAAGGTCTCCATCGACTTCCCGATCGGCCACCGCAAGCGCCGCGCCGAGGGCATCCCGGTGCTGATGGCCAAGTTCGAAGCCGCCATCCGCGCCAAGCTGCCGGCCGCCCAGGCCGACCGCCTGCTGGCCCTGGCCAACAACCCGGCCGAGCTCGAAGCGCTGCCGGTGACGGAGTTCATGGGCCTGTTCGTGCGCTGATAAGCGCATCGGGTGCGAATCCGCGCGTGCGGATTCGCACTCCAGAAGTGCAGTTCCGGCTGAACGGAACGGCAGCTTCCAAGCTGAACGAATTGCGACCGGATCCCATAATTCATGGAACCGGCTCGAATGTTAGACGGTTGTTAACACCGCTTTCACGTTGGCAAACCTACCCTGCGCGGGTCGGCGTCGTCCAGGCGGCCGTCCTGAACGGTAGAAACCTCGCAGACGCGGTTTCCATTTATTAAGAACCAGGAGCTACAACATGAATAAGAAACTCCTCTGCGCCGCCCTGCTGGGTGGCCTGAGCCTCGCCCAAGTGGCCAGCGCCCAGGACTTCGACGACCGCTGGTACCTCACCGGCGCTGCCGGCATGAACATCCAGGACAACGACCGCGGCACCCGCAACGCTCCGTTCGGCGCGATCGGCCTGGGCAAGTTCCTCAATAAGAACTGGTCGCTCGACGGCGAACTGAACTATCAGAACCCGAAGTTCGACGCCAACCAGGACGCCAACTGGAGCCAGTACGGCATCTCGCTGGACCTGCGCCGCCACTTCGTGACCGACGGCCGCAACTGGAACCCGTACATCCTCGCCGGCATCGGCTACCAGCGTTCGGAAGAGGAGTACTTCATTCCGTCGCCGCTGTCGCCGGCCAAGCGTAAGGACGGCAACTTCGCCGCCAAGGTCGGCGTCGGCATCCAGGGCGACCTGGGCCGCGTCGGCATCCGCACCGAACTCGCGTACCGCGCCGACTTCGACGACAGCAGCGTCAACGCTTCGAAGGAAGACTGGTTCGGCGACGTGCTCGCCTCGGTCGGCATCGTGGTGCCGCTGGGTCCGGAACCGGCCGCTCCGGTCGTCGCTCCGCCGCCGGTGCAGCCGGGTTGCGCGGATAAGGACGACGACGGCGACGGCGTGAACAACTGCGACGACAAGTGCCCGAACTCGCAGGCTGGCCAGACCATCGGTCCGGACGGCTGCCCGGTTCCGGTCACCATCGACCTCAAGGGCGTGAACTTCGATTTCGACAAGGCCACGCTGCGTCCGGATGCGATCGCCATCCTCAACGAGGCCACCGAAATCCTGAAGCGCTACCCCGAGCTGAAGGTCGAAGTCGCCGGTCACACCGACCTGTGCGGTAAGGACGCTTACAACCAGAAGCTGTCCGAGCGCCGCGCCAAGGCCGCTTACGACTACCTGACCAGCAACGGCGTCGATGCCGGCCGCTTGCAGGGCCCGATCGGCTACGGCGAAAGCCGTCCGCTGGAGCAGACCCCGCAGACGCTGCCGGGCTGCAAGAGCGAGAAGAACCGCCGCACCGAGCTCAACGTCCAGAACTAATCGGACGCAGCGGCTGCCTTGGGCCCGCGGGCCCGAGGCTTGCGATACCGGGAAGCCCGGCCCACGTGCCGGGCTTCCTTTTTGTGTGTGGTTTTCTTATGCGGCACTCGCGTGAGGAGCATTCGGGAATTCGGAACTGGTGCGCAGATTCCTCGCCATATTCGACCGTTCGTCGGGCCAACTGTCCCGATGTGCGCACAAAAAGCGTGGAAGCGTTAACTAACGAACCTGTTCTTGCCCGTCCGCACTACGTTAAGTGGTATTAACAAACTTCTTGACAGTGTATGATCCCCCGCCAGTGACCGCGGCGCTCGGCTCGTGCCGGTGCTGAAAGTGTCTCTGCACTAGAGTCAGCGCCGCATAAGACTGTCCCGATCACACAGTCCCGATCTACCCCCCGTTCCGATCGATCTGAAGGAGTTACAAATGAAGATCCGTATGTTGAGCACCGCTTTGCTGGCGGGCTTGGCTTTCTCGCAGGTGGCCAGCGCGCAGGATTTCGATGACCGCTGGTACCTGACCGGCGCTGCCGGCATGAACATCCAGGACAACGACCGCGGCACCCGCAACGCTCCGTTCGGCGCGATCGGCCTGGGCAAGTTCCTCAATAAGAACTGGTCGCTCGACGGCGAACTGAACTATCAGAACCCGAAGTTCGACGCCAACCAGGACGCCAACTGGAGCCAGTACGGCATCTCGCTGGACCTGCGCCGCCACTTCGTGACCGACGGCCGCAACTGGAACCCGTACATCCTGGCGGGCATCGGCTACCAGCGTTCGGAAGAGGAATACTTCATTCCGTCGCCGCTGTCGCCGGCCAAGCGTAAGGACGGCAACTTCGCCGCCAAGGTCGGCGTCGGTATCCAGGGCGACCTGGGCCGCGTCGGCATCCGCACCGAGCTGGCGTACCGCGCCGACTTCGACGACCAGAGCGTCAACGCTTCGAAGGAAGACTGGTTCGGCGACGTGCTGGCTTCGGTCGGCATCGTGGTCCCGCTGGGTCCGGAACCCGTCGCCGCTGTGGCTCCGGCTCCGGTCGTGGAGCCGGGCTGCGCCGATAAGGACGACGACGGCGACGGCGTGAACAACTGCGACGACAAGTGCCCGAACTCGCAGGCTGGCCAGACCATCGGTCCGGACGGCTGCCCGGTTCCGGTCTCGATCGACCTGAAGGGCGTGAACTTCGATTTCGACAAGGCGACCCTGCGTCCGGACGCCGTGGCCATCCTCAACGAGGCCGCCGAGATCCTGAAGCGCAACCCGAGCCTGCGCGTCGAAGTCGCCGGTCACACCGACCTGTGCGGTAAGGATGCGTACAACCAGAAGCTGTCCGAGCGCCGCGCCAAGGCCGTGTACGACTTCCTGACCAGCAACGGCGTCGACGCCGGTCGCCTGGCGGGTCCGGTCGGCTACGGCGAGAGCCGTCCGCTGGAGCAGACCGCGCAGACGCTGCCGGGCTGCAAGAGCGAGAAGAATCGCCGTACCGAGCTGAACGCTCAGAACTAAGCGGCAAGCGCGCGCCGTTCGCGGCTCGCGTAGCGATACCGAAGAAGCCCGGCCTCGTGCCGGGCTTCTTTTTTGTTTGCGGGTCGGGTCGGGTGCGGCCGTCTCGGCGGTTTCGGTTCGCGCGCGCATCGGCGCGCCGACGGTCAGGGGCGCGCCGCTCGCTCAAAACCGTCGGTCCTGCACGCTCGACTGGCGGCCGACGTCCTATGCCGCGGTGCGACTCAGCGGCCTCGCTTGCGCTTGAGGCGCGCGGGAGAACGCGCGCAGTGCCGGCGCCGCTCCCGACCTGCACATCATCTTCGTCGCGTGTCCAAGCAATGACCCGCGATCGGGCTCGTCCGTAACGGCGTTCGCTGCAGGGCGAATCACTCGGTCGGAGAGAGGCGCTCGCGCGATCTAGCGTGCTCGACCTCAGGCGCGTGCGACAGGCGGACAATCGAAGAAAAGCGCCGAGGCGTCCGATCCCTATCGCGTCGGCGTATCGACGGCGCGTAGCCATGCGCTGCCAAACCTCGCCCCGCACCGAAGTTTCTCCCTCGCCCCCAATAAGCGACAGACGGTCGTCCTCGCCGCGTCCGCCGCTTGCGCGCCGCAGTTCCGCCCGTTCATAAGAAAGAGCGATAAGCGACTGATTTTGCGGGTTGTCCGATCCGGCACGGCCGCCTACACTGGCGCGCACCGACGATGCCGCGCACCGCGCCGGAATCGTCCCGCGCCGAACTGGAGAGAGCCCCATGCGCCGACTGCTTGCCGCCACGTCCCCTCTGTTGTTGGTCCTGGTCGCGGCGTCCGCGCAGGCGCAAACCGGCGCCGCCAACTGCGCCGCGCTGACCGCCTCGCGCGCGCAGCCGGTGCAGCCGACCTTGATCGCGCCGGTGGCGCCGGAACTCGTCGCCCCCTCGCATCAGCTCGGTGCGCCGACCGGCGTGCTGTCGCAGGCGCTGGACGAAGCGCTGTCGGTCGATCAGGTGCTGCTGCGCATGAAGCTCGACGCCTGCACCGTGGCCAAGGCCACCCCGGCCTCGACCGGCATGCCCTCGGCCAACGATCCGGCCGCGTACAAGCCGCAGACCCAGTTCGACAACACCCCCTGGCGCTTCGACATGAGCCAGGGCGGCAAGCGCATGACCGCCGACGAATTCGCCGCCTGGATGAAGGCCAAGGGCGTGCGCGTGGCCAAGGGCGCGCCGGGCGCCGCCGCGCCGGCGCCCGCTCCGGTCGCCGAGGCCGGGCCGGCCAAGGCCGAGGACGGCAAGAAAAAGAAGTAAGCCGCGCTCGCGCGAGGTTTCCGACGGCCGCGGGTTCGCCCGCGGCCGTTTCGTTTTCGGGCCCGGCGAATCCAGCGCGAATCCAGCGCGAACGCGCGCGGAATATTCGCCGTGGCGGGACTTCGGTTTCGCGACGGGTTTGTTTCGGATCCGCGCGACCGAAACAAACCCAGCGGAATCGGAGCCCTGGCCGCGAAAAACGCAGCGCGGCGCAGAAACTCCGCGCGCCGCCGCGCTTCGCGCCGGGCCGCGCCGATTGCGATAATGCCGCGCGTCCCCTCACTTTCCGCCGCGAACCGCCTTGAATAAAAAACCGCCCCGACACGGCCTCGCCCGCGTGCTGTCCAAACAGGGCGTGTGCTCGCGCACCGAGGCCGCGCGCTGGATCGCGGCCGGGCGCGTGTCGGTCGACGGGCGGGTGGTGCGCGACCCGGAATTTCCCATCGTGCAGGGGCGCCAGCGCATCCTGGTCGACGGCGGCGAACTCGGCGCCGCGCCGCGCCGGGTCTATCTGATGCTCAACAAGCCGCGCGGGCTGGTCACCACCGCCAGCGACGAACGCGGCCGCGACACCGTCTACCGCTGCCTCGACGGCGCCACGCTCGACGGCGCGCCGCTGCCGTGGCTGGCGCCGGTCGGCCGTCTGGACAAGGCCAGCGAAGGCCTGCTGCTGTTCTGCAACGACCCGCAGTGGGCCGCGGGCATCACCGATCCCGAGCGCGGTCCGGACAAGACCTATCGCGTGCAGATCGACGCGATTCCCGACGACACGCAACTGCGCGCGCTGGAAGCGGGCGTGGACGACGAGGGCGAGTGGCTGCGCGCCAAGTCGGCGCGGCTGCTGCGCAGCGGCGAGAAGAACGCGTGGCTGGAGATCGTGCTCGACGAAGGCCGCAACCGGCAGATCCGTCGATTGCTCGCCGCGTTCGGGCTGGACACGCTGCGGCTGGTGCGGGTCGCCATCGGCGAACTGGCCTTGGGCGAACTGCCCAAGGGCCAATGGCGCGCGCTGGACGAAGACGATCTGCGCAAGCTGCGCTGAAGCGGCGCCGCAGGCGTCGCGCGCCGGGCGCAGGCCGCCGCGAGAAACCCGACGCAGTTAGCGTTCGCGCGCCGCCGCCGCGCGCGCAGCGGCGTTGAAATCCGACTCCGGTATCGGTCGTCGCTTCGGGCCGCGGCTACAGTTTCGGCAGGGCGCCGTCGGCGCCGGCGTGTGCGATCCGCCGGCGCGAACAGGAAGACGGCGCGAGAACAAGGAGGTGCCACGCCGGCCCGGGCCCGCCCCGCACGCAGGCCGGAGACGCAAACGATCGCACTGCGCGCGCCGATCCCCCGATCCGCGCCGCCGCGGCACGCGCCGCCTTTCCGTTCGCTTATTTCCCTTTCAAGGAGAGATCCCATGTCGTACCCAACGACCGCTTCCATTGCGTCCACGCGACCGGCGCCGCTGCGCCGCGCACGCGCGCTGCTGATGCTGCTGAGCGCGGCGCTGCTCGCCGCAGTCCTGTCGTTCAGCGGCAAAGCCGCGGCCGATCCGGCGGTGGCCAGCCAGATCATGCAACTGATGCGGCAAGACCGGCAGGTGCTCGACGTATACCTCCAGCTGGCGCGCCAGCAGGCGGCCGGCGGCAACATCGCGGCGGCCAAGAACAGCTATCTGTCGGCGCAAGTGCAGGCGATCAGGCTCAACATGGACTTCGTGCGTCTGGTCAAGGAGAACCGCGACTCGCTCGACCGCGGCCTGTACCGCGACCGCGCCGCGCTGGAGCGGGCCACTAACTACGCTCAATTGGCCGGCAACGACACCCAGTTCCTGTCGATCGATCTGCAGATGTTGGCGCAGCAGCCGACCTCGCCCGAGTTCCAGACCCGCTTGCAGGTCGATCTGATCACCTTCAACGCGCACTTGAATCAGCTTGAGCTGGCGATGAGCCAGGCTTGAGCGCGCTCGTCCGCGCCGGCGAAGTCGCGCCGCGCGCAGGCTGTTTTCGTCGCCACGCGGCCGGCGCGACGCCGGGCCCGGCGATTTCATTCTCGAGGAGCAAACCCATGACCCACCGATTCACGACCGCCCTGTCGCGCCTGCGTCGCAGCGCCGGCGCGTTGCGCGGTTTCGCCTTGCTGGCGGCGCTGCTGTTCAGCGCGGGCGCGCAGGCCGATCCGGCCGTGGCGCAACAACTGCTGAGCACCATCCGCACCGAGCGGATGAAGTTCGAGATGGACATGCAGATGGCCAATTACTATCTCGACAACAATCCGAGCCAGGCGCAGATCGCGTTGTCGATCGCGCGCGCCGACGCGATCATGCTGACGAACAAGCTGATGCAGCTGGAGTCGGCGCACAAGGACTCGCGCGCGAACGGGCAGTACCGCGATCTGCAGGCGCTGGAGCGGGCAATAGCGGAAGCCGACTCGGCGCAGAAGCGGATGCAGATGGCGAGCAGTTATCTGATGAACTTGCAGCTGGAGCGGCCGCCGTCGGCGATCACCCGGTTCTTGCTCGACGGGCAATTGCAGATGTTCGAGCGCGATATGCAGGAACTCGAACAGGCGATGAGCCAAGCCTGATCGGCGCTGGGCGACGGGGCCGCGCGCGGCCCCGTCGCGACGGTCGATGCGCGGCGCTGGCGCAGCGTCGGCCGCTCAGTCTTCGGTCGGCTCGCGCCAACGCGACAGGCGCGCATCCAGCAACGCCGCGACCACCTCGCGCGCGCGGGCGTCGCCCGGGCCGCGCGCGTCGTGGCTGCAGCCCTTGCCGTGATTGCACGGCGCGCAGGCGAGGGCGAGGTTGCGCGGATCGTCGGCGTGGTCGCCGACCCGCGCGCACAGCTCGGCCGCGGCGCGGCGGCCGAACCAGGCGCTGGGGACGACGTGTTCGAGCGAGGTCGCGCCGAGCGCTTCGCCGTCGGCGCGCAGGGCGAGGGCGCGGCGGCAGTGCAGGCAGCGGGTCTGCCAAGTGTCGCCGTCGAGCGAGGCCAGCGCGTCGGTGCGCGCGGCTTGCAGCAAACGGCGGCGCAGCGCGGAGCGCATGTCAGCGCGCCGCGCCGGCGTCGAGAACGGCGAACCGGGCCGCCAGGGCCCGATTCGCGTGCGGCGGCCGCATCCGTGCGGGCATGGCGGCGGTCAGGCTTTGATGACGCCGAGTTCGCGGCCGATCTTGATGAAGGCGTCGATCGCCCGGTCCAGATGCTCGCGGGTATGCGCGGCCGACATCTGGGTGCGGATGCGCGCCTGCCCCTGCGGCACCACCGGGAAGAAGAAGCCGATCGCGTAGATGCCTTCCTCGAGCAGGCGCTCGGCGAACTTCTGCGCCAGCGGCGCGTCGTACAGCATCACCGGGCTGATCGGATGCACGCCCGGCTTCACGTCGAAGCCGGCCGCGGTCATGCGCTCGCGGAAGTAGGCGGTGTTCTGCGCCAGACGCTCGCGCAGCTCGCCGGCCGCCGACAGCATCTCGAAGGCCTTGATGCCCGCGGCGACCACGTGCGGCGGCAGCGAGTTGGAGAACAGGTAAGGGCGCGAACGCTGGCGCAGCAGTTCGATCACTTCCTTCTTGGCGGTGGTGAAGCCGCCGAGCGCGCCGCCCATGGCCTTGCCGAGGGTGCCGGTGAAGATGTCGATCCGGTCGAGCACGCCCTTCACTTCGGCCGAACCGCGGCCGGTCGCGCCGAGGAAGCCGGTGGCGTGGCATTCGTCGATGTGGACGAGCGCGCCGTACTTCTTCGCCAGCGCGACGATTTCGTCGAGCGGGGCGATGAAGCCGTCCATCGAGAACACGCCGTCGCTGGTGATCAGCTTGGTCTTGCAGCCGGCCGCGTCGGCGGCTTGCAGCTGCTTTTCCAGGTCGGCCATGTCGCAGTTGGCGTAGCGGAAGCGCTTGGCCTTGCACAGGCGCACGCCGTCGATGATCGAGGCGTGGTTGAGCGCGTCGGAGATGATCGCGTCGTTCTCGCCCAGCAGCGGCTCGAACAAGCCGCCGTTGGCGTCGAAGCAGGCGGCGTAGAGGATCGTGTCTTGCGTGCCGAAGAAATCGGCGATGGTCTTTTCCAACTGCTTGTGCAGATCCTGGGTGCCGCAGATGAAGCGCACCGAGGCCATGCCGAAGCCGTGGGTGTCGAGCGCGTCCTTGGCCGCCTGGATGATGTCCGCGTGATCGGCCAGCCCCAGATAGTTGTTGGCGCAGAAGTTCAGCACCGTGCGGCCGTCTTCGAGCACGATTTCGGCCGACTGCGGGCTGGTGATGATGCGCTCGGACTTGAACAGGCCGGCGGCGCGGATCTCGTCGAGGGTGTCGGCGTAGTGGCGGGTCAGGGAGGCGTCGGACACGGTGCGGTTTCCGGACAGAGGAAAGCCGCCATTCTAGTCCATCGCGCCGGCCGGTCTGCGGCGCCGGCCGTTCAGCGGCCGCGGCGAACGCGGCGCGAAAACGAAAGAAGCGGCCCGCGGGCCGCTTCGTTCGCGCATCCTCAGCGACGCGGACGCGTCGCATCGGCTCCGATCAGTTCCAGCTCAGCACGACCTTGCCGGCCTTGCCCGCTTCCATCAGATCGAACCCCTTCTGGAATTCGTCCACCGGCAACTGATGCGTCAGCACCTTGCCGAGCGGGAAACCCGACAGCACCAGCTGGGTCATCTTGTACCAGGTCTCGTACATCTTGCGGCCGTAGATGCCGTGCAGGGTCAGGCCCTTGAAGATGATCTTGTCCCAGTCGGCGCCGGCGCCCTTGGGCATGATGCCGAGCATGGCGATCTTGCCGCCGTGGTACATGCAGTCGAGCATGTCGTTGAACGCGCGCGGGTTGCCGCTCATTTCCAGGCCGACGTCGAAGCCTTCCATGTGCAGGTCGGCCATCACGTCCTTGAGCGACTGGTTGGCGACGTTGACCACGCGGGTCGCGCCCATGTCGGCGGCGAGCTTGAGGCGGAAATCGTTGACGTCGGTGACGACCACGTTGCGCGCGCCGATGTGCTTGCAGATGCCCGCGGCGATGATGCCGATCGGGCCGGCGCCGGTGATCAGCACGTCCTCGCCGACCACGTCGAACTCCAGCGCGCAGTGCGCGGCGTTGCCGTAGGGGTCGAAGAACGCGGCCAGCTCGCTCGGGATCTGGTCCGGGATCGGCCACAGGTTGCTGGCCGGCATGACGATGTATTCGGCGAACGCGCCGTCGCGGTTGACGCCGATGCCGGTGGTGTTCGGGCACAGGTGCTGGCGGCCGGCGCGGCAGTTGCGGCAGTGGCCGCAGACGATGTGGCCTTCGGCCGAGACGCGCTGGCCGACCTTGTAGCCGGTCACGCCGGGGCCGAGTTCGGCGATGCGGCCGACGAATTCGTGGCCGATCACCAGGCCCGGCTTGATCGTGCGCTGGCTCCACTCGTCCCACAGGTAGATGTGCAGGTCGGTGCCGCAAATGGCGGTCTTCTCGAGCTTGACCAGGACCTCGTTCGGACCCGGGCTCGGCACCGGCACCTCTTCCATCCAGATGCCCTTGCCGGCTTCGCGCTTGACCAGTGCCTTCATCGTTTGCGTCATGGGAATTCGATACCTAGGGGCCGCGGCCGGGCCGGGCGGGAAAGAAGCCGGAATTATACGCCCCGGCCGCGCCGCGGCCGCCCCGGCCGGTTTGCCCGCGGCGGGCGGCTTGGCCTATCGTCGCGGCTTCATCGCCGTACGGAATCACCATGCGCCCCCGTGTGTTAGCCCTGTCCCTGGCGCTGTGCGCCACCGCCGCCCAGGCCGATGAAGGCATGTGGATGCCTTCGCAACTGCCCGACATCGCCCGCCAGCTGCGCGCGGCCGGCTTCAAGGGCGACCCGGCCGGCTTGGCCGAACTGACCCGGGCGCCGATGAACGCGGTGGTGAAGGTCGGCGGCGCGACCGGTTCGTTCGTGTCCGGCGACGGTTTGGTGCTGACCAACCACCACGTCGCGTTCGGCGTGATCCAGTACAACGCCAAGCCCGAACGCGACCTGATCCGCGACGGCTACGTCGCCGCCGACCGCGCCGCCGAACTGCCGGCCAATCCGGATTTCCGCGTGCTGGTGACCACCGGCTTCGACAAGGTCACCGACCGCATCCTCAAGGACGCGCGCGGCAAGCGCGGGCGCGCCTACTTCGACGCCGTGGACGGCGCGACCAAGACCTTGGTCGCCGAGTGCGAGCGCGAAGCGGGCTATCGCTGCAGCGTCGCCAACATGTACTACGGCAGCGATTTCTATCTGATCCGCCAGCTCGAACTGCGCGACATCCGTCTGGTGTACGCGCCGCCGGACAGCATCGGCAACTACGGCGGCGAGATCGACAACTTCGTCTGGCCGCGCCACAGCGGCGATTTCACCTTGCTGCGCGCTTACGTCGGCAAGGACGGCAAGCCGGCCGACTACTCGCCCGACAACGTGCCGTATCAGCCGCCGGGCCATCTGCAGATCGCGGTAGAGCCGGTGCGCGAGGGCGATTACGCGATGCTCGCCGGTTATCCGGGCACGACCTACCGCCATCGCATGGCGTCCGAGTTCGTCCAGCAGATCCAGTGGCAGTTGCCCTCGCGGGTCGCGCTGTACGGCGACATGATCAAGACCATCGACGCGGCCGCGGCCGGTTCGCCCGAGGCGCAGGTGAGCTACGCGGCGCAGGTCAAGGGCTTCAAGAACACGCTCAAGCGCGCCCAGGGCGAGCTCGACGGCCTGCGCCGCAGCGACGCGGCGCGGGTGCGCGGCGAGGACGAGAAGGCGATGCTGGCGTGGCTCGACAAGCAGCCCGACGCGCGCGCGATCCGCGCCGACATCGATGCCGCGCAGAAAGTGCTCGACGCCGGCGCGGCCACGCGCGAACGCGATCAACTGCTGACGGCGATCCGCACCCAGCCGCAGTTGCTCAACGCCGCCTTGACCGTGCAGCGTCTGGCGCACGAACGCGGCAAGCCCGACGCGCAGCGCGAAACCGGCTATCAGCAGCGCGACGAAACCTTGATCGTCGGCCGCCTCAAGCAAGTGCAGCGCCGTTACGCGCCGCAGGTGGAGAAGGCGCTGCTGCTGGAACTGTTGCTGCAATACAAGGCGCTGCCCAAGAGCCAGCGCGTCGACGAGTACGAGCGCGTGTTCGCCGGCGAAGACCGCGCCGCGCTGCAGCGCACGCTCGATGCGCTGTACGCCGGCACCGGCTTCGGCGAAGAAGCGGTGCGCTTGCGCGCGATGCAGGACGACGCGGCCAAGCTCGCCGGCTCCGGCGACAGCCTGCTCAAGGCCGCCGCCGCGCTGCTGCCGGCGGTGTTGCGCATGGACGAGGAAGGCAAGGCGCGCGAAGGCGAACTGCTGCGCTTGCGCCCGGCCTACATGCGCGCGCTGATCGCCTACCGCAAGTCGCAGGGCCGCGCGGTGTATCCGGACGCCAACTCGACCTTGCGCGTGAGCTTCGGCGCGGTCAGCTCGATGGACCCGCGCGACGGCGTGCGCTACCGCCCGCTGACCACGGTGCAGGGCATCGTCGAGAAACACACCGGCGCCGATCCCTTCGACGCGCCGCAAGCTCTGCGCGACGCCATCGCCAAGGGCGATTTCGGCAGCACCGCCGATCCCGAGCTCAAGACCCAACCCGTCGATTTCCTGACCAACCTGGACACCACCGGCGGCAACTCCGGCTCGCCCGTGCTCGACGCCAACGGCCGGTTGATCGGCCTGAACTTCGACAGCAACTGGGAAGCGGTCAGCGCCAGCTGGATGTTCGACCCGCGGTACAAGCGCGCGATCCACGTCGATATGCGCTATCTGCGCTGGCTGCTGGCGAAGGTGTATCCGGCGCCGCATTTGTTGAAGGAAATGCAGTTGCCGGCGGAGTGAAGGCAGGAGATGGCGGATAGGAGTTAGGAGATAGCGGCTCTTCGCTTTTCCTACCTCCTACCTCCTATCTCCTAGCAGCTAACCACCAGCTCCACGCCACGCTCCATCCAAGTTAAACTCGATAGTCTTTTTCTTTACGAATCAGGGGTATACGCATGCGCTACACGCTTTTGGCCGCCGCCGTCGCGGCAGGGACGCTGGGAATGGGGCTGTCGGCTCCGGCCGCGGCGGTGGAGGGCATGTGGGTGCCGCAGCAGTTGCCGGAGATCGCCGCGCCGCTGAAGAAGGCCGGCCTCAAGCTCGATCCCAAGCAACTGGCCAACCTCACCGGCGACCCGATGGGCGCGGTGGTCTCGCTCGGCGGCTGCACCGCCAGCTTCGTGTCGAACCAGGGCCTGGTGGTGACCAACCACCACTGCGCGTACGGCGCGATCCAGCTCAATTCGACCGCGCAGAAGAACCTGATGCGCGACGGCTTCAACGCGCCGACCCGCGGCGAGGAAGTCTCCGCCGGCCCGTCCTCGCGCATCTACGCGCTGGATTCGATCCAGGACGTGACCGCGCAGATCAAGGCCGCCATCGACGGCGCCGCCAGCCCGATCGAGCGCACCCAGGCCGCCGAGACGCTGTCCAAGCGTCTGGTCGCGCAGTGCGAGGCCGAAGCCGGCTACAGCTGCGAGATCTACAGCTTCTTCGGCGGCGTCACCTACCGCCTGTTCCGCAACATCGAGATCAAGGACGTGCGCCTGGTTTACGCGCCGCCGGGCAGCATCGGCAACTACGGCGGCGAAGTCGACAACTGGATGTGGCCGCGCCACACCGGCGATTTCTCGTTCTACCGCGCTTACGTCGGCAAGGACGGCAAGCCGGCCGAGTACGCCAAGGACAACGTTCCGTATCAGCCCAAGCATTGGCTGAAGATCGCCGACAAGCCGCTGGGCGAGGGCGATTTCGTCATGGTCGCCGGCTATCCGGGCCGCACCAACCGCTACGCCCTGGCCAGTGAATTCGACGCGACCCAGAGCTGGACCTACCCGACCATCGCCCAGCACTACAAGAATCTGGTCGCGCTGGTCGAGCGCACCGCCAAGCAGGACCCGGAGATCGGGGTGAAGTACGCCAGCACCGTGCGCGGCTGGCAGAACGTGCTGAAGAACTACGACGGCCAGCTGGAAGGCTTCAAGCGCATCGACGCCGGCGCCAAGAAGCACGCGGACGAAACCGCCGTGCTGGCGTGGCTGCGCAAGCGCGGCGACGCCGGCAAGACCGCGCTGGACGCGCACGCCAAGCTCGAAGAGCTGCAGGCGCGCAACGTCGGCCACCGTCAGCGCGATCTGGTTTACGGACAGCTGCGCCGCAGCGGCGCGATCAGCGCCGCGACCTTGCTGTACCGCGCCGCGGTCGAGCGCGCCAAGCCCGACGCCGAGCGCGAGCAGGGCTACCAGCAGCGCGATCTGCCCGAGAACAAGGCCGCGCTGGAGCAGATGGACCGCCGCTACGACCCGCGCATGGACCGCGAGCTTCAGGCCTACTGGCTGCGCGAATACGTCAAGCTGCCGGCCGGCGAGCGCATTCCCGAACTCGACCGTTGGCTCGGCGGCAACGACGAGAAGGCGGTCAAGCGCGCGCTGGACAAGCTCGCCAAGACCAAGCTCGGCGCGCTCAAGGAGCGGCTGGCGCTGTTGAACGCCGACCGCGCGACGCTGGACAAGAGCCGCGATCCGGCGATCCAGCTGGCCCAGGCGCTGCTGCCGGCGAACCTACGCATCGAGCAGGACGCCAAGGTCGCCGCGGGCGAGGGCGCGGTCGCGCGTCCGGCCTACCTGCAGGGCGTGATCGACTACCGCAAGAGCCAGAAGCAGGCGGTCTACCCCGACGCCAACTCGACCCTGCGCATCACCTTCGGCAACGTCAAGCCGTACACCAAGCTCGACGGCGCCAAGCAGGCCGCCTTCACCAAGCTCGAGGAAGTCGCGGCCAAGGCCACCGGCCAGGATCCGTTCGACGCGCCCGATTCGCTGCTGGAAGCCATCGCCGACAAGCGTTACGGCGGTTTGGAAGACAAGCGCCTGAAGACGGTGCCGGTGAATTTCCTGTCCGATCTGGACATCACCGGCGGCAACTCCGGTTCGCCCGTGCTCGACGGCCAGGGCAAGCTGGTCGGTCTGGCCTTCGACGGCAACTGGGAATCGGTGAGCTCGAACTGGGTGTTCGATCCGACCATGACCCGCATGATCGCGGTCGATCAGCGCTACATGCGCTGGATCATGCAGGAGGTCTACCCGGCGCCGCAGGTGCTGGCGGAGCTCGGCGTGGCGCCGAAGAAGAAGTAAGCGCCGCGGCGTCGCTGCGAACGAAACGCCGGCCTTCGGGCCGGCGTTTTGTTTTTTTGCGGGACGTTGCGCCACGAAGTGGCGCGACGGGGCCAAAAAACAGTGATGTCAACGTTGCTCACGAACAAAGCCCACGCCTCGTTCGCGCTAACGAAAATTTTAGTTTTCACCGCTGGAAAAATTAGCGCGGCGTTAATCGGAGCGCTTCGATGCGTCGATGTCTCTTTTGGCAATGGCCTTCACACTTTTCTCCAGGCTAGACTCGTCCTCCCGCGAAACCCAGGACGTTTGGATGCGATACACGGCGCTGGCCAAGGCGATGGCGATGACAGGGACGTTGCTGAGCGGCTTGGCCTGGAACGGCGCGGCGCGCGCGGTGGAAGGCCTGTGGACGCCTTCGCAACTGTCGGAACTGGCGCCGGCGCTCAAGCAGTCCGGCCTGCGCGCGACGCCCAAGCAACTGGCGCAATGGGCCGACCCCAAGGGCGACCCGCTCGGCGCGGTGGTGCCGCTGGGCGGCTGCACGGCGAGCTTCGTCTCGTCCAAGGGCCTGCTGCTGACCAACCACCACTGCGCGCTCGGCGCGATCGCGCTGAACTCCACCGGCCAGCGCAATCTGCTGCGCGACGGCTTCAAGACCGGCACCAACAACGAGGAAGTCTCGGCCGGGCCGAACGCGCGCATCTTCGTGCTCGATTCGGTCCAGGATGTGACCGCGAAGGTGCAGTCCGCGCTCGCCGCCGCCGCCGATCCGGCCGCGCGCATGGCCGCGCTGGACGCGCTGGAAAAACAACTGGTGAGCGATTGCGAGCGCACGCCCGGCTACGGCTGCCGCTTGTACAGCTATTTCGGCGGCAACCGCTTCGAACTGCAGCGCAGCCTGGAAATCCGCGATCTGCGCCTGGTCTACGCGCCGCCGGAAGGCATCGGCAATTTCGGCGGCGAAACCGACAACTGGATGTGGCCGCGCCACACCGGCGATTTCGCTTTCTACCGCGCTTACGTCGGCAAGGACGGCAAGCCGGCGCCGTACGCGATCGACAACGTGCCGTATCAGCCCAAGCGTTGGCTCAAGATCGCCGACAAGCCGCTGGGCGCGGGCGATTTCGTCGTGCTCGCCGGCTTTCCCTCGCTGACCAACCGCTACGCGATGGCCGACGATTTCCAGGCCAACGCCGAGTGGACCTATCCGACCGTGGCCGCGCACTACAAGCGTCTGGCCGCGCTGGTCGAGGCCGAAAGCCGCAAGAACCCGCAGACCCAGGCCAAGTACGCGGCGACCGTTCGCGGCTGGCTCGGCGCGGCCAAGAACTACGAAAGCCAGATCGAAAGTTTCCGCCGCGCCGGTACCGCGCAGCTCAAGCGCAACGAGGAAAACGAGTTGCTGCAATGGCTGCGCGGCAAGGGCGCGGCCGGGCAGGCGGCGCTGGACGCGCACGCGCGGCTGGTCGAACTCGGCAATCAGGCGCGCGCCGAGCGCGACCGCGACCTGATCCTCGGCCAGCTCGCCGCCACCGGCGCGCTGTGGAACGCCGCGCAGCTGTATCGCGGCGCGATCGAACGCGCCAAGCCCGACGCGCAGCGCGAGAACGGCTTCCACGACCGCGACCGCGCCGCGTTCGAGAACGGCTTCAAGCAGTTCGACCGCCGCAGCGACGTGCGCGTGGACCGGCAGATCCTCACCTATTGGCTGCGCGAGTACGTCAAGCTCGGCAAGGAACACCGCGTCGCCGCCATCGACCAATGGCTGGACGGCGACGACGAGAAGGCGATCAAGCGCGCGCTCGACCGCGTCGGCAAGTCGCGCATGCTCGGCGTCGAGCAGCGCGCCGGTTGGCTCAACGCCGACCGCGCTTCGTTCGAGAGCAAGGACGCGCTCAAGGACGGCGCGCTGGGCTTCGCGGTCGCGGCGATGCCGACCTTGCTGCAGATGGAGCAGGAAATCCGCACCCGCGCCGGCGAAACCTTGGCCGCGCGGCCGCTGTATCTGAAGGCGTTGGCGGACTTCCGCAAGAGCGTCGGCCGCGCCGCGTATCCCGACGCCAACGGCTCGCTGCGGCTGAGCTACGGCACCGTGACCGCCTACACCAAGGACAACGGCGCCAAGCAGCTGCCGTTCACCCGGGTCGAGGAAATCGCCGCGCGCAACAGTGGCGCCGCGCCGTTCGCCGCGCCGCAGCCCTTGCTCGGCGCGATCGCGGCCAAGCGCTTCGGCGCATTGGCCGACAAGCGTCTGGAATCGGTACCGGTGAACTTCCTCGCCGACCTCGACATCACCGGCGGCAACTCCGGCTCGCCCGTGCTCGACGGGCAGGGCAAGCTCGTCGGCATCGCCTTCGACAGCAACTGGGAATCGGTGAGCGCGAGCTGGCTGTTCGATCCGGCCGCGACCCGCACGATCTCGGTCGATCAGCGCTATATGCGCTGGATCATGCAGGAGGCGTTTCCGGCGCCGCGGTTGCTGGCGGAGATGGGCGTGCCGGCGTCGGGCCGGTGAAGCTTTGGAGCGGGAGATAGCGTGTAGAAGTTAGGAGATAGCGAAAGCCTGTTTTTCTATCTCCTAACTTCTACACGCTATCTCCCGCTTCAAAACCGCGGCGCATGGCGCTGCGCCGCGGCCGACTCAATCCAACGGCATCAATCGCGCGGCGGCGGGCAAACCATATGCCCGCTGCTGTACTTGGCGGTGCGCACGCCCGACTCGCTGTAGGTGCCGTCGCAGCTCAGCTCGGCTTGGCCGACGACGTTGCCGGCGGCGTCGTAGTAGAAGTAGAACTCGCCGATTTCGTCCGGACCCGGCGGGCGGGCGAGGGCGGCGGTGGCGACCAGTGCGGCGGTCAGGCCGAGACCGAGGGCGAAAGACTTGCGCATGACGAACTCCTGTGTGGCGGTGCGGAAGATGGACGTCCGCGCGTCAGGGCGCGGACGCAGACGGGATCTTCGACGCGCGGTGCGCGGCTCGCATGACGTCGCTCTCGTCGGAGCGGGTCGAGCGCTGCGTGGGTCGGTTCGATCGTTACTGCGGTGCGGCGGTGTTGCGGTCCAACGATGCCGCCCGGCGGTCGCAACGCGCGCGAACGCCGGACGCGTCCGCGCCGGTTACGGTTCCGGATCGCAGATGTAGTAGCCGACGCCGTAGTTCTTGGTGAACTTGCCCCACGATTCGGGCGTGCCGTCGCAATGGATCGACGACTGGCCGACCACGCCGCCGTTGTCGTCGTAATAGGTGTAGATCTGGCCGGGACCGGTCGGACCGATCGCGGCTACCGCGGCGCCGACGACGGCGATCGCCGCCAGGCCGAGCCCCAGAGCGAATTTCTTGCGCATGGCGATTCTCTCTTTCGGATCGCCGGCAGATCGCCGGCGCCAGGAAAGCTAGGCTTCGCGCCGGCTTTACTCACGTGACAAAAAACACCTGATCGTTGCTTTGTGACGCGGGTCGTGCGATGCGGGCGCTCGCGGCGATTGGAATCGGGAATTGGTCGAATGCCGCGACGCGGTTTCGCGGGTCGCGTCAGGGCCAATGCGCGAGTCGCGATGTCGCGGTCGAGCGAGCGGCGAAGGGCGCGCCGCGCAGCGGACCGGACGACGCCGGCGCGCCGACGCGCGCGGCGGAAAAAGAAACGGCGGGATCGACCCGCCGTTTCCATCGGCTTGGAGGTTCGCCGCGATCAGATCCCGCAGGACCAAAAGCCCATCTGGTAGTCGTCGGTGACTTCGCCCCATTGGCTCAGGTTGTTGTCGCAGTCGCGCGATTCGGCGCCGACTAATTCGCCGTTGCGGTAGTACGTCGCGTACTCGCCGCGGCCGACGAACACCGCCGAGGCGGCGGTGGCGAACAGGGTCAGGCCGAGGCCGAGCATCAGAACGAGTTTTTTCTTGCGCATGTCGATCTCCTTATCGCGATGGGAACGCCGGGCGCAACCCGGCGCGTTGCGTCGGCGCAGACGAAGGAGAGCGGGGCGGCGGCGCACGCCGCGGAGTATGGCCGGCGCGGCCGCGCCGTTCGCGCGAAGCCTGCGGGCCGGACCCGTCCCTGGTCCCCGGCGGTCGCGCCGGCGGCGCCGGCCGCGTCGCGGCCGCTCGCCGGGGCAGCTTAGGAGCCTCGCGCGAGCGCGCGCAAGCTGGCGAGCGGTTGTTTGCGTCGCGGTTGAATTGTCGCGGTCGCAGCTTGCGCAGCTCCTACAGCGGGGGGGCGGAACCGGCGATTGCCCTGGAGGCGTCGCATCCACTGCGGCCGCCAGCGAATCGCAGCGCGCGGTGCCGTCGCACGCCGCGCTGCGCCGTCGCACGACCGTGCGCGCGATGCGGCCGTCGGCGCCGGGTTGCGTAAGCGCGGCCGTCCTCCGCGCACGCGGCGCTTGCCAGCGGCGCGCCGCCTGCCGTAGGCTGCCCGGGCAGTCGCGGATTCCCATGCCAGCCGGCCCCGTCTCCCGACCCGTGTCAGAAAGCCGCTCCCGAGCGGCGCCGCCCCAGGCGGTCCCGGTTCCCGGCCCCAAGTGGGCGCGCGGCGCCGGAGCACCCCAGGCGATCTTTCCCGCAGTGCCGGCTCGCAAGCGTTTCCTCGTCTGATCCCCTCACGACCTGGAGCTTGCGACGATGAAAGTACTGGCCTGCGATGGCATCCACGAAGACGGTTTGGCCCTGTTCCGCGAGGCGGGCTGGGACGTCGTCGTCTCCGACCCGATCAAGGACACCGCCGCGCTCGCCGCCGCGCTCAAGGGCGTGGACGCGATCCTGGTGCGCTCGGCGACCAAGGTCCCGGCCGAAGCGCTGGCCGACGCCGCGCAGCTGCGCGTGATCGGCCGCGCCGGCGCCGGCGTCGACACCATCGACGTGGAAGCCGCCACCGAGCGCGGCATCGCGGTGATGAACGCGCCCGACGGCAACACCCTGGCCGCGGCCGAGCACGCGATCTCGCTGCTGTTCGCGCTGGCCCGCCACATCCCGCGCGCCGACGCCGGCATGAAGGCCGGCGAATGGCCGAAGAACGGCCTCACCGGCTTCGAGTTGGAAGGCAAGAAGCTCGGCGTGATCGGCCTGGGCCGCATCGGCGGCACGGTCGCGCGCAAGGCGCAGGGCATCGGCATGGAAGTGGCCGCGCACGATCCGTTCCTGCCCGCGTCCGCCGCCGGCAAGGGCAGCGTGCCGCTGAAGTCGCTGGAAGAACTGCTGGCGTGGGCCGACGTGGTCACCCTGCACATCCCACGCACCAAGGAAACGACCAACCTGCTGTCGGAAGCGAGCATGCGCTCGATGAAGAAGGGCGCTTACCTCATCAACGCCGCGCGCGGCGGTCTGGTCGACGAGGCCGCGTTGCTGACGCTGATCGAGGAAGGCCACATCGCCGGCGCCGCGCTCGACACCTTCGTCACCGAACCGCTGCCGGCCGATTCGCCGCTGCGCGCGAATCCGAAGCTGATCTTGACCCCACACTTGGGCGCGTCCACCAGCGAAGCGCAGCAAGCGGTCAGCACGATCCTGGCGCGGCAGATCATCGACTTCGTCGCCACCGGCGCGGTCGCCGGCTGCGTCAACCTGCCGCCGCTGACCGCCGAAGCCGCGCGCGAAGTCGGCCCGTGGATGCCGCTGATGTCGGCGCTGGGCCGTCTCGCCGCGCGTCTGGTGCCGGCGCCGACGCGCCTGGAAATCACCTACGCCGGGCGCACCGAAGCGCTCGACACCCGGCCGCTGTCGCGCTTGTTGGTGGCGGCGCTGCTCGGCACCGCGTCGGGCCGCGTCACCCCGGTCAACGCGTTGCAGGAAGCCGCGTCGCGCGGGCTCGTGGTCTCGGAAACCCTGGGTGGCGACGGCGACGGTTTCGACCGCCTGCTGCGGCTGCGCGTGGTCGGCGAGAAGCGCACCCGCGAAATCGAAGCGACCTTGCACCGCGGCCCGCGCGTGGTCCGCCTGGACGGCGTGGAAATCGAATTCGACCCGCAGGCGCACGTGCTGCTGCTGCGCAACGAGGACCGCCCCGGCATGATCGGCGTGGTCGGCACCACGCTCGGCGCGGCCGGCGTCAACATCGTGAATTTCGCTCTGGGCGCGGCCGGCGACGGTCAGGCGCGCGCGGCGATCACCGTGGACCGTCCGGTCAACGAGGAACAACTGGCGGCGCTGCGCGCGACCCCGGGCATCCTCTCGCTGGCGCAGGTGTAAGCGCATGCGCATCCTGCTAGCCCGTCACGGAGAAACCCCCTGGAACGCCGAAGGCCGCTACCAGGGGCAGGAAGACATCGCGCTGTCGCCGGTCGGCGAAACCCAGGCGCGCGCGCTCGCCGCGCGCCTGCGCGAAGTGCCGATCACCCGCGCGGTGGCCTCGCCGCTGTCGCGCGCGCGGCGCACCGCCGAACTCGCGCTCGGCGAAGAGCGCGCGAGCATGCTCAAGTTCGATCCGGGCCTGATGGAAATCGCGCACGGCACGTGGGAAGGCCTGCTCGCCAGCGAGATCCGCGAGCGCGACGGCGACCGCCTGCGCGCCTGGCGCGAAACGCCGCATGAGGTGTTGATGCCCGGCGGCGAATCGATCGTGCACGTGCTCGATCGCGCGTGGCCCGCGTTCGCGAAAGCCTGCGAAGGTTTGAAGGAGGACGACACTTTGCTGGTGGTCGCGCACGATGCGGTCAACCGGGTGCTGCTGTGCAAGATCCTCGGCATTCCGCTGGCCAAGCTGTGGACGTTCCGGCAGGCGCCGACGACGTTGAATCTGCTCGAAGGCGATAGCGTCGACCGGCTCGATGTGGTGCGGTTGAACGATTGCAGCCATCACACGGCGTTGTTCGGGGAGGCGGTGCATCGGGCGTTGTGAGGCGCGCTGGGCGAGCGGATCGTTCCGTTCGCATCGTGGCGTTGGAGTTTTGCGCGGAGGCGGCGAGCCGCTTCCGCGTTTCCGGCGTGGCGATGGGAGTCTCGTCGTAATCGCATTGTCGCGGTCGCAGCTTGCGCAGCTCCTACAGGGGCTTCGGCCGGTTCGTATCCGACTGTAGGAGCTGCGCAAGCTGCGACCGAGACAACACAACGACGGCGCACCTGCCGCCCCGTCATTCCGGCGAAAGCCGGAATCCATTTTGCCGTTGCCGTTGCCCTTCGCCTTGACGGATCTCCGACCGAAGCACACGCCCCGCAGCCCCGGAGGGCGTGCGCATGGATGCGCACGCGCGCCATGGGTCAGGATGACCCTTATGGCGCGGCCCCGCGCCCCTTTGAGCCTTAGTGGCTCTTGATTCGAAAACAAGGAAAGCGCCTTTCTTTGGTTACTTTCTTTGGCAAGACAAAGAAAGTGACCCGGCCGCTTGCGGACGGAACGCTTTGGATTGGAGCTTGTCCTCACTCGTGATTGCGTTGAGAGCGAACCCACAGCAAAGTCAAAATGGGTTCCGGCTTTCGCCGGAATGACGGAGTGGGGGCGCCACCTGCGAGAAGCGCAGCTCACACGCCGTCATTCCGGCGAAAGCCGGAATCCATTTTGATGTTGCTTCCGCTTTCTCTGGCAAGAGCGCACGACGACAAGCGAAGATCAAACGCTTAAAGCTTTCGTCCGCAAGCGGCCGAGTTACTTTCTTTGTCTTGCCAAAGAAAGTAACCAAAGAAAGGCGCTTTCCTTGTTTTCGAATCAAGAGCCACTAGGTCCAGCACCCGGCGCGGGGCTGCGCCGTAAGGGGCATCCATGCCCCTACGGCGCACGCGCGCATCCATGCGCGCGCCCTCCGGGGCTTTGGGACGTGGGCCTCGGGCACAGATGCGTCCAAGCGAAGAGCAACGGCAACGGCTAAAGGATTCCGACTCCCACCGGAACGACAAGCCGCACCGCGCCACTTGAACTTGAGCGAGCCCCGCACCGATCGCCCTGCGCCCGACCCGCCAGCCCCCCGGATCGGCGACAATACCCCCATGCAAACCCGCTCCCTCGCCGACTGGCTCTCCCACATCGAACGCATCCACCCCAAGTCCATCGACATGGGGCTCGACCGCATCCGCGAAGCCTCCAAGCGCCTGGGCCTGACCCGCCCCGGCCGCGAGGTCATCACCGTCGGCGGCACCAATGGCAAGGGCTCCACGGTCGCCTTCATCGAGGCCATCGCCCGCGCCGACGGGCGCCGGGTCGGTGCGTACACCTCGCCGCATTTGCTGGCCTACAACGAGCGCATCCGCATCGACGGCCGCGATGCGGCCGATACCGACATCGTCGCCGCGTTCGAGGCCATCGAGGCCGCGCGCGGCGAGGTGGCGCTGACCTATTTCGAGTACGGCACCCTGGCCGCGCTGTGGCTGTTCGAGCGCGCCGGGCTGGATCTGGCGATCTTGGAAGTCGGCCTCGGCGGACGCCTGGACGCGACCAACATCGTCGACGCCGATGTCGCGGTGATCACCACGGTCGATCTGGATCACCAGGATTACCTCGGCGACGACCGCGAGAGCATCGGCTTCGAGAAGGCCGGCATCGCCCGCGGCTTCAAGCCGCTGGTGCTCGGCGACGACGATCCGCCGTCGAGCGTGCTGCGCCATGCGTATCTGATCGGCGCCTCGGCGGTGCGCGCGGGCTGCGATTTCTTCTTCGCGCCGGCGGCGGACGACGAGGCGCGCTGGAACTGGCGCGAAGTCGGTTACGAGGCCGAATTGCCGCGTCCGGCGCTGAGCGCGCCGGTGCAGATGCGCAACGCCGCGGTCGCCATCGCCGCGCTGCGCGCGCTGGACACGGCGCCGAGCGAAGAGGCGTTGGCGCGCGGCGTGGCGCAGGCGCGCGTGGCCGGGCGCTTGCAGCGTTTCGAACGCGGCGGCGCCGAGATCCTGGTCGATGTCGGCCACAACCCGCAGGCCGCGCGCGAACTGGCGGCGTGGCTCGAAGCGCAGCCGCCGCGGCCGACCCGCGCGGTGTTCGCCGCGCTCGGCGACAAGGACGCGGCCGGCGTGGTCGCGGCCCTGGGCGAACGCGTCGCGGCCTGGCATCTGGCCGGCCTGAGCGGCCCACGCGGGGTGTCGGTGGACGCGTTCGCCGAACGTTTGCGCGGCGGCGCGGCCGAGCACGGGCAGCGCCATGCCAGCGTCGCCGAGGCGCTGGCCGCCGCGCGCGCGGCGGCGGGCGAGGGCGAACGCATCCTCGTGTTCGGCTCGTTCCATACCGCGGCCGAGGCGTTGGAAGCGTTGGCCGCCGAGTAAGCGCGGGGCCGAAGCCTTCGCCGATTCGATACGAAAGCGGCGGAGCATTTCCACGCGAGGAAATCGCCGGCCCTCGTCGCGAACGCCGCAGCCCCATCGCATCTGCCGAGCCGTTTGCCCGACGTGCGTTTCTGAACACTGCGCGGCAGCGCACACCCCGCGTCCGGCCGTGCCGCCGGCCGGGGGTATAATTCGCGCGGCACCCCGGCCAGCGAGCGACTGAGTAGCGATGGAACCTGCCCTGAAACAGCGATTGATCGGTGCGTTGGTGTTGATCGCACTGGCGGTGATCTTCCTGCCCATGCTGATCAAGGGCCCGGCGCCCGAAAGCGGCGCCTCCGATGTTCCGCTGACCCTGCCCGACCAGCCGCAGGGCGGCCAGACCGAAACCCGCGAGCTGCCCCTGGTGACCCCGGGCGACGCACCTTCGAGCGGCATGGTCGGCATGGAGCGCCCGCAGCCCGAGCCCAACGGCGCCGCGCCGGCCGGCGACGGCCAGACCCTGCCGACGGTGGACACCGCCGCCGGCCGCCCGGGCATGCAGCCCGCCGCCACCGCCGGCGGCGACTACGCGGTGAGCTTCGGCAGCTACGCCAGCGCCGGCGACGCCGACCGGGTGATCGCCGCGCTGCAGGCCGCGCGCCTGCCGGGCTACCAGGAAACCGCGGCCGGCGCCAACGGCCGCACCGTCTACCGCGTGCGGATCGGGCCGTTCGCGACCCAGGCCGACGCCGAAGCCGCGCGCCTGAATTCGACCAAGGTGCGCAACGACATCAACGCCAAGGTGGTCGTGCTCAACGCCGACGCCGCCGATCTGGCCTCCGGCCCGGCGCCCGCGCCGGCCAAGCCGGCCAGCACGCCGGCGCCGCTGAGCGAGACCAAGCCAACCAAGCCCGCAGCGCTCCCGCCGGAACCGGCCAAGCCGACGAAGCCTGACCCCGCCAAGCCCGAGCCGGCCAAGCCGGTCGCGGCCAAGCCCGCCGAGACCAAGCCGGCCAAGCCGGTGGAAACGCCGAAGCCCGCCGACACCAAGCCGGTCGCCAGCGCCAAGCCCGTCGAGCCGGCCAAGCCGGCCGCCAAGCCCGAGCCGGCCAAGCCCGAACCCGCCAAGCCGGCCGCCGCCGGCACCGGTTTCGCGGTCCAGCTCGGCGCCTTCGGCAACGCCGAGGAAGCCAACAAACTGCGCGACCGCGCCCGCGCGGCCGGTTTCAGCGCCTTCGTCGAACAGGTCCGCACCGACAAGGGCACGCTCAACCGCGTGCGCATCGGTCCGGTGGTCAATCGCGCCGATGCCGATAAGCTGAAGGGACAAGTCGCGGCCAAGCTCGGCATCGGCGACGCGCTGGTCAAGCCGCACCCGTGACCGCACGGGCGCAGGCGACCGCAACCGGCTGCCAGGCAACGGCGGCCGCACACGCTAGGGAGTAAGGCGAAATGACGGCTCTGGACTGGGGCTTGCTGCTGATCGTGGCGCTGTCGGCCGTGTTGGGCATGGCGCGCGGCCTGATCGGCGTGGCGGTGTCGCTCGGCGCCTGGCTGCTGGCCGGGCTGGGCGCGTTCCTGTTCGGCGGCGACGTCGCCCGCGGGCTCAGCGACAGCGGCGTGAGCTGGGGCTCCTACATCGGCGGCTACACCCTGTGCTTCGCCGCGATCTGGCTGACCGTGAGCATCCTGGGCTGGGTGATCCGCACCGTCGCCCACTCCTACGGCCTGTCGGAAATGGACCGGCTGATGGGCTTGGGCCTGGGCACCCTGCGCGGGCTGATCTTCGCCTGCGCGCTGCTGGTGGTGCTAGCGATGACCACGCTGCCGCGCGAGCGCACCTGGCGCGAGTCCAGCGTCGCCCAAGTCTTGATGCCCGGCGCCCAACTCATGCGCAGCGCGCTGCCCAAGGCGATGGCGCACAAGGTCGATCTGGAAGGCCGCGGCGGCTCGCTGCAGGAAACCGTGCAGAGCGAGGCCGGGCAGCTGGAAAAGAACCTCAAGGGCAAGATGAAATCGACCGGCGGCGGTCTTCCCGGCGGCCTGCCCAATGGCCTCGGCGGGCTGGAGGGCCTGAACGGCCTCGGCGCGCTGGCCGGCGGCGGCGGGCAGGGCGCGGGCGGCGATCCGGCCCAGGTGCTGCCGGACGCGCTGCCCGAGCCGCAAGCGCGCGCGCAGGGCGGCGCCGGCGGGCTCGCCGACCTGTTGCCCGGCGCGATGCGCGATTTATTGCCGAAGGTGCCGGCCGGTCCCGGCCGCGGCGGCGACAACCGCGCGCCGCACGGCGCCGAAGGCCGCCGGATGCAGGACGATGGCCGCCCGATCGACGCCAACCAAGACGACAAGCACGTGCGTTAACTGTTCCGCGGCGCCGGCGCGCAACGCAGCATCGCGCGCGGCGCCCTGGAAAACGGCGGCGGCCGCGCCCATCGCGGACGTGCCCAACCCGTTGTTTCGCGCCCGCGGCCGTCGCGGACACTGCAATCGCGGCCGCCGCGAGCGATAATCCGCGCCGCCGCGACCCGGCGCGGCTTCAACGACACACCTCGCGTTCCCACGCGACTCGACAGGCAGGACCAGCGCTATGTGCGGCATTCTCGGAATCGTCGGCAACACGGATGTCGCCGCCCAGCTCTACGACGGACTCACGGTGCTGCAGCATCGCGGCCAGGACGCGGCCGGCATCGCCACCGCCGACGGCGCGCGCCTGCGCGTGCACAAGGGCAACGGCTTGGTCAGCGACGTGTTCGACGAAGGCTCGATGCGCCTGCTCGAAGGCCGCGTCGGCATCGGCCACTGCCGCTACCCCACCGCCGGCAGCGAAGGCTCCGACGAGGCCCAGCCGTTCTACGTGAACTCGCCCTACGGCATCGCGCTGGCCCACAACGGCAACCTGATCAACACCGACACGTTGCGGCGCGAGGTGTTCGAGCAGGACCGCCGCAACATCAACACCGAATCCGATTCGGAAGTGCTGCTCAACGTGTTCGCGCACGAACTCGATCGCCAGGGCGCGCTGACGCCGGAGGCCGCGTTCGCCGCGATCGAGGGCGTGCACCGCCGCTGCGTCGGCGGCTACGCGGTGGTCGCCACCGTGCTCGGCCTGGGCCTGGTCGCGTTCCGCGACCCGCACGGCATCCGCCCGCTGGTGCTCGGCAAGCGCCGCATCGGCGCCCAGGACGAATACGCCGTCGCCTCCGAATCGGTGGCGCTGGACCTGCTCGGCTTCGAGCGCGTGCGCGATGTGCGCCCGGGCGAGGGCATCGTGGTCACCGCGCGCGGCGAACTGTTCGCGCGCCAGTGCTCGGAGCCGCGCACGCACACGCCGTGCATCTTCGAATACGTCTACTTCGCCCGTCCCGACTCGATGATGGACGACGTCTCGGTGCACAAGGCGCGCATGCGCATGGGCCAGACGCTCGGCGAGAAGATCCTGCGCCTGCGTCCGGACCACGACATCGACGTGGTCATCCCGATCCCCGACACCTCGCGCGACTCGGCCCTGGAAATCGCCAACACCCTGGGCGTGAAGTACCGCGAAGGCTTCATCAAGAACCGCTACGTCGGCCGCACCTTCATCATGCCGGGGCAGGGCGAGCGGGCGAAGTCGGTGCGCCGCAAGCTCAACCCGATTCCGCTGGAATTCCGCAACCGCGTGGTGCTGCTGGTCGACGACTCGATCGTGCGCGGCACCACCTCGCGCCAGATCGTGCAGATGGCGCGCGACGCCGGCGCGCGCAAGGTCTATCTGGCCTCGGCGGCGCCGGCGGTGCGCTATCCGAACATCTACGGCATCGACATGCCCTCGGCCGAGGAACTGGTCGCGCACGGCCGCAGCGACGAGCAGGTGCAGGAACTGCTGGGCTGCGATTGGCTGATCTACCAGGATCTCGACGCGCTCGAACAGGCCGTGTCCGGCCCCAAGCACCGCATCGACCATTTCGATTCGTCTTGCTTCAATGGCCAGTACGTGACCGGCGTGGAGCCGGGCTATTTCGAACGCATCCAGCAGATGCGTTCGGACGACGCCAAGAAGACCCGCCGCGCTTCGTGAGCGCGGCGGCGGTGCGCGAGGACGGCCGGTTTCGTCGCGGCGTTCGTCGTGGCGATCTTGTTCGCCGTGGTGCTCGTGTCCTTCTGCGCGCAGTTCCGCCTTCGCTAACGTCCCTGTTCTTCGGACACCCCACGACCGTCATTCCGGCGAAAGCCGGAACCCATTTTGATTTTGCTTCCGCGCTTGCGAGCGAGGACAGCAACGGCAAGGTCAAAATGGGTTCCGGCTTTCGCCGGAATGACGGCGGTGAAGAGAGCGAGCCGATCTTGCCAGCCCGCGCTGTCGCCCTGTGTCCGAGCCCGCAGCCGCTGCCCGCATGACCGCCATCCCCGCCACCTTGTTCGACGCCGCGCGCGCCTGTCTCGACGCGGATACGCCGCAAGCCAAGGTCGAGCTGACCTTCGCCTGTGCCGCCGCGTTCGCGCGCGGCGAGTTGGCGACGCCCGCCGATGCGCCGGCGCCCGAGCCGATCCGCATGCCCGGCCGGCCGTCCAAGCCGGCATTGGTGCATCCGCGCGAACTGCCCAAGCGCGGCTTCGGCACCGCCGAGGGCCGCGCGGCCTTCATCCACGCCATCGCCCACATCGAGTTCAACGCCATCGACCTGGGTTGGGACGCCGTCTACCGCTTCCGCGGCCTGCCGCCCGAGTTCTATGCCGATTGGGTGAGCGTGGCCAACGACGAAGCGCGCCACTTCCAACTGCTGCGCGGCCGCTTGCGCGAACTGGGCTACGACTACGGCGATTTCGACGCCCACAACGGCTTGTGGGAAATGGCCGAAAAGACCGCACACGACGGCCTCGCGCGCATGGCGCTGGTGCCGCGCGTGCTCGAAGCGCGCGGGCTCGACGTCACCCCGGGGATGATCGTGAAGCTGCGCTCGCTCGGCGACAAGGCCACGGTCGAAATCCTGGAAACGATCCTGCGCGAGGAAGTCGGCCACGTCGCCGCCGGTTCGCGCTGGTTCCGCTGGTATTGCGAGCGCGCCGGGGTCGATCCCAATCCGCGTTTCCGCGAACTGCTGTCCGAGTACGCACGCGCCGTGCTGTACGGCCCGTTCAATTTCCAGGCGCGCAGCGCGGCCGGGTTCGACGACGAAGAACTGCGCATGCTCGAAGCGTTCGCGAATCCGCGCGACTGAGGTCGTCGCGCTCGGCGGCGCCGCCGCCGGCAGATCGCGGGGCGAGCCGATGCCGGCGTTCGGCGATCTCGGCAAGCGCGCCGTCGGCGCGCAGCGGTGATGGACTGCGGCGCCGACCCGCGCCGGCAAGGACTTCGATACACGGATTGACAGGAGAACAGCGAATGGACACGCGACGAACCGCATCGCTCATCGGATCTTTTCTCTCGCGCGAAGGCGGCTTGGGTAAATCCGCGCGCCTCGGCGTATCGGCGCTGGTCTTGCTGTGCTGCTTCGCCGGCGCGTCCGCAGCGCGTCCGCGCGCGTACGTGGCCGAGAGCTTCGCCAAGCGCCTGTTCCTGCCCACCGTTCACGACCAGAGCGAGCTCGTGCGTGCGTACGGCCCAGGCTGGGTGACCGTGGAGAGCGGCATGCAATACCGCTGGTATCACGATGCCGCCTCGGATCGCTGGCTGCGGCTGGCCAGCGACACCGGCCCGGCACCGCTCTATCGCACGATCGACGAAATGCTGGTGCTGTCCTTCGGCCCGCCGCGCGCGGTGGCCGGGCGGACCGAATCGCTGGCGTCGGTGGATCTGTTCGGCGTGAAGCTGGGCAGCCCCGCCGACGACGCGATCAAGGCGGCGAAGCGCCGGCATTGGCTGCGTCGCGGCCCGGCGCAGCTGTTGGGACAGCGGGTCGAGGAAATCGAATTCACGACGCGCGGATCGGACGACGGCATGATTTATCGCTACTACCTGCGCGAAGGAAAGGTCGTCGGTCTGGCGGTCGGCATCACCGAGTAAGCGCGCCCGCGCAGCGCGGCGCCGCCGCAAAAACGCCGAAGCGTATACGTTCGCGCGCCGCAATCGCGTCGGCGAGCAGCGATAGACAACGTCATGAAACGCCGAAACCTGCGACCGCGCCTGCGTCCGCAACGGCAACGCGCGCACACGTCGTGCGCCGAATCCATCAAATGACGCCGAGTTGAAATACCGCTTTCACACGTCCCGAACAGACTTCCGGCCTTCGCTCCTCCGCCGCCCGGAGCGATGACGCGAGGGATCGCGCACGTTGGCGGTTCCCCATAAAAATCGGAAGTCCCATGACGACGAAGACGACGCTCCTCGCCGCCTCGATCCTGCTTTGCCTGTACGCGGGCCACTCCTTCGCCGCCGAGGCGCCCGCGGCCGATGCCGCGCCCGCCAACGCTTCGGCCGACGTCGGCCGCGACGCCACCACGCTCGACGCGGTTTCGGTGGTCGGCACCGGCCAGACCCGTCAGGTGCAGGCGCTGGGCCGCGCCGAACTGCAGCGCGAAGCCGCCGGCACCAACCCGCTGAAGGTGATGGCCAAGCTGCCGGGCGTGCACTTCCAGAGCTCCGATCCGTGGGGCAATTACGAGTGGTCGAGCAAGCTGAGCATCCGCGGCTTCTCGCAGCAGCAACTCGGCTTCACCCTCGACGGCGTGCCGCTCGGCGACATGAGCTACGGCAACCACAACGGCCTGCACATCGGCCGCGCGATCAGCTCGGAGAACCTGTCCGGCGCCGAACTCTCGCAGGGTTCGGGCGCGATCGACACCGCCTCGTCGGGCAACCTCGGCGGCACCTTGCGCTTCTTCAGTTCCGATCCGAGCGCCGAGTTCGGCGTGCGTCTGGCCCAGACCCTGGGCAGCGATTCGACCAGCCGCAGCTTCGTGCGCATGGATACGGGCGACCACAACGGCTTCAGCGCTTACTTGAGCGGCATGTTCCACACCACCGACAAGTGGAAGGGCGACGGCCCGCAGCGCAATTCGCAGTTCAACGGCAAGTTCGTCTACGCCGGCGAAGACTTCAAGATCACCGGCTTCGCCGATTCCTCGCGCCGCCGCGAGACCGACTACGCCGACCTGTCGCTGGAATCGGCCAAGCGCCTGGGCATGGATTGGGACAACTACGCCAAGGATTGGCAGCGCGCGATCGACGCGGCCAACGGCATCTTCCGCGGCGGCGTGACCAGCCTGGACGATGCGTACTACATCGCCCGCGGCGTGCGCAACGACGATCTGGTGTACCTGAGCGCGGAGTGGAACGCCACGCCCGACCTGGCCTTGTCGGCCACCGCCTACTACCACACCAACGAAGGCCAGGGCCATTGGGCCACGCCGTACTCGAAGTCGCCGACGGTGCCGCTGCGCATGCGCACCACCGAGTACGACATCGAGCGCACCGGCTTCATGCCGAGCCTGAGCTGGCAGATCGGCAACCATCGCCTGCAGGCCGGCCTGTGGCTGGAGAAGAACGATCACGGCGTGCAGCGCAATTTCTACGATCTGAAGGCGACCGAGCCGCCGAACGACATCTTCTTCTACCGCAACCCGTCCGAGCGCGTGTTCCGCCAGCGCTTCGACACCGACACGCGCCTGTACTACGTGCTCGACCACATGGAGTTCGCCGACGGCCGCCTGGCCGTGGACGCGGGCTTCAAGGGACTGCGCGTGGAGACCGACGGCAAGACCCTGATCGGCGCGCCCGGCCGCGCCAGCGGAAAGCTGGTGTCGGAAGACAACTTCCTGCCGCAGCTCGGCGCGCGCTGGCAGCTCAGCGAGCACGAGGAAATCTTCGGCTCCTACAGCGAGAACCTGTCGGCGTTCCGCACCGGCGTCAACGGCCCGCACTCGACCTCGCAGGCGGCCTTCGACGCGGCGGTGGGTTCGCTGGAACCGGAAAGCTCCAAGACCTTCGAGGCCGGCCTGCGCACCAGCCGCGACAGCATCGAAGCGTCGGTGGCGGTGTACCGGGTCAACTTCGAGAACCGTCTGTTGGCGATCGCGCGTTGCGCCGGCATCGTCGGCTGCGCGTCGAGCTTCGCCAACGTCGGCGACGTGGAGAGCCGCGGCGCCGAGATCACCGTGCAGTGGAAGCCCATCGCCGGGCTGACCTGGTACCACTCGCTGGCGTTCAACGATTCGCAGTACGAATCCGATTACCTCGACGGCGCGACCCTGGTGCGCACCAAGGGCAAGCAGGTGGTGGACGCGCCGAAGCGTCTGTATGCGACCGAACTGCGTTGGGAGCAAGACGGTTTGTCGCTGCAGTTGGGCGCGAAGTACACCGACAAGCGTTACCTGACCTATCTCAACGACTCCAAGGTCGACGGGTTCTGGGTGGTGGACGCGTCGGCCTCGTACGAGTGGAAGGAACTGTCGTGGGCGGACGCGTTCAAGCTGCAGTTGAACGCGACCAATCTGTTCGACAAGGAATACTTCGGCAGCATCGGCACCAACGGCTTCGTGGCTTCGGATCCGAAGGGCTTGAACTACACCTTGCAGTCGGGCGCGCCGCGGCAAGTGTTCGTGACGGCGGAAGTGAAGTTCTGAGCGAGACCGCCCGCGCGTGCGAGCGCGCGGGCGAGGCGGAAAAGCGAACGCCCGCGGTTATCGCGGGCGTTCGTGTTTGCGTTGATCGGCGACGAGGTCGATGCGCCGTGGCGGATGTAGGAGCGGCGTGAGCCGCGACCGCGGGGTCGCAGGCTCGCGCCGTAAGCGTGGTGTCGCGGTCGCGGCTCACGCCGCTCCTACAGGGAGCCCTTGCGGGTTGCGTCGCGGCTTGCTTGAGGCGAGACCGATGCTTTGTCGCAGCGACTGTAGGAGCGACGTAAGTCGCGACCGCGGGGTCGCGAGCTCGCGCCGTAAGCGCGGTGTCGCGGTCGCGACTCGCGTCGCTCCTACAGGTGGCCCATGCGGGTTGCGTCGCGGCTTGCTTGAGGCGAGATCGATGCTTTGTCGCAGCGACTGTAGGAGCGACGCAAGTCGCGACCGCGGGGTTGCAAGCTCGCGCCGTAAGCGCGGTGTCGCGGTCGCGGCTCGCGCCGCTCCTACAGGTGGCTCATGCAGGTTGCGTCGCGGCTTGCTTGAGGCGAGATCGATGCTTCGTCGCAGCGACTGTGGGAGCGACGCAAGTCGCGACCGCGGGGTTGCAAGTTTGCGCCGTAAGCGCAGTGTCGCGGTCGCGGCTCACGCCGCTCCTACAGAAAACCGTGCGGATACGGCGCGGCGGTCAGTCGAGGGTCTGCAGGCGCATGCCGTCGCGGTCCACGCGCAGCACCGAGCCTTGTTCGTACCAATCGCCGAGTACGACGCGCTTGCGGGCGCGGCCGCCGGCGTCGAGTTCGTGGATCGCGGGGCGGTGGGTGTGGCCGTGGATCATCGTGTCGACGCCGTAGCGGACGAAGGTGTCGGCCACGGTCGCCGGGGCGACGTCGGTGATGGTTTCCATGCGGCCGGCGTCCTTGAGCCCGGCCTGGTGCGCCTTGCTCGCCGCGCGCGCTTGTTGGGCGAAGGCCAGGCGCGCGGCCAGCGGCCGCGACAGGAACTGCGCCTGCCACAGCGGATGGCGGGTCTGGGCGCGGAACTGTTGGTAGGCGACGTCGTCGGTGCACAACAGGTCGCCGTGGCCGATCAGCACGGGCTGGCCGTACAGAACGATCACGCTCGGGTCCGGCAGCAGGCGCATGCCCGCGCGCGCGGCGTAGTCGCGGCCGAGCAGGAAGTCGCGGTTGCCGCGGATGAAGTAGGTCGGCACGCCCGAATCGGCCAGCGCCTTGAGCTCGCGGGCGACGAAGGCGCCGGTCTCGGCCGGGTCGTCGTCGCCGACCCAGGCCTCGAACAGGTCGCCGAGGATGTACAGCGCGTCGGCGCCGCGGGCTTCCTCGCGGACGAAGCGGCCGAACAGCTCGGTGATCTGCGGGCGTTCGGCGTCTAGGTGCAGGTCGGAGATGAAGAGCGTGGTCATGGGGCTAGTTTATGGGGTTTCGCGGGGTGGGGCGGGCGTGAGGCGGCGCGGGGCCGCGAGGGTGCGGATGTTCGGCCGCGTCGAGGCCTCGGTCGAGGCCTTGTACGCCGCGCAGGATCTCCCCTCCGTCATTCCGGCGAACGCCGGAATCCATTTTGCTGTTGCTTGCGCTGAGCCCGCCGCATCCCTTGCCGATCCGGCGCGCATGCAACGCGGAGCAAGATCAAAATGGATTCCGGCTTTCGCCGGAATGACGGTGCGGGAGCTGGGGCGCCGCCGTCGGCAAGGCCGCGCAGGCAAGGCCGGGCCATCGCACCTATCGCCGCGCCTGTCGCCGCGCCTGTCGCCGCGCCCGTTGCCGCGCCCGTTGCCGCGCCCGTTGCCACGCCCGTCGCCGCGCCGCCAACCGCCCCCGCAAAACCCGCCGGCCCCGCATCCGTTAAAATCCCCGGTCTCCCTCCGATCCACCCGAGCCCGCGCATGACCCGCACCCGCTTCGCCCCCAGTCCCACCGGCTACCTGCATATCGGCGGCGCCCGCACCGCCCTGTATTGCTGGCTGGAAGCGCGCCGCGCGGGCGGGCAGTTCGTCCTGCGCATCGAGGACACCGACCGCGAGCGCAGCACCCAGGCGGCGATCGACGCGATCCTGGAGGCGATGGACTGGCTCGGCCTGGGCTACGACGAAGGCCCGATCTACCAGACCCAGCGCCTGGACCGTTACCGCGAAGTCGCCGAGCAGATGGTCGCCGCGGGCACGGCGTACTACGCCTACGAGACCAAGGACGAACTCGAAGCCGCGCGCAACGCCGCGCTGGCGGCCAAGGAAAAGCCGCGCTACAGCGGCGCCTACCGCGATCGCAACGAGCCCTACCGCGACGATCCGAACCGGGTGATCCGCTTCAAGAACCCGCTCGAAGGCACGGTGGTGTTCGAGGACAAGGTCAAGGGCCGGATCGAGATCGCCAACAGCGAGCTCGACGATCTGGTGATCTTCCGCGCCGACGGCTACCCGACCTACAACTTCGCGGTCGTGGTCGACGATCTCGATATGAAGATCACCGACGTCGTGCGCGGCGACGACCACGTCAACAACACTCCGCGCCAGATCAACATCTACGAAGCGCTGGGCGCGCCGGTGCCGCATTTCGCCCACCTGCCGATGATCCTCGACCCCGAGGGCGCCAAGCTGTCCAAGCGCACCGGCGCGGCCGACGTGATGCAGTACCGCGACGACGGCTATCTGCCGCACGCGCTGCTGAACTATCTGGTCCGCCTGGGCTGGTCGCACGGCGATCAGGAGATCTTCTCGATCGAGGAGATGACCCGCTTGTTCCAACTCGCCGACGTCAATTCCAGCGCCTCGCGTCTGGACAAGGCCAAGCTGGGTTGGATGAACCAGCAGTACCTCAAGAGCGACGATCCGGCCGACGTCGGCAAGCACCTGGAATGGCATCTGCGCCAGCAGGGCTACGACCTCGCCGCCGGCCCGGCGCCGGCCGACATCGTGATCGCGCTGCGCGACCGCGTGCAGACGCTCAAGGACATGGCCGAACGCGCCGCGGTGTGGTTCCAGCCGCTGACCCAGTACGACGACGCGGCCGTGGCCAAGCACCTGAACGCCGCCGCCCAGGCGCCGCTGGCCGAGGCGCGCGCGCGTCTGGCCAAGCTGCCGGCCTGGACCGCCGACGCGGTCGGGGCGGCCCTGCACGAGGCCGCCGAGGCCCTGGGCATCGGCATGGGCAAGGTCGCCCAGCCGCTGCGCGTGGCCATCACCGGCACCCAGGTCAGCCCGGACATCTCGCACACGGTCTACCTGGCCGGGCAGGCCCAGGCCTTGCAACGCATCGACGCCGCCCTCACTAAGATTGCTGGGTAACCCCCCAGCGAAGGCCGCCGAGCCGCCACCGGAGCCCGCCATGAGCGCCAACACCGCCTGCACCGATCCCCACCATCACGTCCACGACGGCGACGCCTTCGTGCACGAGGTCGAACGGGCCTGCGAGCAGCGCGGGCTGCGGCTCACGCCGATCCGCGCGCACGCGCTGCGGCTGATCGCCGACGCCGGCAAGCCGATGAAGGCTTACGACCTGCTCGACCAGATGAAGGCGACCCACGACGCCGCGGCGCCGCCGACCATCTATCGCGCCCTGGATTTCCTGCTCGAGCACGGCTTCATCCACAAGCTCGCCTCGATCAACGCCTTCGTCGGCTGCCACCACCCCGGCGGCGCCCAGCACGCGGTGCCGTTCCTGATCTGCGACACCTGCCAATCGGCGACCGAACTGGAAGACGAACGCATCGTCGACCTGCTCGAAGGCCGCGCCCGCGCGCTGGGTTTCGTGCCGCAGGCGCAGACGCTGGAAGTGCACGGCATGTGCGCCGATTGCGTCGAGGCGAAAGCCGCCAAGGCCTGACCGAGACCCCGCATGTAGGAGCGGCGTAAGCCGCGACCGCGAACCCGCACCGACGGCGAAATTCGCCCGCCGATTTCGCCGTAAACCCGACTCCGCATCGCCCCGGCGAGCCCTTCGCACCCACCGCCGAAGGCCCCCTGTAGGAGCGGCGCAAGCCGCGACCGCGAATTTCCAACGACGACGCGACTCGCCCGCAGGGGCTCGCCTGCACGAGGGTTTCGCCGTGGCCGCGGGTTCGCGGTCGCGGCTTACGCCGCTCCTACGGGGGATACCGGCAACGCTCAGGCCTTCGCCGCCGCCAACCCCGCCACCGCCGGCTTCGCCTCGCGGATCGGTAGATTCGCCGCCGCCGCCAACAGCGCCAGCACGATGTCGGCGTACCACATCCAGGTGTACGCGCCGAACTTCGCCATCGCCAAGCCGCCGAGCCACGCGCCGAAGAAACCGCCGATCTGGTGCGACAACAGGGTCAGCCCGAACAGCGTGCCCAGATAGCGCGGGCCGAACAGCTTGCCGACCAGGCCCGCGGTCGGCGGCACCGTCGCCAGCCAGGTCACGCCCAAACCCGCGGCGAACAGATAGAACGTCGTCGGCGTCGGCGGCGAGACCAGATAGATCGCGATCAGCGCCGCGCGGCTGGCGTACATGCCGGCCAGCAAGTACTTCATGCGGTAGCGCTGGCCGAGCCAGCCGGCGGCGAGGCTGCCGGCGACGTTGAACAAGCCGATCAGACCCAGCGCCATCGCCGAAACGTTGTCGGACAGCCCGCACAGCGCGATTTCGCCGGGCAAGTGCGTGACCAAAAACGCGATGTGGAAGCCGCAGGTGAAGAAGCCCACGTGCAGCATCCAATAGCTCGGTTCGCGCAGAGCGATGCGCAGTTGTTCGCGCAGGCCGATGCCGGCGGGCGCGGCGCCGGCGGCGGCCGTCGGCGATGCGGGCTCGCGCCGGCGCCGCAGCGGCCACGCCAGCGGCAGCGTCGCCAGCGCGGCGACGGCGAGCGTCCACATCGCCGCCATCCAGCCGGCCGCGGCGATCACCGCCTGCACCAGCGGCGCGAACAGGAACTGGCCCATCGAACCGCCGGCGTTGATGACGCCGGCCGCCATCGAGCGCTTTTCCGCGGGAATGCGCTGCGCGGTGGCGCCGATCAGGATCGAGAAACTGCCCGCCCCCGCGCCGGCCGCGCCGAGCACGCCGAGGGTGACCATCAAGCCCCATTGCGAGGACACGAACGGCGTCAGCCCCATGCCGGCGACCAACAGCAACCCGCCGAACACCAACACCCGACCCGGGCCGCGCTGATCGGCGAGCGCGCCGAACAACGGCTGCACCGCGCCCCAGACGAATTGGCCGATGGCCAGGGCGAAGCTGATCTCGGCGATGCCCAGGCCGGTGCTGTGGCCGATGGGTTTGATCAGCAGGCCTTGCGATTGGCGGATGCCCATCGTGATCAGCAGCATCGCGGTGGCGGCGAGCAGCAGCGGCCAGTAGGACGCGGGCTTGGGTGGAGCCGTGGGGGACGTGGGCGTCATGGGGCTCTGCGCGGTGAAAGGGGAGGGAGGCGCGTTGTCGCGCGCCGTGTCGAAGGGCGCTCAGGCCCGGTGCGTTTCGTTCGCTGCGTTCGCGATCACGCCGCGCTTGCCTGCAACTGCGCGATCGCCCGATCCAACTGCGCGTGCAGCGCCGCGATGCCCTCGGCGCCGAGCCCTTGGTCGATTTCGTCCTGCGCCTGCCGCCACAGCGGCACCGCGCGTTCGATCGCCGCGCGGCCGGCGACGGTCACGCGCAGCCGCCGTTGGCGCGCGTCTTCGCCCGGCGCGGACTCGACCCAGCCGGCCGCCACCAGCGGCTTGAGGTCGCGGCTCAGGGTGCTGCGGTCCATGCCCAGTTCGTGCGCGATTTCGCCCAGCGGCCGGCCGCGGCCGCCGGTGCGGCGCAGGATCGAGTACTGGTTGAGGTTGAGCCCGGCCGGCGCCAGCGCCTGGTCGTAGCGCTGGCTCATCAGCCGCGAAAGTTTGCGCATGCGAAAGCAGGTGCAGACGCTCTGGGTCGGGGCGGGGACGGCGGTCTCGGTCATTGGGTGTATATACACCTAATTCGTCCGCAACCGCAAACGCCGGCCGCGAGGGCCGGCGTTCGGGGGCGCGGAGGCGGGGCCTTCGAGCCCGGGCGGACCCGGGCGTCGGGAGAGAGGGCGGCCCCGTCTCCGCGCGCGGAGCGGCGGCGCGCGGGTTACGCGCGCCGGAAGCTTGGGATCAGAAGAACACCCGCACGCCGAAGTCCACGCCGCGGCCGGGCAGCACCACGGTGTCCTTGAGGAAGGAGGTGTGCACGCGCGCTTCCTGATCGGTGAGGTTGTTGCCGTCGAGGAACAGCTCGTAGCCGAGGTTGCCGGCGTCCCAGTGATACGCCAGATGCGCATCGACCAAGGTGTAGCCGTCGGTCGGGGTTTCGTTGACCGCCACCTTGTCCTGCTTCGTGTAGCGGGTGGCGCCGAGCGAGGCGCGCCAGCTGTCGGCGTCCCAGCGCAGTTCGCCGCCGAAACGCGCCGGCGCGATCCGCGGCAGGTTGCCGCCGCGGTCGAGCTTGGCGCGCACGGTGTCGCCGAACACGCGCACGTCGAACTTGCCGGCGGCGCCGTCGAACACGTGCGCGATGGCCTCGCCCTCGAAGCCGGTGAACTTGGCGTCGGCCTGGCTCCACTGGCGCACCGGATTGCCTTCCTCGAACTCGCCGGTATCGACCAGATAGATGAAGCCGTCGAAGCGGGTCTGATACGCCGCGACCTTCGCCTCGAACATCGAACCGTGGTAATGCAGGCCGACCTCGAACTGATCGGCGCGCTCCTTGCGCAGGTTCGCATCGCCGATCTCGAACGACGCGGTGGCCGCGTGCAGTCCGTGGGCGAACAGTTCTTCCTCGGCCGGCGCGCGTTCGGCGCGGTCGAGGTTGACGCTCAGGCGCCAGGCGTCGTTGAACTTCCACAGCAAGCCGGCCGACAGGCTGACCGGGGTGAAATCGCGCTTGGCCTCGCCCTCGGGGCTGAGCTTGACCTTGTCCACGCGCGCGCCGAGTTCGAGCTTGAGCGCATCCCACTCGCGCTGTTCGGTCAGGAACAGGCCGCCGGCGCGGGTCTTGGTGCGCGGCACGAAGGCCTCTTCGCCGATGGCCTGGAAGGTGCGGTCCGAACCCTGCAAACCCAGCGCGCCGGTCCAGCCGGCCAGCGGTTTGTGGGTCAACTCGACCCGGCCTTCGGTGGCGTCGTTGAGAAAGCGCGTGCCGACCTCGGTACCCTCGAACTCGGTGTGTTCGTATTCGGTCTTGGCGACGCTGGCGCGCATGCCGCTGAAAATGCCGAATTCCTGATTGATGCCGCCCTTGAGCTCGAAGCGGTTCTGCTTCATGTCGATGTGCACCGGCGGCTCGCCTTCGGCGGGGTTGCCCGGCTCGCCCGGATTGCCGTACTTGTCTTCGTAGCGCGCGGCGGAGAAACCCAGGAAGCCCAGATCGCCGACCAAGGACGCGCCGAGCGCGCCGGTCTTGGTATCGACGGCGCTGTTGCGCTGGCGGCCCAGCGGCGTGTCGTAATCGTCCTTGTTGCGGTACACGCCGTCGGCGTGCAGCACCAGCGCGCCGTCGGCGCCGGAGGCGTCGACGCGGGCCATGCCGGTGACGCCGTCGTCGACGCTGCTGCGGCGGATTTCGGCGCGGCCGGACACGGTTTCGTCGAGCGGCTTTTCGGCGATGCGGCCGTCGACCACGTTGACCACGCCGCCGATCGCGCCGCTGCCGTAGAGCAGGGTGGCCGGGCCCTTGAGCACTTCGATCTGGTCGGCCAGGAACGGCTCGATGGCGACGTTGTGGTCTTGGCTGACGGTGGAGACGTCTTGCGTCGCCAAACCGCCGCTCATCACCGCCACGCGCGCGCCCTCCAGGCCGCGGATGATCGGCCGGCCGACGCCGGCGCCGAAGTTGGAGCTCTGCACGCCGGGCAGCTTGCCGACGGTTTCGCCCAGGGTGTTGCCGCGGGCTTCGTCGAGCTTGGCGCCGGCCAGCACCTCGACCGGCTGGGCCAGGTCTTCGGCGCTGCTCTTGAGCGGGTTGGCGGTCACGACCACCGCGTCCAGGCTGGTAGCCTTGTCGTGGCGGGTGTCGCTGGGATTGGTGGCGGCGGCGTCCTGGGCGGCGGCCTGGCCGAACGGCAGGGCCAGGGACAAAGCCAGAGCGAGCGCGCTGCGACGAGCGCGGGGAGAGACCACGATGGGGTTGGACATGTCGAGAGAGCCGATTCTGAACTGGCGGGGGAGGTTGAAATGTTATAAAGTAACGCTACCTGATTGACAACCATCCCATAAGTCATCCCCTCATGACGGCATTCCTTCGCGGCCTGCTCGACCGGATCGGCGCCTTCGGCTCGCTGGCCTGCGCGGTGCATTGCGCCGCCCTGCCGCTGCTGATCGCGGTGCTGCCCTCGCTGGGGCTGGCGGCGTGGTTCGGCGACAGCTTCGAGCTGGCGTTCGTGATCTTCGCCACCGCGCTGGGCTGCTTCAGCGTGATCTCGGGCTATCGCCGCCACCATGCGCTGCGCGCGCTGAGTTTCCTCGTCCCCGGCCTGACCCTGCTGTGGGTCGGCGTGCTGTACGCCCCGCTGCACCATTCCCTGATCCCGCACGCCGTCGCCATGACCCTCGGCGGCGCCCTGGTCGGGCTGGCCCATCTGGCCAATCTGCGCCTCAACCACGGCCACATCCACGACGCCAGCTGCGCCCACTGAGCGCGTCGCCGGCGCTGCGAAAACCATGCTCGGGCCGCCGCGTGCCCCGCGGAACCCGCGTTCCGGGCGCTTATGCTAGGCTTCGCAGCCTCGCGCGCGAGCCGTCCGCGCCGATCCCGGGCTTCGCGATCCCGGCCGCGGCGTTCGCGGCTTGCGCGAGCCGTCATTTCGAAACACGTACATCACGATTACAGGAGCACGACCATGGGTAAGGGCGACCGCAAGACCGCCAAGGGCAAGCGCTACAACTCCAGCTACGGCAACGCCCGCAAGGCCGTGACCAAGGCCACCGGCAGCGCCGCCGCGCCGGCCGCCAAGAAGACCGCCAAGACCGCCGTCGCCAAGGCGCCGGCCAAGAAGGTCGTGGCGAAGAAGGCCACCAAGGAGTAAGTCGCTGCGCGGCCGCACGGCCGCCGATGCGACGACGAAGCCCCGCTCCGGCGGGGCTTTTGTTTTTCCGGCCCTGCCGCCCGCGACGTGCCGGCCGGTGCGTCTTCGCCGCAACGCTTGAGTACAAACCTCACTTGCATCGCGAAGTAAGTGTGGCCGACCTCAAAAATCCGAGACGGCTTGTAATTTTTTCATTAACATCCCCGCCGCTCCCGAGGAACGGGACGCCTACCAATCAAGGATCAAGGGGACTTATGAAGAAGCAACTCGCGCTGGCCCTCGCGCTGGCCGCCGCCTCCACCTCCGCCGCCGCTTACGAGAAGCTCAGCCACTCGTACGTCGAAGCCGGGTTCGTCAACCATCAGGCCGAACTGCCGGTCGATGCGCCGGCGATCGTGAAGGTCGAGGACATGAAGGCCAACGGCGGCTTCATCAACGGCTCGTTCGCGGTCGGCGAGAAGTTCTACGTGTTCGGCGGCTACCAGAAGGGCAAGGACGACAGTATCGGTATCAGCGTCGGCAATCTCGGCCAGGTCGACGAATTCGAGGTGGACGCGCAGCAGGGCCATGCCGGTTTCGGCTACAACCACCAGCTCAGCGACCGGGTCGAGTGGAACGGCGAGCTGAGCTACGTGCGCACCCGCTTCAAGGCCAAGAACCATAGTTTCGACAACGACACCGTCGACGGCGACGACTACCGCGCCTCGCTCGGTCTGCGCGGCCAGCTGGCGCGCAATTTCGAGGGTTGGATCAAGGCCAACTACACCGACGGCGACATGTACGACAAGGAGTTCAGCGGCACGCTGGGCGGCCTGATCAAGTTCAACGACAGCTGGGGCATCGTCGCCGAAGGCGAATTCGGCAGCGACCAGAAGCAGTACCGCGTCGGCGTGCGCTGGAGCTTCTGAGCCCTGCGTCGGCGTCATCGCGGATGGAACGAAGAAGCCCGGCTCGCGCCGGGCTTCTTTTTTGGGCGGCGCTTCGGCGCGCTTAGGTCCGGCGCGGGCCGCGTGACGCGTCCTACGCCGGCGCGTCCTGCACCACCACGTACTGCTTGCGGAATTCCAGCGTCTGCCCCGGCGCGGTCGGCCAAGTGGCGGCGTAATCGCGCAGCCCGTCCAGGCCTTGCGGCCAGTCTTCGCCGTTGACCCGGCAATCGGCCGTGCATTCGCCGTCCTCGTGATCGCGCGAGGCGAACAGGCGCAGCGCGAACACGCCTTCGCCTTCGAGCAAGGGCTTGAACGCGTCGATGGAATTGGTGAACAAGCAGCACGGGCAGAAGTCGTGACCGTCTTCGTCGCCGTCCTCGCTGTCGTTGCCGCCGGTGCCGCAGGCGTCCGCGGCTTGCGCCGGCTCGGTCTGGGCGCGGCCGAAGTGCGCGATCGGCCCGAACACCACGCGTCGCTGCCGCTTCGGCGCGCCGTCCTCGCCGCCGAACTCCATGCGCATGCTCATGCACGTTTCCGGCTCGTCGCGCGCCGCGTCGAGCAGGGCCATCAGGTCGGTGCGCGCCCATTGCTCGAAGCCGCGCTTGACCGAGGCGTCGAAGTTCTCGCCGGTGGCGTGCTGATACTCGAACAAACCCTGCGGGAACAGCCGCGGATGATTGCACTGGATGGTGCAGGCGGTGCGGATGGTTTCGCCGTCGAGCTCGGTGAACTCGACCAGCTGCGGGTACGCGAACAAGCCGTCGTCGCCGATCTCGATCCAGCCGTTGTCGTAAATGTGGACGCGATGCTCGAGCGCGCGCAGGATCTCGCCGAGCGTGTCCACCAGATCGAACGGCTCCAGGAAGGTCTCGCCTTCCTCGTCCTCGAAACGCAGATGGCCGGTCGGCGATCCGCCGGGATTGCCTTCGAGCAGGGCGAATTCGGGCCCGGCCGCCGATGCGCTCACGGCCGCACCGCCTTGGCCTCGACCTCGCCCCACACGCGCAGCAGATTGCCGCCGAGCACCTTGCGGATGGTCTCGTCGGAATGCCCACGCGCCTTCAGCCCTTCGATCAGGTTCGGATAATCGGCGACCGACTTGAGCCCGTCGGGCAGCGCGCCGCTGACGCCGTCGAAATCCGAACCGATACCGACGTGGTCGGGGCCGAGCAGCTTCACCGCGTAATCGATCTGGTTCAGCACCGCGTCGATCTTGACCGCACGCGGCGGATGCGCGGCTTCCCATTCTTTATCGAAGGCTTCGCTGCTCTTCGGCGTTTCCCCGCGCTTGCGCGCCGCCGCCTGCTCCTGCTCGAACTGGGCGCTGGCGACGAAATAGGCCTGGGTGTCGGCGGCCGAGGCCGGATCGACGAAGGCGTTGCCGAACACCACCTGGACCACGCCGCCCTTGGCCGCGACCGCCTTGGCCAGTTCGTCGCTGAGGTTGCGCTCGAAGCCCGGAGTGAAGTGGCGCAGGCCCGAGTGGCTGGCGATCACCGGCGCCTTGCTGCGCGCGAGCACCGCGCGCACGGCGTCGTCGGACAAATGCGAGACGTCGACCATGATGCCGAGCCGGTTCATCTCGTCGACGACTTTTTCGCCGAACGGGCTCAGACCCTTCCAGGTGCGCTTGCGGCTGTAGGACGAATCACTGATGCGGTTGTCCTCGCTGTGGGCGAGGGTGATGTAGCGCACGCCGCGGTCGAAGAACAGCTTGAGCTTGGACAGGTCGTCGCCGATCGGCGCGCCGTTCTCCATGCCCAGCGCCAGCAGCACGCGCTGGTTGTGCGCGTTCAAGCGCTCGAAGTCCTTCGGCGAACGCAGCACCGCGAACTGGTCGGGACGGCGCCCGACCATCGCCTCGACCGCGTCGATCTGGGTGTGCGCGGTTTGGGTGGCGGTGCCGGCGGCGTCCTCGCCGGGCGAGGTGTAGATCGACATGAAAGCGACATCGAGCCCGCCCTGGCGCGCGCGCGGGTAGTCGAATTCGACCTTGGGCGTGTCCAGGCCGAGATCGGCCCAGTTGCGCAGCAGCAGGCTCGGCGCGTCGATGTGGGTATCGACGATGACCGCGTCCTGGGCGAAGCGTTGGCCCGCGCTGAGGGGCTGATCGGCGTGCGCCGCCAGCGGCGCGAGGGAAACAGCGGGCGCGAGAGCAAGGGCTAGAGCGAGAGCGGCGATCCGCACGGGTCCTCCGGTTGGGCGCGGCGCGCAGGGGTGCGCGCGGGACTCTCAGCGTACAACAGCGCGGCGGCGCCGGTTGCGGCGGTGCAGCGACAGGTCACGGAGAATCCGCCTGGGCTGCTTGTAGGAGCGGCGTGAGCCGCGACCAACCGCAGCGACGTACGCAAGCGCAACTCCCCGAAGCCGTGCCACCCCCAACCCCGTCATTCCGGCGAAAGCCGGAATCCATTTTGCCGTTGCTGTTGCGTACCCGCGCGGCGCAGGATCGATCAAAGACAAAAGCAAAATGGATTCCGGCTTGCGCCGGAATGACGGAGTTGGAGATGTGGGGCTTCGGGGAGCTGCGCTTGCGTGCGTCGCTGCGGTGGGTCGCGGCTCACGCCGCTCCTACAGGGCGCGATCAAGCGATGCGGCGACCTCGGCAATGCACGCGCTGCGCCAAACGCCCACCCAGCCAATAACACAGCTCGGCCGGATGCCGGATATCCCACACCACGAAATCCGCGCTCGCGCCGAGCGTCAGCGCGCCGGCCTCGGCCAACCCGAGCGCCTGGGCCGCATGCACGGTCGCCCCGCGCAGCGCTTCTTCCGGCGTCAAGCGGAAATGCGTGCACGACAGCTGCATCGCCTGCCGCAGCGACAGCAGCGGCGAGGTGCCGGGGTTGCAGTCGGTCGCCACCGCCATCGCCACGCCGTGCTCGCGGAACGCGTCCAGCGGCGGCAGCTTGGTTTCGCGCAGCACGTGGAAAGCGCCGGGCAGCAGCACTGCGACGGTGCCGTGCGCGGCCATCGCGCGCACGCTGTCGAGCGAGGTGTGTTCGACATGATCGGCCGACAGCCCGTCGAAGGCCGCGGCCAGCGCGCCGCCGCCGAGGTCGCTGAGCTGGTCGGCGTGCAGCTTCACCGGCAGCCCGAGCGCGCGCGCGGCTTCGAACATGCGCGTGGTCTGCGCCGGGCTGAAGCCGATGTCTTCGCAGAACGCGTCGACCGCGTCGACCAGACCTTCGGCATGCAGCCGCGGCAGCCATTCGCAGGCGGCCTCGATGTAGTCGTCGGCGCGGCCCTGGTACTCCGGCGGCAGCGCGTGCGCGGCCAGATAGGTGGTGCGCACGCGCACGCCGAGCTGCTCGCCCAGGCGCCGCGCGACCCGCAGCATCTTGCGTTCGTTGTCGAAATTCAGGCCGTAGCCGGATTTGATCTCCACGGTGGTGGCGCCGTCGGCGATGAGCGCGCGGGCGCGCGGCAGCGACTGGCGCAGCAGCTCGTCCTCGCTGGCCTCGCGCACCGCGCGCACGCTGGAGACGATGCCGCCGCCGGCGCGGGCGATCTCTTCGTAGCTGGCGCCCTGCAGGCGCAGCTCGAACTCGCGCGCGCGGTCGCCGGCGAAGACCAGATGGGTGTGGCAGTCGATCAGGCCGGGGGTGATCCAGCCCTCGGCGCGGATCACTTCGTCGGCCAGGGTGTCCGGCGCCGCGGGCAGCTGCGCGCGCGGGCCGATCCAGGCGATGCGGCCGTCGCGCCAGGCCAGCGCGGCGTCGGCGATCTCGCCGTAGCCGTCGCGGCCGTCGAGGGCGGCGAGCGAGGCGCCGAGGATCAGGCCGTCGTACGGGCGGCGGTCGGTGGAGTGCGATGAGGACGTCATGCCGGCGATTCTAGTGGCTGCGCCCGCCGCCGGTTGTGTACGCCGGCGCATCGTGCCGACCCCGGCGGCGCGGGCGGCCGGCTTCGGCAAAGCGCGGCGGCGGCGGTTTTCCTCGGCCGCCGCGCAGGCGAGAATGCCGGCCATGAACGCAACCGCCCCGAATTCCGTGTGGACCCCGCAAGGCTGGCGCGGCGACGCGTCCGGCCAACGCATCGTGCCGGGCATCGCCAACCTGCATTCGCACGCCTTCCAGCGCGCGATGGCGGGCATGGCCGAACGCCAGACCAACCCCGCCGACAGCTTCTGGACCTGGCGCGAGACGATGTACCGCTTCGCCGCCCGCTTCACCCCCGAAGCGCTGTACGCGGTGGCCGCGCAGCTCTACGCCGAGATGCTCGAAGCCGGCTACACCAGCGTCTGCGAATTCCACTACCTGCACCACGCGCCCGACGGCCGGCCCTACGCCGACCCGGCGGCGATGTCGCGCGCGCTGATCGCCGCGGCGCGCGACACCGGCATCCGCATGACCCTGCTGCCGGTGCTGTACATGACCGGCGGCTTCGACGAACGCCCGCTCGGCGAGCGCCAGCGCCGTTTCGGCCACGAGGTCGATGCCTACCTGCGTTTGCTGGAGACGCTGCGCGCCGAACAGAACCCGATGCTGCGCGTGGGCTGCTGCCTGCACAGCCTGCGCGCGGTGCCGCCGGCGCCGATGCGCGACGTGTTGGCGGCGCTGCCGTCAGACAGCCGCGTGCACGTGCACATCGCCGAACAGGTCGCCGAAGTCGAGGACTGCCTCGCCGTGCGCGGCGCGCGGCCGGTGCGCTGGCTGCTCGACAACGCCGCCGTCGACGAGCGCTGGACCCTCGTCCACGCCACCCATCTGGACGAAAGCGAAGTGCGCGACACCGCGCGCAGCGGCGCGACGGTGGCGATCTGCACCACCACCGAAGCCAACCTCGGCGACGGCCTGTTCCCGTTGCGCGATTACCTCGACGCCGGCGGCCACTGGGGCGTCGGTTCGGATTCGCACATCTCGGTGTCGCCGGTGGAAGAACTGCGCTGGCTCGAATACGGCCAGCGGCTGATCACGCGCCGGCGCAACATCGCGGTGAGCGTCGGCGCGGACGGCTCCGACAGCGTCGGCGAGACCTTGCTGCGCGGCGTGGCGGCGAGCGCGCAGCGTTCGACCGGCTTCGCCGCCGCGGAACTCGCGGGCGACACCTTGGTGCTGGACCGCGACGCGCCGGCATTCGCGGGCGCCACCGACGGCGATTACGTGGATCGCTGGTTGTTCAGCGGCAACCGCACTCTGGTGCGCGAGGCGTTCGTCGGCGGCCAGCGGGTGGTGGCGCAGGGGCGGCACCGCGATGGCGAGGCGATCGCGCGGCGTTACGGCGATACCTTGCGGGCCTTGTTGGCCGACTGATGCCCGCTGTCTCCCTGTAGGAGCTGCGTAAGCTGCGACCGCGAAACCGCACCTACGACGTAGGCGTGGTTTCGCGGTCGCAGCTTACGCAGCTCCTACCCAGGGCTTTCAGCTCGCGAACAGGTCTCCGACGTGCGGCGCTTCTTGCAACGCGCCTTCCAACGTCAGCAGGTGCTTCTTCACCGGCAACCCGCCGCCGAACCCGGTCAGGCTGCCGTCGGAGCCGATCACCCGATGGCAGGGCAGCACGATCGGCAGCGGATTGCGCCCGTTCGCCGCGCCGACCGCGCGCGTCGCCGTGGGCTGGCCGAGGTGGCGCGCCATTTGCCCGTAGCTCCAGGTCTCCCCGTACGGAATCAGCGCCAGCGCGCGCCAGCACTGCAGCTGGAACGCGGTGCCGTGCGGCGCCAGCGGCAGATCGAAGTCGCGACGGCGGCCGGCAAAGTATTCGTTGAGCTGGCGTCGCGTCGCGGCGAGCACGTCGTCGTCGCCTTCGCGCCAGGCCTCGTCCATCGCCGCCGGATGCCAAGGCGCCTCGAATTCGATCAGTCGCAGGCCGTCCTCGCCGCTGGCCAGCAGCAAGCGGCCGACCGGGCTGTCGATGTGTTGGTAGCGCACCTCGCCGCGCTTGAGCCGGATCGGCGAACTCATGCGGCCTTCCTCGCTTTCTTTTCCCTGCCGGCCGGCGCGGCGCGCGTGGCGGTCTTCAGCGGCAGCGGTGCCGGCATGCTGTCGCGCCAGACGTGGATCGTGCCGTAGGCGCGCCACGGCCGCCACGCTTCGGCGCGCGCGCCCAGCGCCTTGGCGCTCAGGCGCACGCCGTCTTCGGGCAAGGCTTTTTGCAGGACCAGATCGTCGGCCGGGAACGCGTCGGGATGGCCGAGCGCGCGCAGCGCGATGTAGTGCGCGGTCCACGGGCCGATGCCGGGTAGCGCGACCCAGCGCGCGACGAACTCGTCGAGCGTGCGTTCGGCGCGGAAATCGACCCGGCCGTCGAGCAGCGCGCGGGCGACGGTGCGCACGGTGTCGGCGCGGGCGCGGGTCAGGCCGATTTCGGCCAGATCGGCCTCGGCCAGTTCCACCGGCGTCGGAAACAGATGGGTGAGTCCCGGCCCGAACGGCTGCGGCAGGGCTTGCCCGAAACGCTGCGCCACGCGCGCGGCCAGCGTGCGCGCGGCGGCGACGCTGACTTGCTGGCCGAGAATCGCGCGCACCGAAATCTCGAAACCGTCCCAGCCGCTGGGCACGCGCAGGCCCGGACGTTTGGCGACCAGCGCGCGCAGGCGCGGGTCGACCGACAAGGCCGCGCCGATGGCGGTGGGATCGGCGTCGAGATCGAACATGCGGCGCAGCCGGTTGGTGATTTCCAGCAGGCGCGACGGCGCGGCGCCGTGCAGCTCCAGCTTCAGCGCGTGCTGGCGGTCTTGCTTGTCGGACGGCCATGCGCTCACCCGCAGCCAACCCGGCGCTTCGATCGGACCGATGGCGCGGGTGTAGCTGCGCTCGTCGACGTGCTCGACGCCGGGCAGCGCGCGGCCGCGCAGGAAATCCAGCATCGCGCTCAGGTCGTACGGCGGCCGGTAGCCCAATCGCAGCACCAGCGCGTCGCCGTCGCCTTCGGGCGATTCGTTCGGGCGCCGGCGCAGATCGCGCGGCGCCATGCGGTAGGCCTCGAGGAACGCGGCGTTGAAGCGGCGCAAGCTGCCGAAGCCGGCAGCGAGCGCGACTTCGGTGATCGGCAAGCGGGTTTCGGTGAGCAATTGCTTGGCGAACAGCAAACGCCGCGTGCCGTGCACGCCGACCGGCGGCGCGCCGAGGCGTTCGACGAACAAGCGGCGCAGCTGCCGCTCGCCGAGGCCGACGCGTTCGGCCAGCGCCGACAGCGGTTGGTCGGCCAGCACGCCTTCGTCGATCAACTTCAAGGCGCGCGCCACCGCCGCGTCGCCGCGTCGCCACGCGCCGTCGGCCGGCGACAACTCGGGCCGGCAGCGCAGGCAGGGGCGGAAACCGGCGGCTTCGCAGGCCGCGGCGTGGCCGAAGTATTTGACGTTGGCGCTCTTCGCGGTCGGCGCGGGACACACCGGCCGGCAATAGATGCCGGTGCTGGTGACGGCGACGAAGAACAGACCGTCGAAGCGCGGATCGCGGCTGATGCGCGCCTGCTCGCACACGTGCGGCGGCGGCAGCGAGGTGTCGGGAGCGGGGAGGGCGGGGGCGTCCATGGGCGCAGACTAGCACCGGGGCGGGAGGGGGACTCGCCGGATTCGGACATGAACGTGGGCGAGGCGGATGAGGCCGATTCAGACGTTTGTCGCGATGGCGCCCTGTAGGAGCGGCGCGAGCCGCGACCGCGCCAATACAACTACGGCGAAACCTTCGACCCCGTCATTGACGAAACCTTCGACCCCGTCATTCCGGCGAAAGCCGGAATCCATTTTGCTCTTGCCTTCGCGTGAGCCAGCGAAGAGCGCGAACGCAACAGCAACGACAAAATGGATTCCGGCTTTCGCCGGAATGACGGGGTGGGGATGCGCGGCTTCGGAAGGGGCGCTTTCGTGCGTCGCTTCGGTTGGTCGCGGCTTACGCCGCTCCTACAGATAGCGGGCGGGACTCAATCGTAGGCGCTTCCGCGCGGGCGCGGTTTGCATCGCTTGCGCAAGAAGCGGCGGCGTTCGCCGCGAACGCAACGCCCAAAAAACAAGCGGCCCGGCAGTCGGGGGGACTTGCCGGGCCGGGTCTTGCTACGGGGGCTAGGTTGAGGTCCCTGGAGTGCCCGAGTGCAAGTTAGCGTTGTTGCGCGCGGCAAAAGCGGCGCCGGCGTCACTGAATTCGGAAGCGGTGACAAACGTCAGTCGGCGAAGCGCTAAGCGCAGCGGAAACGAGTCGGGCGCGGCGTCGCGCGTCGTTGTCGCGGCAACAGTTGCAGTTGTTACTGTTTCTCCGCGCCGCCGTCCTTCAACGCCGGCAGCAACGGCGCGATGTCGCCGTCGTTCTTCGCCGGCGCGATGCCGATCAGCCGCGTCAGCAGCGGATACACATCGACGTTGTCGAACGCCGGAATCGTCGTGCCCTGGCGGAACGCCGGGCCGCGGGCGACGAAGATCGCGCGCATCGAGGCCAGCGCCGGGTCGTAGCCGTGCGAACCGCGCGCGCTGTCCTTGGGCGCGTTCTTGAGCTTCTCGCCTTCGATCGCGTCCCAGCCTTCCTGCATCTGGCAGACGATCGGCGGCACGCGCGGGTGGGTGCCGTAATGCCAGCGCGCCGGCAAGTCGCGCTTGCGCCAGCATTCGTAGTGGTCGTGCTTGCCGAGCAGGCGCCGTTCGACTTCGGCCTCATGGCCTTTGTTCGGCGCGATGCCGATCGACTGGCCGACCGAAGTCACCACCGCCTGCTGCGGCGTCACCATGTCTTCGACCGCGATGCGCTGGCCGGGCGCGACCTCGGCCATGCCGTGGTCGGAGACGACGATCAGGTTCACGCGGTCGAGTTCGCCGCGCGCGGCGAGGCCGTCGACCAAACGCCCGAGCGCGGCGTCGATGCGCTGCATCGCTGCGCGCGCTTCCGGCGAGTTCGGGCCGTGGTCGTGGCCTTCGTGATCGAGCGCGTCGAAGTACAAGGTCGCCACGTGCGGGCGCGTGGACGCCGGCTCGCCGAGCCAGCCGAGCACTTCGTCGACGCGCGCGTTCTCGGAAATCTTGGCGTCGAACGGGCGCCAGCGGTTCGGGCGCAGGCCGTGGATCGGCGCTTCGCTGCCCGGCCAGAACAAGGTGGCGCTGCGCAGGCCGGCCTTCTGCGCGCCGATCCAGATCGGCTCGCCGCCGTTCCACCAGCGCATGTCGCCGACCGCGTCGCGGTCGGAGACTTTGAACTTGCCGAGGTCGGCGTCGCTCATGCTGTTGTGGATCACGCCGTGGTGGTCCGGGCGCAGGCCGGTGACCAGGGTGTAGTGGTTGGGGAAGGTCAGCGACGGGTAGGACGGGTTCATCCACTGCGCGCGCACGCCTTGGTCGGCGATGCGTTGCAGGTTCGGGGTCAGGCCGAGGTCGAGGTAGCTGGCGCGGAAGCCGTCGATGGAGATCAGCAGCAGCGGCGTGTCGGCCGGCGGCGGGTCGCGATGGGCGGCGGTGCGCGGGCCGGGGGCGGCGCAGGCGGCGAGGAAAACGAGGGTGGCGAGCAGGGCGGCGCGGGCCGCGGAGGCGATCGAAGGCATCGCGGCATGATAGCGGCGGCGCGTGTCGGGCCGGTGTCGGCGGTCGCGCGCGGCGGCCGCGGGGCGGGCCGCCAAGATCGGCATGGCGCGGGGCGTGGGGCGTGCTCCGAGGCCGCAGCGCGACGAGCGTGCGCGGCGGCGATGCGGCATCGCGCCGATGCGGCGGCGAAGCCGAAGCCGAAGCGGCATGACTTCAGTCGCTGGCGCGCGCCGGGCCGCGCGGGGATAGTGGCCGCGGGGTTCTGCCGCGAGGTCCGCCATGCGCCGTGTCGCCGTCGTCGTCGTTGCCGCCTGTGTGGTGGCCTGGTCTTTGTCCGCAGCGGCCGAGGACGCGGCCCGGGCCGCGCCGAAATCGGCGCCGAAACCGACGCCGCCGCCGTTGCGACTCAGCGCGGACGAATGCGCGGTGTGGGCGCGCGAGCTCAGCTTCGCCCGCTCGGTGGCCGAACACGACGCCGCCGCGTTCGCCGCGCACCTGCATCCGCAGGCCGCGTTCGGTGCCGGCCGGCCGCAGCCCACGCGCGGGCGCGAGGTCGTCGCCGGCGAATGGGCCGACCTGATCGCCGGCAAGCGCTTGCGCCTGCGCTGGTATCCGCAGCGGGTGACCATCGCCGGCGTGGACGAGGTCGCGTGGTCGACCGGGCCGGCGCTGTATCAGCGGTTGGAGCCGGGCGCGCAACCGCGTTATCTGATCGGCCAGTACCAATCGGTCTGGCACCGCGACGCCGACGGCGTCTGGCGGATCCTGTTCGACGACGGCGTCGCGCCGCGGCCGGCCACCGAGGCCGAGGCGATGGCGTTCGAGGCGGGCCGCCGCGAGGACTGCCCGCGACGCTGACGAGCGCTTAAACGCCGCGGCGGCGACCGCCGCCGCGGGCGCGGGGCGGGCGTATGGTGACCGGGTCCATCGCGGCGGTAGCGAACCCTTTGCGGAGGTGTCCCATGCGAAACGTTATTTGGATCGTGGCCCTGGCCACCGTGTTCGGCGCCGGCGCCGCTTCGGCGCAGACCGCGCCGGATCGAACTCGCGACGAAGCCGCGACGACCGCGGCGCAAACCGACGCCAAAACCGATCCCGCCGCCGCGCAAGCCGCGCGCAAGGATCCCAACTGCCTGACCCAGACCGGCTCGCGCGTACAAGCGCGCGGCAAATCGGCCTGCGCGGGTTACGGCCGCAGCTACGACCGCAAGGATCTGGAGCGCACCGGCGAGACCGATGTCGGTCAGGCGCTGCGCAAGCTCGACCCGCGCCTGCGCTGAGGCGCGCGACCCATCCCTTCCGGCGCGGGCGCTTGTTCGCGTCGTCCTGGCGCCCGGCTTATGGCCGGGCGCATTTTCGTTGTGGCGGCGCGATGGGCCGAATGCGGCGCAGCGCGGCGGAGGTCTTGGCGGCAAGCGCCGCTCAGGCCAGCAATCCGTCCAGCAAACGCCCCAGCGACGCTTCGTAGAACTCGCGGAACTGCCGCTCGTCGAAGCTGAAACGGCCGGCGCGGTACAGCGCGATCAGGCCGTGGGTGTGCGCCCACAGCGTCATCGCGATGTCCCACGCGTCGCCCGCGCGCAAGCGGCCGGCTTGCTGCGCTTCCAGCACCACGTCGGCGACCACGTTCAAGGTCGGCGAGCGGCGCGCGCGGAAGTCCTCGGGATAGCGCCGCGCGCGTTCGCGCCGCAGCGAGAAGGCGTGGTCGAACAAATGCGGCCAGGCCAGCGCGTAATCCAGATAGATGCGCTGGGTGGCGCGCAGCCGCGCGATCACGTCGCCGCCGTGCTTGCGCGCGGTCCAGTGGTGGGCGATCTCGTCGAAGCTGTCGTCGGCCACGCGCTGCAGCAGCGCTTCGCGGTTGGGGAAGTGGCGGTAGATCGCCATCGGCGTCAGCCCGACCGCCTCGCCGATCCGGCGCATGCTCACCGCCTGCGCGCCGCCGCGGGCGAGCAGGGCGCGCGCGGCCTGGACGATGCGCTCGGGCGTGGCGGGCGGGTTCATGTGTACAGCGTAAACATTTCGGCCCCGGCGCGACAGTTTCGTGCGCCGCGACGCCCCGCCGAGGCCGCGAACCGCCTCGCGGCGCTGGTGGGGCGCGGAAACCCGGCGCGATAATTTCCGCCTCACTCGCATCACGGAAACCGCCATGTCCGCAGCGAACCACCGCAACGACCCGTCTCGCGTCATCCGCGCCCCGCGCGGCAGCGATAAGACCTGCAAGTCCTGGCTCAGCGAAGCCGCCTACCGCATGATCCAGAACAATCTGGACCCGGACGTGGCCGAAAACCCGGCCGAACTGGTGGTCTACGGCGGCATCGGCCGCGCCGCGCGCGACTGGGACTGCTTCGATGCGATCCTGAAATCGCTGCGCGAACTCGACGACAACGAAACCCTGCTGATCCAGTCGGGCAAGCCGGTCGGCGTGTTCCCCACCCACGCCGACGCGCCGCGCGTGCTGCTGGCCAATTCCAACCTGGTGCCGCACTGGGCCACCTGGGAACACTTCAACGAGCTCGATAAGAAGGGCTTGATGATGTACGGCCAGATGACCGCCGGCAGCTGGATCTACATCGGCTCGCAGGGCATCGTGCAGGGCACCTACGAGACCTTCGTCGAGATGGGCCGCCAGCACTACTACGGCGATCTGAAGGGCAAGTGGATCCTCACCGCGGGCCTGGGCGGCATGGGCGGCGCGCAGCCGCTGGCCGCGTCGCTGGCCGGCGCGTGCTCGCTCAACATCGAATGCCAGCAGAGCCGCATCGACATGCGCCTGCGCACCCGCTACGTCGACGAACAGGCGACGGACATCGACGACGCGTTGGCGCGCATCGCCAAGTACACCGCCGCGGGCGAGGCCAAGTCGATCGCGGTGCTCGGCAATGCCGCGGAAATCCTGCCGGAGCTGGTCAAGCGCGGCGTGCGCCCGGACTGCGTGACCGACCAGACCTCGGCGCACGATCCGGTGCACGGCTACCTGCCGATCGGCTGGACCGTCGAACACTGGCTGGCCGAGCAGAAGAACAACCCCGAAGGCGTGCGCGACGCGGCCAAGAAGTCGATGCGCACCCACGTCGAGGCGATGCTGGCGTTCCACGCGCAGGGCGTCCCGACCGTCGATTACGGCAACAACATCCGCCAGATGGCGTTCGACGAAGGCCTGAAGAACGCCTTCGATTTCCCCGGTTTCGTGCCGGCCTACGTGCGTCCGCTGTTCTGCCGCGGCGTCGGCCCGTTCCGCTGGGTCGCGCTCAGCGGCGACCCGGAAGACATCTACAAGACCGACGCCAAGGTCAAGGAACTCATCGCCGACGACGAGCACCTGCACCGCTGGCTGGACATGGCCAAGGAACGGATCAGCTTCCAGGGCCTGCCGGCGCGCATCTGCTGGGTCGGCCTGGGCCTGCGCCACAAGCTCGGCCTGGCGTTCAACGAGATGGTGCGCAACGGCGAGCTCAAGGCGCCGGTGGTGATCGGCCGCGACCATCTCGACAGCGGCTCGGTGGCTTCGCCCAATCGCGAGACCGAGGCGATGCAGGACGGCAGCGACGCGGTCAGCGACTGGCCGCTGCTCAACGCCATGCTCAACGTCGCCGGCGGCGCGACCTGGGTGTCGCTGCATCATGGCGGCGGCGTCGGCATGGGCTATTCGCAGCATTCCGGCGTGGTGATCGTGTGCGACGGCAGCGAAGAGGCCGATAAGCGCATCGCGCGGGTGCTGTGGAACGATCCGGGCACGGGCGTGATGCGGCATGCCGATGCGGGGTATGAGATCGCGCAGAAGTGCGCGAAGGAGCAGGGGCTGAAGCTGCCGATGCTCTGAGGTTTCGGCGCGGCCCTGCACGTAGGAGCGGCGTGAGCCGCGACCGTGGGGGTTCGCGCTCGCGGCGTGGGTTTCGTCGTCGCCGCGTCGTCGCGGTCGCGACTCGCGTCGCTCCTACAGTCGGAAACGAAAAGGCGGCCTCGTCATGAGGCCGCCTTTTCTATTTCGAGTCGCGCCGAAGCGTCGATGGCTACCTGTAGGAGCGGCGCGAGCCGCGACCGCGAACCTCCGACTCGCGCCGAAACTCCCGCCGCGAGCGCGATGCTTCCATCGCGGCTCACGCCGCTCCTACATCGAACCGATGCCTAATCAGCCCGGAATCGTCGGCTCCACCAATCGCTCCAGCAAGGTAAGCGACTCCTGCCAGCCCAAGTAGCACTGCTCGGCCGGAATGACTGCGGGAATCCCCTCCTGCACGACCTGCACCTCGGTCCCGCACGAGACCGCGCGCAAGGTGATCGTGGTGACCATCGTGCCCGGCAGGTTGGGATCGTCGAAGCGGTCGTCGTGGACGATGCGCTCGTTCGGCACCAGCTCCAGGTAGGTGCCGCCGAAGCTGTGGCCGTCGCCGGTGCTGAAGTTGGTGAAGCTCATGCGGTAGCGGCCGCCGACGCGTGCGTCGAGTTCGTGCACGGTGCAGGTGAAGCCGTCCGGCGGCAGCCACTTGCACAGCGCGGCGGGGTCGAGGAAGGCGCGGTAGACGCGCTCAGGCGGGCAGGTGAAGACGCGAAGCAGGCGAACGGTGCCGGTGGTCATGGGGTGTCTCCGAGTGGGTGGCGAGGCGTGGTCCTCATTACGACGACGAACGGGACGGCGTGGCATCGACAAACCCGCGACGGCGGCGAGCGAGGACGTTCGGGGAGCGCGCGGAGCGCAATTCAGGTTGTAGCCTAAGTTCCGATCCAAGAGATGCGTCCGCCGCCGCGGCGGTTGCGCCGGTCTCATGGATTGAGACGCGCTAAGCCGATCCTGGCGCGCTTGTCGATCGCCGGTCCCGCGGATCGTCGTACTGTTGTCACTGGCGAGGCGGGCATCGGGCCCTATCATGCGTCGGTGCGATCAAAGCGAAGGAGTTTGCGATGACCCACGACTCTTCGGCGGCGCAGTCCCCGGAATCCTCCGCGGCCGAACCCGCCGACCACCCGCGGCAACCGTTGTGGCGCGAGCTGCGCGACGCGATCCGCGGCACCGACGCCGATTACACCAAGATCCCGCTGCGCCGCGCGGTGTTCCTGCTGGCCGTGCCGATGGTGCTGGAACTGGTGCTGGAATCGACCTTCGCGGTGGTCGATATTTTCTTCGTCTCCAAGCTCGGCCCCTCGGCGGTGGCGACGGTCGGCTTGACCGAGAGCTATCTGTTCCTGCTCTACGCGGTGGCGATGGGCTTGGCGATGGCGGTGACCGCCGTGGTCGCGCGGCGCATCGGCGAAGGCAAGCGCGAGGAGGCCGCGTTCACCGCGGTGCAGGCGATCGCGATCGCGCTGCTGGCCTCGATACTGCCGGCACTGGCCGGCATCTTCTACGCCCAGGACTTGCTGCGATTGATGGGCGCCGACGCCTGGAGCATTGAGCACGGCTACCGCTATACGCAGTGGATGCTCGGCGGCAACGCGGTGATCATGCTGCTGTTCGTGATCAACGCGATCTTCCGCGGCGCCGGCGACGCGGCGATTTCGATGCGCGTGCTGTGGCTGTCCAACGGCCTCAACATCGTGCTGTGCCCGCTGCTGATCTTCGGCCCGGGGCCGTTCCCGGAGTGGGGCATCGAGGGCGCGGCCATCGCCACCTGCATCGGCCGCGGCACCGGCGTGCTGTATCAGCTGTGGGTGCTGTTCCGCGGCGGCAAGCACATCCGGGTGACGATGGCGCAGCTGGTCTGGCGCGGAGCGATGCTGTGGAACATCGTGCGCACCTCGCTCGGCGGCATCGGCCAGATGATCGTGGCGATGACCGCGTGGATCTTCCTGATGCGCATCCTCGCCGCGATCGGCAGCGAGGCGGTGGCCGGCGCGACCATCGCCATCCGCATCATGATGTTCACGATGATGCCGGCCTGGGGCATGTCCAACGCCGCCGCGACCCTGGTCGGCCAGAACCTCGGCGCCGGCCACGCCGACCGCGCCGAAGCCTCGGTGTGGCATATCGGCTGGTACAACATGGGCTATCTGGTCCTGGTCTCGGTGCTGTTCTTCGCCTTCCCGCAGCAACTGGTCGGCATCTTCAGCACCGATCCGGAAGTGATCAAGGTCGGCTCGGAATGGCTGCGGATCCTGTCGTACTCGTTCTTCATCTACGGCTGGTGGATGGTGACGGTGCAGGCCTTCAACGGCGCCGGCGACACGATCACTCCGACCAAGATCAACGTGGTGTTCTTCTGGCTGATCCAGATCCCGCTGTCGTACTGGCTGGCGATCCACCTGGGCTGGAAGGAACTGGGCGTGTTCTGGGGCGTGTTCGTCTCGGAAACCTCGGTCGGCGCGTTCACGCTGTGGTTGTTCACGCGCGGGCGCTGGAAGAACGCCAAGGTGTAGCCGGTCGCGTTCGCGGTAAGCGAGTTGTCGCGGTCGCAGCTTACCCAGCTCCTACGGTCGGGACGTCCGAATGGATAAGGCGAAGGCCCGCGATTGCGGGCCTTCGTCTTATTCTTCGCCGTCGGCCAGCGGCGCCGACCATTCGATTTCGTAGCGGTTCCACTGCCCCGGAAACAGCTCGCCCTCGACCGCGCGCCGCCGCAGCGCGCCGCGCCGGCGCGCCGACTGCGCGCTGTTGCGGTCGATGCCGCGATCGATCAGCGCTTCGAGCTCGGCGTAGCGCGGATCGAAATGGCCGTACTTGGGATGGTCCTCCGGCGTCAGCCGGCCGGCCTTGACCTCGGCCTCCCAGCGCTCCCAGATCGCCCAATGCGCTTGCGCCCAGGCGTAGGTTTCCGCGTCGATGGGCGTGAGCACGAACAGGTCGCGGTATTCCTCCTGGTTCGGATCGAACACGCAGGAGAAGTAGTGCGGCCGGCCCTCGCACTCGGCGATGCCGGTGCGCGGGCCGTCCCAGTAGTCCCAGGTCATGTGGATGGGTTCGTAGGCCATGGGGGTTCCGTCGGTCCGGGCGATGAGGCCGCTCTTGTCGAGCGCTGCCGCGAACGATACCAGCCGGCCGCGTCCGCGGCCGGCTGGCGCGATTCAAACGGGGGCGTTGCGCAAGTACCAGTACGCCGCCGCGCACACGCCGGCGAAGACCAGCCAGAACGCGACGCCAGCCCAACAGAACAGCGGATGCTGCGGCGGCTTCTTGCGCAGTTGCGGATACAGCAGCATCCAGCCAGTCCAATACAGCGGCCCGCGCAGCAGTTTTCCCAGCCCGACGAGGACGCCGTCGAACACCTGCCTGAGCAGAAATTCCGTTCCGATATCCAAAGCCACGTGCTGTTCCTTCAGTCGGTGCCTGGAGCGAGCTTAGAGCCGCGCGTGCGGACGCGGCTGAGCGCGGGCTGACCGTCGGCTCGCGTGGCGCCCCTCAATCCTGCGTCCACACCGCCAGTTCGTACCCATCCGGATCGGTGAAATGGAACCGCCGCCCGCCCGGAAATTCGTGCTCGGCCACGACCTGGCCGCCGGCCGCTTCGACCCGCTTGCGCGCGTCCGCCAGGTCGTCGGCGTAGATCACCACCAGCGCGCCGCCGGGCCTGGGCGCGGCGTGGGCGTTGAAGCCGCCCTTCATGCGGCCGTCGTCGAACTCGCAGTAATCGGGGCCGTAGTCGGTGAAGCGCCAGCCGAAGGCGGCGCCGTAGAAGGCCTTGGAGGCGGCGATGTCGGAAACGTTGAATTCGACGTAGTCGAGGCGGAGGTTGCGGTCGGGGTGGGGCATGGCGGGATCCGATGGAGGGCGAGGGTGCTTTTGTAGGTCAATCGCGGCGGTGGGTCTTGAACGAAACGGCCACCGGCGCGCCGAGTTGGCGCCGCACTTGGCTCGGCGTGAAGCCGCTGAAGGCGGCCACTTCGCGGCTCATGTGCGCCTGATCGGCGTAGCCCAGCGTCGCGGCGAGTTCGGCCAGCGGTTCGCCGCGGCGCGCGCGCAGCGCGTCCATGAAGCGGCCGAAGCGCAGGATCCGCGCCAGCGTGCGCGGGCCGTAGCCGAACGCGTCGAGGCTGCGGCGGCGCAGGCTGCGTTCGCTCAGGCCGGCGGCGCGGGCGAGACGGGCGAGATCGGATTCGCCGTCGCCGGCGCGTTGCAGGCGCGCGTACAAGGCGTCCAGGCGCGGATCGGGCGCGGGCGCGTCGGCGAGCAGGCGGGCGAGGCCGTCCTGCAGGATCGACAGCGCCGCTGCGTCGTCGCTCGCGTCGGCCGCGCGCGCGGCGAGGTCGCGGCCGGCGGCGCCGGCGAATTCGGCGAAGTCCACGCGCGCATCGCGCAGCGCGTGCATCGGCGCGCGCAGCAGCGCGCCCGCGGCGGCGGGACGGAACTGGAAGCCGACGACGCGCGCGCCCGGCGGCAGCGGCGCCAACGCGGGCGAGGTGTCGGGGCCGGCGACGAACAGCTGCGATCCGGTCCAGATCAGGTCGATGCGTGCGTCCGGAACGATCACCAGCGGGGCGTCGACGCGATCGCCGACGCGGCTGCGCCAGATCGCTTCGACATGCCCGCGCAGCGCGGGACGCGGCGCTAGCCGGCCGAAGCGCGCGACGGCGTCGGCGAGCACGCCGCCGCGGTCGTTGCGTTGGTCGCCGTCGGCGGGAGCCATGCGGATGCGCGGAAGCGGAGGAATGCGCGGATCATAAACGCCTGCCGCGGAAATTCCGTTGGAGCGGCGTGGACGAATGCTCCGATGAAGGATCCTGCGGAGGCTTGGGCTTCAACGGGTGGTTTCGGAGCGCTTCGGCTGAGAGGGGCGACGCGGTGAGGTCGTTACGGAGGCTTGGTCGTGGGAGAAAGCGCGCGACAGCAAAGCGAGACGGCAAAAGCAAAGCAGCAAAAAGCGGCAAAAGCGAAGCAGCAAAGGCGAAGCAGCAAAAAGCGAAGCAGCAAAAGCGAAGCAGCAAAAGCAAAGATAAGGCGAGAAACAGCGAGCGCGAACGACAACCGCTACGCGACCGGCGCGAAACGATGGGCGCCCACCGACGAGTGCGAAACGACGGGACGAAACAGCCAGCCCGCAAAAATCCGCGCCCTCACGCCCCACACAAAAAGCCGCCGGTCGCCCGGCGGCTTTTCGCGCGCAACCCGCCGCGCTTACTTCGACAATTCCAGCGCCAGCGAAGTCACCCAGCCCTTGTTGCCGAGCTCGTCCTCCACTTCCCACATCGCGCCCTGCTTGTTGCCGGTGGGGTAGAGCATCATGCCCGGGTCGAGCGGGCGCACCACCTTGCCGCTGCCGTTGGCGTTGGCGAACAGGCGCGCGGACTTGAGCACGGTGACCGCCTGCTGCGCGTTCGAGGCCGAGGCGTTGCCCGACAGGCCGCCGAGTTCGGCGACCAGATTGGTGTAGGCCTGCAAGTAAGCCATGGTGATGACCTGGCCGATCTCGGTGTTGGCGTAGCCCGACACGCCGGCGCCGCCCAGGCCGCTGCTGCCGAACAGCGAGCCGCTCGCGCCGAAGCCGATGTCGGTCTTCTTGGCGCTGCCCTCGGCCATCGCGACCTGCTCGGAGGAGCGCACGTCGGTGACGGTCAGCACCACGTCGGCGGTCTTCTTGTTGAAGTTGAGGTTGCCGGCGACGGCGCCGGCGCGGCCGCCGATCAGCCCGCCGATCAAGCCGCCCACGGCGTTGCCGCCGGCGTTGGAGTTCTTGGCGATCAGGTCCGGCACCAACACGTAGTCGGCGGCGCGGATCTGGCCCTTGCCGATGTTGGACTTGTTGCGCAGCTGGCCGCTGGAGGCCAGTTCGCGTTCGCGCATGGCCATGTCCATGCCGGCGCCGCGGTCGACCAGGGTGAAGCAGCGCGACTTCTGCACGAACACCTTGATCAGCTTGCTCGGCGCGGGCAGCTGCTGGCCGCTCCACCAGTTGGTGCCGTCTTCCGGCTCGATCACCGAGATCGCGCCGAGGCTCTTGGCGCAGGTCGGAATCTCGTTGGTCTTTTCCGCGCGCAACTCCTGCGCGCTCTTGCGCTGAGCCCAGCCCGGCGCGGCGGTCAGCGCCACGCCCAGGCCCAGCACGCAGGCCATGGCCTGGATTCCCCGATTAGCGGTCTTCATCGTTTCGTTCCTTAAAACTGCAGTCTGTTTTTTAGGCAGCATCCTGCCGCGGCCATTGCGGACGCGGCTCCCGACGGAGTGCGAGCGTCTTCCCCCGGCCACGCTGCGCAGGACAGCGGGAGGTCGGCCGGAGGGTCCCCAGACGCAGGCAGGCCGGGCGTTCCCCGGCCTGCGCGACGACTCACGTGCGCATAATAACGTGATCCATTGCATAAAAAGGACGCGCGTTCGGTGGCTGGGACGGGCGGTCGGCCCGCGCGGCCGGCGCAGCGGCTGCGACGCGGGCGGGGCATCCTGGGCGGGATTCCGACCGTGCCGAGGGCGTCCATGCTGCAAACCCTGGCGATCGCCAACTACCGCTCGCTGCACAAGCTCGAACTGGGGCTGGGCCGGCTCAACGTCGTCACCGGCGCCAACGGCAGCGGCAAATCCAATCTCTACCGCGCCCTGCGCCTGCTGGCCGAGACCGCGCAGGGCGGGGTAGTGCCGGCGCTGGCGCGCGAAGGCGGGCTGCCGTCGACCTTATGGGCCGGGCCGGAGCAGATCACAGCGCGGATGAAGCGCGGCGAAGTGCCGATCCAGGGCACCCAGCGGCAGGCGCCGGTGGCGCTGCGGCTGGGCTTCGCCGGCGAGGAATACGGCTACGCCATCGACCTGGGCCTGCCGCCGCCGCGCGAGGCCGAGTCGCTGTTCTCGCTCGACCCGCAGATCAAGCGCGAAGCGATCTGGGCCGGGCCGTTCCTGCGCAGTTCCAACCTGCTGGTGGACCGCCGCGCCGCGCTGGCGAAGGTACGCGAGGGCCGCGGTTGGCGCATCGCCGCCGAACACCTGAGCCCGTTCGAGAGCCTGTTCGCGCAGATCGCCGACCCGCGCGCGGCGCCGGAAGTGCTGCTGTTGCGCGAGACGATCCGCGGCTGGCGGTTCTACGATCATTTCCGCAGCGACGCGCAAGCGCCGGCGCGGCAGCCGCAACTGGGCACGCTGACGCCGGTGCTGAGCCACGACGGCCGCGACTTGGCCGCGGCGTGGCAGACCATCGTCGAAATCGGCGACGCGCCGGCGCTGGCGGCCGCGGTCGACGACGCGTTTCCCGGCGCGCGGGTGTCGGTGCGCGACGCCGGCGGCCGCTTCGTCCTCGAATTCGAGCAACCCGGCTTGCTGCGGCCGTTGAGCGCGGCCGAACTGTCCGACGGCACCTTGCGCTACCTGCTGTGGATCGCCGCCCTGCACACCCCGCGGCCGCCGCCGCTGATGGTGCTCAACGAACCCGAAACCAGCCTGCACCCGGACCTGCTGCCGGCGCTGGGTCGATTGATCGCGCGCGCCTCGCGGCGCAGCCAGGTGTGGGTGGTGTCGCACGCGACGCGGTTGGTGGCGGCGTTGGAAGAAGACGCGGGATGCAACGCGATTCGGCTGCACAAAGCGTTCGGCCAGACGGAAATCGAAGGGCAGGGGATGTTGGATGCGCCGGCGTGGTATTGGCCGGAGCGGTGAGGGGGTGTCGTAATCGCAAGGCGAGCGCGTGTAGGAGCTGCGTAAGCTGCGACCGCGACATCACACTTGCGGCGCGAGCCGCAACGCCGTCGTGGCTCGCGCCGCTCCTACAGGGCGAGTCCGAAGCCGCGACGTTGCGGGAAGTCCGACTGTAGGAGCTGCGCAAGCTGCGACCGCGACACCGCGCTTACGACGCAACCTGCTGCAACGCGGTCGCGGCTCGCGCCGCTCCTACAGGGCGAGCCCGAAGCCGCGACGTTGTTGGAAGCCCGGCTGTAGGAGCTGCGCAAGCTGCGACCGTGACACCGCGCTTACGACGCAACTTGCTGCAACGCGGTCGCGGCTCGCGCCGCTCCTACGGGGCGAGCCCGAAGCCGCGACGTTGCTGGAAGTCCGACTGTAGGAGCTGCGTAAGCTGCGACCGTGACACCGCGCTTACGACGCAACTTGCTACAACGTGGTCGCGGCTCGCGCCGCTCCTACAGGGCGAGCCCGAAGCTGCGATGTTGTTGGAAGTCCGACTGTAGGAGCTGCGTAAGCTGCGACCGCGACACCGCGCTTACGACGCAACCTGCGGCAACGCGGTCGCGGCTCGCGCCGCTCCTACAGGGCGAGTCCGAAGTCGCGACGTGGCTGGAAGTCCGACTGTAGGAGCTGCGCAAGCTGCGACCGCGACACCGCGCTTGCGACGCAATTCGCTGCAACGCGGTCGCGGCTCACGCCGCTCCTACAAAAACCAAGGAAACACCGCGCCTCACGCCGCCTCGGCCATCGGCCGGCTCAGATTCACCCCGACCATCCCCGGAATCCGCTCGACCAGCAAATCGATCGCCACGCGCGTGCGCAGCGGCAGGTAGTGGGTGTGCGGCCACACCGCGCTGATGCGGCTGCCGACGACGCGGTCGGCGTGCATCACCATCTGCAGTTCGCCGCTGCGCAGGTAGCGGCTCAGCAGCCAGCATGGCAGTTGCGCGAGGCCGGCGCCGGCGATGGCGGCGTCGGCGATGGCTTGCAGGTCGTCGAAGCGCAGGCGCGCGTTGACCGCCGGTTCGCGCACTTCGCCGTCGCCGTCGCGCAGGCGCCACGGCACGATCTGGCCGTGGCGGCCGTAGATCACCGCCTCGTGGCCGGCGAAGTCGTCGATCTCGCGCGGCAGCCCGCGCTTGGCCAGATACGCCGGCGCCGCGCAGATGCCCAGGTGTTCTTCGGTCAGCCGGCGCGCGGCCAAGGTCGCGCTGTCGCGCAGGCGGCCGACGCGGATGCCCAGGTCGTAGCCTTCCTCGACCAGATCGACCATGCGGTCGTTGAACGACAGATCGATCTCCAGCTTCGGATACAGCCGCGCCAGTTCCAGCACCACCGGCGTCACGCAGTGGCGGCCGAACATCACCGGCGCGCTGATCCGCAGCCGTCCGCTCGGCTCGCGCCGGCCGCTGTCGAGCGCGGCCTCGGCGGCGTCGAGTTCGGCCAGCGCTTTGACGCAGCGTTCGTAATAGGCCTGGCCGTCCTCGGTCAGGCTCTGGCGGCGGGTGCTGCGGTGGAACAGGCGCACGCCGAGCTGCTGTTCGAGCCGGGCGATGCGCTTGCCGATGGCCGAGCGGGTCACGCCGAGGCGGTCGGCGGCGACCGCGAAGCTGCCGGCCTCGGCCGACTGGACGAAGGCGACGATGCCGAGCAGGCGATCGTTGACGGCCATGGGATTGGTTCCTATCAGGCTACGGAGAGTGGAGGAAATCTAACCACTAAAGCGTGCAGGGCGACGATATCGTAGCGCCTCCCGGCCCTGGCGTCGCTCTCGGCGCCGGCCGCTCCCCCCTCCCCGCATCGGAGTATTTCATGAAGGCTTACCGCATCCGCGCCGCCGGCGGCATCGATTCGCTCACCCTGGCCGAGGAAGCCGCCGCGCCGCTGGGCGCCGGCCAGATCCGCCTGCGCGTGCGCGCCGTGTCGCTGAATTTCCGCGACCTGATGATCGCCGACGGCCGCTATCCGGCCGGCGGCGCGCGGCCGGTGATCCCGGGCTCCGATGCGGTCGCCGAAGTGATCGAACTCGGCGCCGGCGCGACCCGTTGGCGGCTCGGCGACCGCGTCGCCACCAGCTTCTTCCCGCACTGGCACGCCGGCGCGGCCGATCCGCGCAACACCCGCGAGCCGTTCGGCGCCGACGCCGACGGCGTGCTGGCGCAGGAGATCGTGGTGTCCGAAGACTCGGTGTTCGCGGTGCCCGCGCATCTCGACGACGCCCAGGCCGCGACCCTGACCTGCGCCGGCGTCACCGCCTGGAACGCGCTGTTCGTCGAAGCGCGCCTGCGCCCGGGCCAGAGCGTGCTGCTGCTCGGCACCGGCGGCGTGTCGATCTGGGGCCTGCAACTGGCCAAGGCGGCGGGGTTGCGCGCCATCGTCACCTCCTCCAGCGACGCCAAGCTCGAACGCGCGCGCGCGCTCGGCGCCGACGCGACGATCAACTACCGCACCCACCCGGAATGGCAGGACGAAGTGCTGCGCCTCACCGGCGGCGCCGGCGTCGATGCGGTGCTGGAAGTCGGCGGCAGCGGCACCTTGACCCGCTCGGTGCGCGCGGCGGCGATGAACGGCACCGTCGCCATCATCGGCGGCGTCAGCGGCTTCGGCGGCGACCTCGACGCCATCGCGCTGATCATGGGCGCCAAGCGTTTGTCGGGCATCTTCGTCGGCAGCCGCGCGATGGGCGAGGATCTGGCGCGCTTCGTCGAGGTCAATCGGATCGTGCCGGTGGTGGATCGCTCGTTCGCGTTCGAGCAGGCGCGCGAGGCGTATCGCTATCTGGAAAGCGGGTCGCACTTCGGCAAGGTGACGATTCAAGTCGCTGGGTGAGGGCGGGGCGTAGGCGGGTCGCGTCGTAGGCGATCTGTCGCGGTCGCAGCTTGCGCAGCTCCTACAGTCGGACTCCCGGCCGCGCAGTCGTCTGGGGTCGCCCCTGTAGGAGCGGCGCGAGCCGCGACCGCGCCAATGCAACCGCGACGAAACCCGAACCGCCCGCGTCCGGCCACGCGCAGGACGGCCGGGCAGGGGAGCATCCGTCGCGGGCGAGGTTTCCCGGTCGCGGCTCACGCCGCTCCTACACGGCGCAGCGGCGAAGGCGCTTGCGACCATCCGCCGATGCCGGACCCGCCCCGCGCATGCGATCTTTGCCGCATCGCCTCCGGGCCTGCCTGCCTCGCCGCCATGAACGATACCGCTGCTGTTCCCACGATCCGCCGCGCCCACGCCGGCGACGCCGATGCGCTCGCCCTGGCCGGCGCGGCGACCTTCCTCGACACCTTCGCCGGCATCCTCGCCGGCGCCGACATCGTCGCCCACTGCCGCAAGCAGCACGCGGCCGAACTCTACGCGCAGGCGCTCGCCGATCCCGCCTCGGCGCTATGGCTGGCCGAAACGCCGGTCGGCGCCGCGCCGGTCGGCTTCGCGATGCTGACCCGGCCGAATCTGCCGCTCGCCGATCTGCGCGCGGACGACCTGGAGCTCAAGCGCATCTACCTGCTCTCGCGCTTCCACGGCGGCGGCACCGGGCGGCGGCTGATGCAGCACGCCATCGACGAAGCCCGCGCCCGCGGCGCCGGCCGATTGTTGCTCGGCGTGTACGCCGGCAACGAGCGCGCGCTGGCGTTCTATGCGCGCTGCGGTTACGCCCAGGTCGGCGAGCGCGAGTTCCAGGTCGGCGGCAACACCTATCACGACGCGATCCTGGCGCTGGAGCTGGCGGCATGAGCGCGAGCGACCACCCTGCGGCCGCATCCGCGCCGACGGTCGATGCGCTGCGCGAAGAGGACGTCGATGCCGCGGTCGCCTTCGACGGCAGCTACTACGCCTTGAGCCGGCTGAAGCTGGAAATGCGCGACGGCATGCTGTGGTGCGACCTGGAATCCTTCGATACCGAGCAGATCGAGCAGGGGTACCGCAAGCTCTACGGCGACGATGCCGATGCCGACGGCCTGCGCGATTACCTGCAACGCGCGCGCGGCAACACCGCGCCCGACGCGGCCGCGTTCGTGGCCCGCATCGACGGGCGCGTGGTTGGCCGGCTGCTGATGTCGCGCACCTGGAACGGCTTCGCCTACATCGAGGACATCGCCATCGACCGCGACGTGCGCCGACGCGGCGCGGGTTCGGCGCTGATGCGGCAGGCGCTGGCCTGGGCGCGCGAGCACGGCTATCCCGGGATCATGCTGGAAACCCAGGACACCAACGTCCTGGCCTGCCGCCTGTACCTGCGTCACGGGTTCGTGCTCGGCGGCTGCGACCGTTTCCACTACGCCAACGAGGAAGAGCCGGAGTTGGCGCAGGAGACGGCACTTTTTTGGTATCACCGGTTCTAAGCGGCTGGCGCAGTTCCCACCGGATTCATGCGTTTGGCATGTTGTTCAAGCGCCGAATTAGCGTGCGATGAGCGTCGTCGGTTGCGCACGCGCGCACGAGCGATGAACATCGCATCCGTACCGTCGCGGCGATCACGACGAATTGACACCGGCATCGGCGCAATCGATCCCTCCAGGAGGCAGGCGCGAAACGCTCGCGCCGTCCGCGATTAGGGATGGATCGTGATGGCCGTGCTGATGATCGAGCATTGGATGGATTTCGCCGGCGTGGCCGTGCATCGCATCGACGCCGGCGCGCAGCGCGCCTACGCCTTCGTCAACCCGCGTCCGCGGGTGACCGCGCAGGGCGCGCCCGACGCCTACCATCCCGACGACACCGGCCGCGCGCATCTGCGCGACAGCGGCTGGCCCGGGCCGGAATGGCGCGAGCGTCTGGTCGCGGACCCGCACTGGCCGCAACGTCCCTTGCGCCAGAGCCAAGGCCGCTGCGCCGGCTATTTCGTCTCGACCACCGCGCTGAGCGACCCGCGGTTTCCGCGCGCCAGCGCCCACGCCTACCTCGATGCCGGCCGGGTGCCGTATCTGGCGATGCCCGACGCGTGGCTGCGCCACGACGGCGCCGGCGCGCCCGGCGATTTCGCGGTCGTGCGCGAGCGCGCCAGCGGGCGCCTGAGCCTGGGCCTGATCGGCGACGGCGGCCGCGGCCGCGCGATGGGCGAGGTGTCCGAGCGCATGGCCGGCGACCTCACCGGCCACCGCGCCGACGCGCGCAGCGGCCGCGGCGTACCGACCGGCCCGCTGTTGTACCTGGTGTTTCCCGGTTCGCGCCGGGAACCGGCGTGGCCGCTGCAGACCGCGGAGATCCGCGCGCGTTGCGAGCAGTTGCTGCGGCGGATCGGCGGCATGGCGCAGTTGGGGCGGCTGGCGGAATCGCTGGAGCGCATCGAAGACTGACCGCGCTACCCGGCCATCGGCTACGAACCCCGTCGAAGCCCCTGTAGGAGCTGCGCAAGCTGCGACCGCGACACCCCGCTTACGACGCAAACCCGCAGAACGATCGCGGCTCACGCCGCTCCTACCCGCGCCGAAACCTCAACGCGCCGCCGGCGTCTGCCGCCCCGCCTGATCCGCCAACGACAAATCCAACCGCACCAACCGCCCCAGCCGATCGCGCCGCTGCGCACGCACGTACCAATGCTCGCGCAAGCGCGGCAGTCGCAGCGGCGGGCGCAGCGGTTCGCCCCACAGGCTCAGCGCGTAATCGCGTTCGTGCAGCCACCACAGCAGGCGGTCGAATTCGGCCTGATCGTCGGGCAGCAGCAGGTCGGCGTCGGCGGGTTCGCGCACCCCCGGGTCGGCCAGCCAGCGCGGATAGCTACCGTACAGATCGAACGCAAAGCCGGCGTCGCGCAAGGCCTGCAAGGCGTCGCGGGTGCTGTCCAGGCAAACGCGCTCGCGCTGCTTCTGGAACACTAGGGCGTACTCGTGGCTGCGGTCGCTGCGCGCGTCGCCGGGCGCGAGCGGCCGCGCTTCGCGCCGGTAGCACAGCAAGCGCTCGTCGCGCGCCACGAACAACGCGCCGAGGACGCGCGCCAGATCCCAGGCCAGCGGCAGCAGGCGGCCGTCGAGGTTGAGGTTCTCGGCCATGACGATGCAGTAGCCGTCCTCGGGCAGCGCGTCGCGCACCGCGTGGAACAGATCGCGCAAGCGGCGCAGATAGGCTTCGTAGTCGCGTTCGAGATACAACTGGCCGGCCTGCGCATCGGCCTCGCCCGGCCAGCGGCAGCCGAAGTAGGGCACGTTGGTCAGGCACAGGTCGAACGGCGCCGGTGCGGGCGTCTCGGGCAGGGTGCCGGTCGCGATGGGCGCGTCGATGCCGTGGCGATGCAGCCGTTCGCGCGCCAACTGCGCGCGGGCCGGGTCGATCTCCAGGCCGCAAGCGTCGCGGCCTTCCAGCGCGGCCGCCAACAAAGTAGTGCCGAAGCCGCAGAACGGATCGAACACGCGCGCGCCGGGCGCGGCGTAGTGGCGCACGAACGGGCGCATCTGCGCGACCCAGCCGCAATCGCGGCCGCCGAACGGATCGCGCGCGCGCAAATCCTCGGGCAGGCGCAGTTCCGGCGGATCGGGTTCCAGCAGCAGCCAGCTGCGGCTATCCATCGGCGCGCTCCTGAGCGGGGTTCTCGACAGGCCACAGCACATCGCGATCCGGCTGCCAGCCGGCGCACAAGCGGCCGTTGCCGTGGAACACCAACTTATAGATATCGCCCGAGGCGTGGCGGCGGTGCATGGCGGCGTAATCGGAGGACTCGAACACCACGTCCACGCCGCTGCGTTCGTCGCGCAGGCGCAGGTTCCAGAAGTAATAGCCCTCGGTGATGCGCAGCGGCGTCAGCCGCGGCCACCACGCCGCGTCCATGCACGCGGCCAGCACGTGCTCGATGGGGACGCGCTCGGCGTCGACGTAGCGACGGGTGGCGTTGTCGCGGTAACCCGCGTCGAGGCGAGAGAACTCGCGGAAGATCACCGTGCCGGCGCCGTAGGTGCGGGCCCAGTCGAGGTACGCGGCGACGCCGTCGGCATCGTCGATGCCGCCGCGCTGCAGGATGCACACCTGACGCACCGGCAGCGACGCGGACAGCGCGCGCGCGACGCGCTCGAACGCGGCGCCCTCGGCGATGGGCTCGCCGTCGCGGAAGCGCATGATGCGATGATTGCGCGCCGTATCGAAATGATGCCGCGACAATTCCACCCACGACAAACCGAACCCGCGCAGCGCGGCGATCAATTCCTCGCCGCGGCCGCGAGCGAAGCCGGCGCCGTTGCTGTAGAGCACGCGGTCTTCGACCCGCACGCCGTCGCGCTCGGCCGCGCTCAATGTCTCCAGCAAGCGCAGGAACCAGTCCTCGTCGTCGCTGGATTCCAGCCCCGACAGCGACCACGACAGCGGCAATCCGCGCAGTTGCGCCAGCGCCGCGCTCAGCCGCTCGAAGTGATCGGGGCCGGGCCGCAAGGTCTGCGCCATCGCGCCGCCGCCGAGCGGGCGCAGGTTTTCCGAACAGAACAGACAGCGCGCCGAGCACGGCCGCGCGGCGGCGTAAGGGGTGAAGGTGACCGGTTGGGCGACGCGGTAGAAGCGTTCGCTGATGCGATGCTCGCGCCAACGCGCGGCGTCGTGTTCGCCCGGCGCGCGCCGCGCCAGTTGCGGCGTGGTCGCGCGCAGGCGTTGGAACAGGGAAGAGGCCGCGCTGAGCGGGAGCGTGCCCGGGTCGGCGGTCGCTAGCCCTTCGAGAAAGGCTGGCATGGGATTCGTCCTGTGAATCGATGGCGGGGCGCTTGCCCTCACCCTAACCCTCTCCCGCTAGCGGGAGAGGGGACGGTTTCGCGGTGGTGGGAAGCCTCTCGGCTTTCGAGCCCCTCTCTCGCTAGCGGGAGAGGGGACTGTTTCGTGACGGTTGGAAGCATCGCGGCTTTTGAGCTCCTCTCCCGCTCGCGGGAGAGGGATTGGGGCGAGGGCCGGTCAAAGCCGAGCCGCGTTCGCCCGTTCCCGCACCTGCGCGAACGTCCAATCGCTGACCAGCCGGCCGTCCTCCCACACCGTCACCATCGCATCGTCGTAGCCCATCGGCTTGGCCGCTTGCTCCAGCGACGGCGCGTCCGCCGGCACCGGCACGGTCTTGAAGTGGCCGTATTCGCGATGGCGCAGCAGGGTCATGCGGCCGCGCTTGCTCGACTTGCCCTTGTCGGTGACCGGATCCTTGTAGACGTCGATCCACTCGCCGTCCACGCGCGCCGCCGAACACTTGAGCGCGAACTTCTGCGTATCGCGATCCAGGCGTTGCAACAACGCGCCGCCCATGCCGAAGGCGAGATTGTCGGTGGCGTAACCGTAGCTGGTCGCGCGTTCGAGAATGGCGCGGATGCTGGTCGGGTTGATGCCGTCGCCCTGGATCACCCGCACGTGGTTGAGCACCTTGTAGCCCTTGGCGTTGACGGTGTGGCCGAAGGCTTCGTCGAGCAGGGTCAGGCACTGATGCACCACGTCCACCGGATCGCCCGAATCGGGGCGCACCACCAGCGTCGCGCCCGAGGCGATCACCTGCTCGCGCAAGGTCTTGCCCCAATGCTCGCGGATCGCATGGAAGATGTCGTAGCTGTCCGACACCACCGCGACGATCGCGGCGGGCTTGGCGAACTGATCGAGCATGTTGCGGTACGCATCGACTTCGCGCTCGCGGCCCCAACTGGTGATCGTGCTGTGCTCCGCGGCGGGAATCGAATAGCCGGCCATCGGCTCGTGGTAATAGCGCTTGGCCAGCAGCAGGCCGGAGACGGTGTCGGTGCCGAGGAAATTGACCAGATGCGCGGCGCCGCCGAGCGCGGCCGATTCGGTGCTGGACACGCCGCGCGCGCCGAAGTCGTGCAGCTTGAACGGCAGCTGGCCTTCCGGGTCGTCGCTGGTGCGTTCCAGGAACTGGCGGATGGTTTGCTTGGCGTGCCAGCTGATCGTGGCCACCGTCACCGGGTACCACAGGCGCAGCAGCAGGGTTTCCAGGTAGGACGGCACCCAGTAGGCCTGCGGGTCGGTCGATTCGATCGTCACCAAGGCTTGATGCGTCGGCACCACGGTGCCTTCGGGCACGGCGCGGATGCGGATCGGCATCAGCCCGCCGTGACGGTCGACGATGTAGCGCCAGCCGGCCTCGTTGAACGGTTCGCCGTGCGCGGCGAACAGGTCGCGCGCCTCGTCGATGTCGGCGTGGGTGATCGGCTTGGCCAGATATTCCTTGAGGATCGCCTGCAGGCCGAAGAACACCGTGCGGTCGTACACGCCGCCGCGCGATTCGATGTAGAAGAACGTCGCATCGGTGCCGGGCGGGTATTGCAGCCAGTGGCTGGCCTTGTAGCTGTCGGTGTTGAGCAGCAGGTTGTCGAGGCATTGCATGACGGGAAGCTCCTTCGCGTCGGGTGTGGCCGGCGGTCTGTCCGCCGGCGGGAGGGCCGGGCGGTGCGCTGAGCGCTCAGCCGCGGCCTAGGAAATACTCGAGGATGTGCAGGTGGTCTTCGAACAGCTGCGGGCTCATCTCCAGCGCTTCGCTGACCGCGATCCAGCGCGCCTTGTCGGCGTCGTCGCCGCCGCGCACCTGCGGCAGCTCGCCGGCCGGGAAATCGAAGTGGAAGGCGTGGGTGATGGTGCGGCCGCGCGCGCTGCGGTCGGGATGGTCGAACACCCGCTCGCCCTTGATCGAACCCTTGAGCACGGCCAGCGGCACTTTCAGCCGGGTTTCCTCGCGCAGCTCGCGCAGGCAGGCGTCGAGCAAGGTCTCGTGCTGGCCGACGAAACCGCCCGGCAGCGCCCACAGGCCGCGGCCCGGTTCGGCGCGGCGGCGTACCAGCAGCACGTGGCCGGAATGCACCACCACCGCGTCGGTGGTGACGAAGGTCGGCGCGTACGGCGCGTCGGCCCAGGCCGCGCGGTATTGCTCGACGAATTGGTATTCGGCGACCAGTTGCTTGAACGCCGGCGAGCTCTTGCGGAAGGCTTCGAGCATGTCGAACACCGGCGCCGGCACGTTGGCGCGGATCAGCATCAAGCCGCCGTGGCTGTCGATCTGATTGGCCTCGAACAGGAACTTGCGCAGTTCGGTGGCCGACAGCGTCGCGGTGTGGTTGACGTCGACCAGCGGCCACTGCGGGAACTCGCGCAGGTAATAGCTGGAGGCGTCCTTGTCCATGCCGATCAAGCCGATGCGCGCGTCCGCGGCGCCGCCGTCGGCGCGCACCGCCTCGGCGACCGTGCGCTGCACGTTGGCGATCCACTGGCTCTCGTTGTAGAGATGGTCGCGCAGCGGACGCACGATCAAGCGGTCGGCGCTGTCGGCGAGCGCGGCCTGGATCATCACCGCGCGCTCGGCGACGGTGAACGGATTCTTGACGGTGCGGGGGGTGTCGGCGGAACCGACCAGGAAGACGACTTTCGCGGCCTTGCCCAGCGCGTGGCGGGCGACGGCGGCGTGGCCGTTGTGGAAAGGCTCGAAACGGCCGATGAAAACGAGGTAATCGTATTGCTGCGTTGCCATGAGAATCCCTCACGGAGTTGAAGTGGCCGGCGGTCTGTCCGCTGGCGTACGGCGAATGCTACGCCGATGCATGGGGGCGTCAAGTGCCTTCGTGTGACAGCGTAGCTCCCGATGTAGGAGCGGCGTAAGCCGCGACACCCGAAGCCCGGACGATCCGACGCGCCGGCTACCTCAAGGCGCCGCGTCGCATCCGCTGCGCCGCCGAACCGCGCCGATCCGGCGTTCTTCGCCTGACGCCGCGGCTCGCCGGTTTCGGGCGTCGCGGCTTACGCCGCTCCTACATCGATACAATCGGGGCAGGACAAGGGAGGTCGGCGATGGCGATGCAGGTTCCGCGGTATTGGGCGCAGGCGCGGGTGCAGGAGAAGTTCGGGAGGGGGCACGTCTCCGGGCGGGTTTCGCTGACGGTGCGTCGCTTCGGTTGGTCCGACTCCAGCCTCGCCGAGGCCCAAACGATGGCCGACGCCCGCGCCCGCGACGCCTTCGACCGCATCCTCGCCGGCGAAACCTTGTCGCGCAACGAACCGCGCGTGCCTTACGACGCCGAAGGGTTGCCGATCCGCGAGGAGATCGTCGAACGCCACGGCGAGATCGTGGTCACCCGCAACAGCTACGGCGCGCGCTGCCTCAACTCGCCGGACGTGCTGTTCGCCGACGTCGATTTCAAACCGCCGCAAGCGGGGCCGGTGAGTTGGGGCTGGTTCGCGGCCGCGCTCGTCGCCGGCGTGGCGTGCGGCGCGCTGGTGCATCCGGTCGCCGGCATCGCGCTGTTCATCGCCGCGTTGGTCGCGATCGGATTCGTGCGCAACGCCGCGGCCCAGCGCCGCTACCGCGAAGAAGGCGGCGGCCCCGAAGCGCGCGCGATGGCGCCGGTGAACGCGTTCCTGGCCGCGCACCCGCATTGGCATCTGCGCGTCTACCGCACGCCCAACGGCTTCCGCCTGCTGGCGATGCACCAGACCTTCGACCCGCTGGACCCGCAGGTGCCGGCGTTCTTCCAGGCCATCGGCGCCGACGCCTATTACGCGCTGCTGTGCCGCTACCAGCACTGCTTCCGCGCCCGCCTCACCGGCAAGCCCTGGCGCGTGGGCGTGCGCGAACGCATGCCGCCGCGCAACGGCGTCTGGCCGATCCCGGCCGAGCGCATGGCCGAACGCGAGAGTTGGGTGGCGCAGTACGAACGCAAGGCCGAAGGTTACGCCGCCTGCCGCTTCGTCGAGGCGTTGGGCAGCCGCGATTACGTGTCGGCGACGCAGTCGGTGCAGCGGTTGCACGATGATTTGTGCAAGGCCGACAGTCGGTTGCCGTTGGCGTGACCGGCGGGCGATCGGTCTCGGGGGCTTGCGGAATGAAGGAGCCGTTGCGACGAGTCGTATCCGCCGCGAACCTCAGCCCGCCACCACCTCGATCCGCACGTTCTCGCACTCCACCACCTGCCCCGCGCGGATCTTGCAGGTCTTGCGCAGTTCGACCTGTCCATCCACCCGCACCGCGCCGCTGGCGACGATGGCCTTGCCGGTGCCGCCGCTGTGGGCCAAACCGGTGAGCTTGAGCAGTTGGTTGAGTTCGACGAAGTCGTGGGCGGCGTCGAGTTCGAATTGGATCGGTTGCATGGCGATGGTGCCGAACAGCGGTGACGGGCAGGCAGGGTCGCAGCGCTGAGACCTGGACGCAAGACGTTTGCGCGTCCGGCGGCGTACTCTCGGCCGATCGGCGCCCGCGCGGGCGCCGCCCAGCCCCTTGCGGAGGTCCACGATGAAGCGAGCCCAGTACGAACGGCGCGGCCCGGTGCCGCAGGATGTGATCGAGGCGGTCGAGTTCCAGACCCCGCCACTGGCCGCGGGGCAGGTCCTGATCGAAGTGCTGGCCGCGCCGATCAATCCTTCCGACGTGCTGACCCTGACCGGCGACTACGGCCTGCTGCCGCCGCTGCCGGCGGTGGGCGGCAACGAGGGCGTGGGCCGCGTGGTCGAGCTCGGGCCGGAGGTGACGCAGGTGAAGGTCGGCCAGACCGTGTTGTTGCCGATCCAGGGCGGCAGTTGGGCCACGCACATGGTCGGCACCGCCAAGCATCTGGTCGCGCTGCCCGACGGCGCCGATCCCCAGCAACTGGCGATGATCACGATCAATCCGCCGACCGCGCTGCTGATGCTCAGCGACATCGTCGCGCTGGAGCCGGGCGACTGGGTGATCCAGAACGCGGCCAATTCGGCCGTGGGCACGTATCTGATCCAACTGGCCAAGGCGCGCGGGCTGCGCACGATCAATGTGGTGCGGCGCGAATCGGCGGTGGAGGCGGTGCGCGCGGCCGGCGCCGACGTGGTCTTGATCGACGGCGACGACTTGGGCAAGCAGGCGCGCGAGGCGGCGCAGAAGGCGCCGATCAAGCTCGGCATCGACGCGGTCGGCGGCTTGGCGACCCAGCACATCGCGCAGTCGCTGGGCGAGGGCGGGGTGGTGGTGAACTACGGCGCGATGAGCGGCGAGGCCTGCCAGATTTCGCCGGCCTCGTTCGTGTTCCGCGACGTGTCGCTGCGCGGGTTCTGGCTGTCGCGCTGGTTCCAGCAGGCGACGCCGGCGCGGCGCGCGGAAGTGTTCGGCGAGATCGCGCGGCGGGTCGCCGCGGGCGAGTTGCACGCGCGGGTGCAGGCGACGTATCCGTTGGAACGGATCAAGGACGCGGTCGCGGCGGCTGCGGCGGGCGAGCGCGAGGGCAAGATTTTGGTGCTGCCGAACGGGTGAGGCGAGGAGTGAGCGGGGAGGAGCGAGCGGGAGCAAGCGCGGTTCTCGCCCGCTCCCCGTATCTTCGACCGCCGGAGCGAGCATAAAACGCGAGGAATCGGCGAAAACGCAGCGATAATGCTCGTCTCGCTTCTCACTCCTCTGCGCTCACTTCTCGCTGGAAAGATCATGAGCACCGAACTGCAAATGCTGGCTTGGTCGGTCGCGCTGGGCATCGTCCATCTGCTGGTCGCGGCCGGCTTCATGACCGCGCAGCGCGGCGTGCGCTGGAACGCCGGCGCGCGCGACGGCGCGCCGCAACCGCTGACCGGCGTGGCCGCGCGGCTGGAGCGCGCTTGGCGCAATTATCTGGAAACCTTTCCGATGTTCGCCGCGCTCGCGTTGGCGGTGGTCGTCGCCGGCCGCGGCAACGACCACACCGCCTTGGCCGCGCAGTCGTATTTCTGGGCGCGGCTGATCTACGTGCCGGTGTACGCGGCCGGCATCCCCTACCTGCGTTCGGCGGTGTGGGCAGTGGCGCTGTGGGGCATCCTGCAGTTGCTGTGGGCGCTGCTGTGACGCCTCAGCCGGCGGCCTGCGCCTGCGCGCACAACGCGCGCTTGGCCGCGGGCGTGAGCTGTTTGATCGCGTATTCGGCGCGCAGCGCGGCGCCGCGGTCGGGATGCTCGAACCGCGCCAACAGCCGCGCCGGCGGATGCGCGCGGGTGTAGCGCGCGCCCTTGCCGGCGGCGTGCTGGGCGTAGCGGCGCTCCACGTCGACGGCGATCCCGGTGTAGAGGCTGCCGTCGGTGCATTCGATGAGGTAGACGTACCAGGGCATGGGGATAGGGTAAGGCAGGAGATAGCGGATAGGAGTTAGGAGATAGCGAATGCCCCCGCTATCTCCTAACGCCTATCCGCTAACTCCTAGATGTTTAGCAAATTAGTTAAGTAATCAAGGCTATACTGGCCCGGCGCCGCCCCGGCGCGCCTTGCCGCCGCCGCCATGTCGCAGGACAAGATCTTCGAAGCTCTGGCCTCGTCGCCGCGGCGGCAGATCCTGGCGTTTTTGTCCGAGCGCGAACTCAGCGCGGGGGACATCGCCGCGCGGTTCGAGATGAGTGCGCCGGCGGTGTCGCGGCATTTGTCGGTGTTGGTCAACGCCGGCTTGATCAGCAGCGAGCGGCGCGGGCAGTTCGTGGTCTACAAGCTGGTGCCGGATCATCTGGTCAACACGCTGACCCAGTTCGCGTTCGAGATTTGCCCGGTCGGCGGCCCGCTCAAGCGCGAGAGCCGGCGCGCGGCGCGCAAGGGCGCGGGCAAGGCCGGCGCTTGAACCCTCGCGCCGCGGCCCGCGCGGTTCGCGGGACGCGGCGGTATCGGCCTCGTTCGCGGCTTACGCCGCCGCGCCGGCCTCGGCGCGATGGCGATAGAAGCCCAGGATCGTGTCGCTGAAATCGCCGATCAGCCAGCGCGCCAGCGGCGCGGCGTACCAGTTGAAGCCGGTGCTCACGCGGTAATCCATGCGGATGCTCAGTTCGGTGTCGCCGCCGCGCGGCGTCAGCGTGTAGCGGGTGCCGATCAGGTCGAAGTAGCGGCCGCCGATTTCGACGTGATCGTCGAGCGCGCCGGCCGGAATCGAATCGGGCGCGAACTGGTATTGCCACTGCACGTAACGGCCCGGGCGCCAGTCGGCCGAACGCTGGCGGAAGTGGATGCCCTTGCCCATGCGCACCTCGCGGGTGAGGCCGGCGGCGTCTTCGTGGGTGAGGCCGGCCAGCGGCACCGGCACGCCGATGCGGTACATCCAGGCGCGATCGACTTCCTCGGCGCGGATGCGGTCGGTGTCGAGGAGGTTGCGCCAGACGGTTTCCGGCGCGGCGTGGATCAGCACGCTGCGTTCGGTGCGTTCGATCCGCCGCGGCTCGTCGTGGCCGACGCCGAGCAGGGTCAACACTAGCGGCAGCACCGCCACGCTGTAGACCGTCGGCGTTTTCGACCAGCCGGCCCAGCGGCACAGCGAGCCCATGATCATGCCGCCGACCGAGCCGAGAACGGCGAACAGCGGCCAGATCAGGATCACGCAGATCGCACCTTCGAGCATGAACAGCATCGACCCGGCCATGCACAAGGTGACGCTGAGCCAGGGCGCGAAGAAGTGGTAGCGCAGCCTGCGCGCGCGTTCGCGTTCGGCCAGGTAGACCGTGACCGCGCCGATGGCGACCGGCGCGATCAGGATGAAGACGGTCAGCATCGGCGCCCAGGCGCTGCCGGGTTCGCCGTTGAAGACAGTGCGCAGGATCAAGCCGATCAGCGCGCCGCCGGCGAACGGCAGCACGGTGAGCAGCAGGCGGCGCAGCCATCGCATCGGCGCGGAGCCGGCGGGCTCGGCCTGCGCATGCGGCGGAAGCGGCGGCGGTTCGGACGATGCGGCGTGGGGGCGGTTCGGGTCGGGCGAATTCGATTCGTTCATCGGTTCATCAGCTCTCGGAAGGAGCAGCAGGCGTCGTCGGCGCGGGTCGGCGGTTCGGCGCCGAGGCAGTGCAGTTCGGCGCGCGGCGGCAAGTCTTCGGGCAGGCGCAAGCCGCTCACCCAGCCGATGCGTTCGAGCGCGCGCAACATCCACCAGCCCGGATCCCATTCGCCGGGATACAAGCCCAGCCGCGCCGAGCCCGGAAACGCATGGTGGTTGTTGTGCCAGCATTCGCCCATCGTCAGCAGCGATGCGAAGCGCACGTTGCGGCCTTGCACCGCGGCGCCGCGCACTTCGTGATGCAGGCCGCCGTGGTTGTGGGCGAAGTAGCCGATCAGCCAGTGGCCGAACACGCCTGCGGTCACCCGCGCGCACACGCCCCAGAACACCCAGCCCCAGCCGCCGACGGCGTAGAACGCCAGCGCCCACGGCAGTTGCTGCCACATCCAGGTGCGTTGCAGGAAACGGTAGACGCGGTCTTCGGCGATGCGCGGTTCCAGTTCGATCCGCGGCGGCGCGTCCAGGCGCAGTTCGCAATGCAGTTGCCACCACGCGTCTTGCAGGAAACCGCGGCGGTGGGCGAGGTAATCGTGGCAATGCGGCAGGCGTTGCGCGTAGTCGCGCAGGTCGTGGGTGTGCACCAGCGCGATCGGCCCGGCCAATCCGACCTGCACGCCGCAGTAGACCAGCAGGTACTCCAGCCATTTCGGGCAGGCGTAGCTGTCGTGGATCAGCTTGCGGTGCATGCCCAGCGAATGGCCGAGCAGCAGCACGGCGGCGGTGCTGAAGGCGAACAAGGCGAACGCGCCCCAGCTGAAGGTGAGCGCGCCGCCGACGACGGCGCCGGCGGCCATCGCGCAGAACCACAGCGAGCGTATCGGTTCCCATACGACGCGGCCGGCGCTGACGGCGCGGACCGAATCGGCCAGCGCCGCGCGCGAACGCACGCGATGGGCGCGCAGGCTGGCGGGCATCGCTTCCACGAACCGAGCTTTCATGACCTCATCCCTGGTGCGCTGCATGGCCGGAGCGGCCCGACGCCGGCCCCGCCGGCGCGCGATGCATGTATTTAGCAATTAACTAATTTGCTAAATGATCGGGTGCGCGCGGAAGCCGCGTCAAGCTGGCGCCGACGGGCGGTCGATGGCGTCGAAGCAGGATGCCGAACGGGAAGCGGCGCCGCGAACGCGGACCCGGGGTGGATGGCTGCGCGGAATCGAGGGTTGAGAAGCCGGCGCGGCTCAGCCGTATTCGATCGCCAGTACTTCCACGTTGATGTCGCCGGCCGGCCGCTTCCACAGCACGCTGTCGCCCACGCGCGCGCCGTGCAGCGCGCGCGCCAGCGGCGAGACCCAGCTGATCAGGCCGCGCTCGGGATCGGCCTCGTCCTCGCCGACGATGCGGTAGCGGTGTTCGCCGCCGTCGTCGTCGGTCACCTCCACGCGCGCGCCGAACGCGACCCGGTCGGGCGGCTGGCGTTCGGGGGCGATGGTGATCGCGCCGAGGATGCGCGCCTGCAGCCAACGCATCTCGCGCTGCACGTGCGCGCGCTCCAGGCGCGCGCCGACCGCTTCGCGCTCGACCGCGCGATCCAAGGCCTGCAATTCGCGTCCGGCCTCGTTCAAGCGCGCGCGCAACAGCATCATGCCGCGCGGCGTGACGTAGTTGGGGTGCTCGCTGATCGGCAATTCCGGCAATGCGCCGGGATCGGATTCGCCGTCGCCTTCCTTGACGAAGGCGCGGCTCATGCGGAGGCGTGGAAGACAGACATCGCTCGACTCTAGGACAGCAAACGTTGTCTCAAGGTGAGTGCGATGGGGTTCGCGCTTTGCCGGAATGGCCGGTTATGCGGTTCAGCTGACGAAATCGTAGAGCCGGTAGATCCACGAGGCCTGATACAGCAGGCCGGCGACGGCGAACGCGGCGTGGAAACGTTCGCTGCGCGTGCGCATGGCGATCAGGCACAAGACGACGTAAGCGAGGTTGCGCAGCGGATATTCGAGGCCGAAGGCCTCGAAGTAACGCGTGCCCTTGATCAGCGTGTCGCCGAAATCGATGGCGTAGGACAGCGCCATGATCCCGAAGAACCAGTGCCGGCGCGAATAGAAATAGTCGCGCCAGCCGGTGTAGTCGCGGATGTCGTCGGGGAACAGCAGCGTGCACAGCACGAACAGCACCACGACGTAGCCGACCAGGAACGAGAACGCGAGAAAGCTCCAGCGTTCGACGTGGATCAGGCTGAACTCCCACCACCAGAAGTGGGCGAGCAGGGTGAACATCGACAGCGCCCAGGCGATGTGGACCCAATAGGGCCGCTCGCGGCCGGGGTGCTGGACGAAGCGCGCCAGCCCCTTGAGCAAGGTGGCGACGGCCAGGCCCAGGACGATGCCGAGCAGGACGCGGATGTGCAGGAACTGCTCCATGACGGTCTCCCCGCGCGAGCGCGCCGGGGCGCCCGTCGGCAGCATACCGCCGCGTCGCGCCGCGCGGCCGTAAGGGCGGCGCAACCCGCGATCGACCGCTGCGGCGCCGCTTCGCCGCCCCACTCCGACGCCCCGAATCCCTGAGTTCACCCGTCTTCGACCGCCGGAACCGGCACGCCCAAACCCCGCGCTGCCCCGGCCCGCATCCGAACCTGCGATCATGTCGCCATGGATTCCAACACCCCCGCGGCCCCGGCCGCTCCGGCCGCTGGCGCCGGTTTCGACACCCTTTCCCTCAGCCCGGCCCTGCTCCAGGGCGTGGCCGCGCTCGGCTACACCGCCATGACCCCGGTTCAGGCGCGCGCGTTGCCGGCCATCCTCGACGGCCGCGATGTGCTCGCCCAGGCGCCGACCGGCAGCGGCAAGACCGCGGCGTTCGGCCTGGGCCTGCTGCATCGTCTCGATCCGTCGGCGATCCGCACCCAGGCGCTGGTGCTGTGCCCGACCCGCGAGCTGGCCGATCAGGTCGGCCAGCAATTGCGCAAGCTCGCCTTCGCCATCGGCAACCTCAAGGTTTCGGTGCTGTGCGGCGGCATGCCGGTGGGGCCGCAGTTGGCCTCGCTGGAACACGCACCGCACGTCGCCGTCGGCACGCCCGGGCGCCTGCAGGAACTGCTGCGCCACGGCGCGCTCAAGCTCGACGGCTTGCGCACGCTGGTGTTCGACGAGGCCGACCGCATGTTCGACATGGGCTTCGAAGAGGCCGTGCGCGAGATCGTGCGCAAGACGCCCAAGACCCGTCAGGGCTTGCTGTTTTCGGCGACGTTCCCCGAGGCGATCCGCGAGCTGGGCCGCAACGCGCTGCGCGATCCGGTCGAGGTGACGGTCGAAGGCGAAGCCTCGGCGCCGCGCATCGAACAGTACTTCTACGAAGCCGAAGCCGCGCGCAAGACGCCGCTGCTCGGCGCGCTGCTGCTGGAATACCGCCCCGAGTCGTGCGTGGTGTTCTGCAACATGCGCAAGGACACCGAGGAAGTGGTCGGTTCGCTCGAACACTACGGCTTCACCGCGCTGGCGCTGCACGGCGAGATGGAGCAGCGCGACCGCGACGAAGTGCTGGTGCGCTTCGCCAACCGCAGCTGCAACGTGCTGGTCGCCAGCGACGTGGCGGCGCGCGGCTTGGACGTGGAAGACCTCGGCGCGGTGGTGAACTACGACCTGCCGACCGATCCCGACGTGTACGTGCACCGCATCGGCCGTACCGGCCGCGCCGGCCGCGGCGGCGTCGCGCTGAGCCTGTGCGGCCCGCGCGAGACCGCGCGCGCCGAGCAGATCGCGCAGCGCATGGGCGCGCCTCTGCAATGGCGCAGCACCCAGCCGCTCGGCGGCAAGGCCCGCAACGCGCCGGCCGCGCCGATGGCGACCTTGCGCATCGATGCCGGCAAGACCGACAAGCTGCGTCCCGGCGACATCCTCGGCGCGTTGACCGGCGAGGCCGGGCTCAAGGCCGAATCGGTGGGAAAGATCAACGTGTTCGCCACCCGCTCGTACGTGGCCGTCGCGCGCGGGCAAGCCGCCGCGGCGCTGGCGCGGTTGCGCGAGGGGAAGATCAAGGGGCGGAAGTTCCGGGTCAACCGGTTGTAAGCGGGGTTCGGACGCGGCCTCGCGCTTGCGGCGCGATCTGTCGGTGCGCGGTCGCGGCTCGCGCCGCTCCTACAGGGCGAGCCCGACGCGGCGACGCAGCGTAGGAGCTGCGTAAGCTGCGACCGCGACACCGCGCTTGCGGCGCAACCTGCTGCAACCCGGTCGCGGCTCACGCCGCTCCTACAAGGCGAGCCCGAAGCCGCGACGTGGCTGGAAGTCCGACCGTAGGAGCTGCGCAAGCTGCGACCGCGACACAGCGCTTGCGGCGAGACCTGCTGAAACGCGGTCGCGGCTCGCGCCGCTCCTACAGGGCGAGCCCGAAGCCGCGACGTGGCCGGAAGTCCGACTGTAGGAGCTGCGCAAGCTGCGACCGCGACACCGCGCTTACGGCGCGACCTACTGCAACGCAGTCGCGGCTCACGCCGCTCCTACACGAAGCAGCCGCAAACCCCGTCATTTACCGTTGAGCGAATACTTCCCCGGTCCCAGCAGCACCACCGCCGCGGCCGTGGCCAGGAACATCGCCTGCAACTCGATCATCCAGCCGCCTTGTTCGTTGAGCTGGCCCAGCTGCCCCAGGTGGACCAGCGCGATCGCCACCAGCATGTTGCCGGCGATCAGCACCGCGCCGATGCGCGCGTGCCAGCCGAAGATCAGCAGGGCGGGGCCGAGCACTTCGCCGAGCAGCACGCCGTAGCCGAGAAAGCCGGGCAGGCCGTGCGATTCGACCATGCCGACGATGCCCTCGGTGCCGCCGCGCAGTTTGGCGATGCCGTGCAGCAGGATCAGCACGCCCAGGGTCAGGCGCAGGATCAGTTTGCCCAGGTCGGACCAGCGCTCGGTGTTCATGGCGGCTCGCGTCGTTGGAAGTCGGGCGGAGCATGCGGCGGGAGGGGCGCAGGCGCCGTGAAGCCCGGTGCCGGGCCGGGAACGGGCGGGCCGGGTTGCGGCAGCCGATGCCTCGCGTCCGCACGGGCGCCCCGGTCCCGATGCGTGCGTGTCCGCCCACCACGAACGAACGCGAACGCACCGGGACCGAAGCCCCGCGTGCGACACCCGCCGCCCGCCTCGCCTCAGCGCAACGCCCGCAGCGTCACCGTCAACGTATCCGGATCCCCCGACCGCGCCGCGCCGCTGAAATCCGGGCCGCCGCTCGGGGTGACGTCGTCGTAGGGGAAGGCGTAGCCGCGGTTGTCCGGCAGACGCTCGTGCACCAGCCGCGCGTAGTGGTTGGTCTGGGCGTTGCGGTAGAAACGGCTGGCGACTTCGCCGTTGGGCTGGTTCGGGTTGTCGAGCAGGGTGGTGCGGTTCAAGGCCGCGGCCAGGCGCGGGATGATCGCCTTGCGCGCTTCGCTGGCGCCGCCGAGGCTGAAGGGGCCGCTGTCGCAGCTGAGCACGTCGGCGGTGCTGGGCTTGGCGAAGGCTTCGCCGTTGTTGAAGCGCAGCAGGTTGTCGCCGCCCACGCGCGCGGTCAGCACGCCGAAGCCCGATTGGGTGTCCACGGTGAGCGTGGTGCCGCGGTATTTGTTCCAGCACGCGTCGATGTAGCCGGCCAGATAGTTCTGGAAGCGCGCGGCCTGATAGTGCGCGCTCATCGCGCGCAGGTTGCGGCCGTCCGGGCCGCGCTGGATCAGCGAGTTCCAGGCCGAGCCCTCTTGCGTGGCCTGTTGCTGCAGGGCATAGCAGATCGGATCCAGCGCGCCGGCCGGCAAGCCCGGAATCGTCTCGCTGCGGCCCGACAACGAACGTAGCGACAGCCCCAGCGGCGCGGCGACGAAATCGACGTAGCTGATGTTGGCGAACAGTTCGTACTCGTTGAAGGTGAACTCGGCGAACGACCAGTTCTTGTTGAAGTTGGTGTCGCTGGCGTTGAGGAAGCTCGGATGCACCACCGCCGGGCCGGGGTTGACGTAGAAATCCAGCTTGCTGCCGGTGACGAGGTAGATCCGCGCGCCGTACATGCGCGGCACCGACACGCGCGCGGTGCTGCCGTTGGCGCCGAGCGGAATCGCGCAGTCCGCGCCCAGCGGCGTGACCGGCGCCGACGGCGAGGGCGGGTAATAGGCGCTGCCGTCGGCGCGCACGAACAGCGGGCGGCCGTTGTCGAACCCGGTGACGTAGGCATAGGCCGTGTTCTGCCCGGAGGCGTTGAGCAGGGCGAGGTTGAAGCGCGCCGGGGTGGCGGCGAAGGCGCGGCGCGGCAGCAGCGGGACGGCGAGCGCGGCGGCGCCGGCGCCGAGGAAGGTGCGGCGGGTGACCATCGTTGCGGCTCCTGGATGGGGCAAGCGCGACGGCGGGTTGCGCCGGCGACGGCGCGCGGGGAAGCCGGAGGGCTTGCGTGGACGGATGCGGGCGCGGCGCGCCCACGGCCCGCACCTTGTCCTGTCGATGACAGCGCTGTCAGTGATCGCGGCCGCAGATCGCCGACGCGCCGCGACCGTACGCGGGCGGCTGGAGGCGAGAAAGCGATTACGGTCGAAACTGAATGCGCGCCGCGGTTTACCGCATCTGCCGGATTGCCTCGCGCGCGGCGCGGCCTCCGCCAAAAGTGGGTTCAGCGCGGCGCGCGGTTGCGCGATCATCGGCGACCTTGTCGCCGTCGGATTGTCCGTTCGGCGGCCGTCGTACCCCCACCGATGTCAGGAACGCGGCGCCCCGGCGCCGCGCAGCGAAGGACGAACCGCCGATATGCCAGCCGCCCCGAATTCTCCGTCCCGCCCACGCCTGCGCGACCGCGCGCGCGGCGCGCTCGCCGCGGCGCTGTGGGCGCTGCCGCTCGCGGCCGCGGCGCAGGGCGCGGCGCCGGCGCGCGCCGGGGCCAATCTCGACGTGCTGCATTACACCGCGCGGATCGAACCCGACATCGCCGCCAAGACCCTGCGCGGTCAGGTCTCGATCCGCCTCGCCCTGCGCGCCGACGGCGCCCAGCAACTGGAGTTCGACGCCGGCGACCTGGACATCGACAAGGTCTCCGAGCACGGTCAGGCGCTGAGCTTCGAGAAAGCCGAGCAGCGCCTGCGCGTGCGCCTGCCCAAGCCCGGCAAGTTCGGCGAGCGCCACGAGATCGACATCGCCTACCGCGGCGCGCCGCGCTACGGCCTGGAGTTCCATCCCGATCGCGGCGAGGTCTATACGATCTTCTCCACCAGCCAGTGGCTGGTCTGCATCGACGCGCCGTCCGAACGCGCCAGCTTCGATCTGACCCTGACCGTGCCCAGCGGCCTCAAGGCGGTCGGCAACGGCCGGCTGGTGTCCAAGTCCGCGCTCGGCGGGCGCCGCGATTCGTATCGCTGGCGCCAGGACCAGCCGATGCCGAGCTACGTCTACGGCTTCGCCGCCGGCCGCTACAACGAGGCCGCCGGCACCGGCGAGAACGGCGAGCTGCGCTTCTATTCGGCCGAACTGCAGAGCGCGCAACTGCGCAAGGTGTTCGCCGACACCGCCGACATGCTGCGCTTCTTCGGCCGCCGCGCCGGGATCCGTTACCGCGGCCCGTACACCCAGGTGCTGGTGGCCAAAACCATCGGCCAGGAACTCGACGGCTTCTCGCTGATGTCCGAGGCCTACGGCCGCGAGGTGCTGGAAAAGCCCGAGGCGCAGGGCCTGATCGCGCACGAGCTGGCGCACCAGTGGTGGGGCAACATGGTCACCAACCTCGATTGGGGCCAGTTCTGGCTCAACGAGGGCTTCGCCAATTTCATGGCCGCCGCGTACCTGCAGCACCGCTACGGCGAAGACGCCTACCGCGAGCGCGTGGACGCCTGGAAGAAGCGCGTGGACAAGCTGCGCGAGAGCGGCAAGGACCACGCGCTGGTCTACGCCAACTGGAGCAAGCCCAGCGCCGACGACCGCGCCGTGGTCTACCAGAAGGGCGCCTACGTCCTGCATCTGCTGCGCGAGGAGATCGGCGAGCGCGCGTTCTGGCGCGGCGTGCGGACTTACACCCGCGCCTACTACGGCCATTCGGCGACCACCGCGGATCTGCGCAAAACGATGGAGCGCGCCAGCGGCCGCGACTTGTCGGCGTTCTTCGCGCGCTGGGTGGACGGCGCCGAGCCGGCGCCGGCGAAGACCGAGGCGGCGGCCAAGAGCGACGCGGCGAAGTAAGCCGACGGGCGAGGGCGCGGCGCATGGCCGGGCCGGTTCGCGGCCGGTTCGCGGCGGGGCCGTGGGCGCGGCTCGGGCCGGCACGCCGCGCATGCCTCGCGGTCGACCGCCGTCGCCCCGATCGGCGGTCCGCGGTCACGCTTCCGACTTCACATTTCCGGGTCCGACGCTGTGCGCGAACGGTCGTCTTGGCTTTAGGCTAGGGGATCGCCCCGCCCAGCCACCGCAAGGACCTCGCCATGACCCAGCCCCGCTTCGCCTCCCGTCACGCCCGTCCGCGCCGCGCGCCGCTGTACCGTGCGCTGAGCTGCGCCCTGTGGCTGGGCGGCAGCCTGTTCGCCGGCAGCGCCTTCGCCCAGGACGCGGAGCCGGCGGCGCCCAAGGCGACGGCGCAAGCCGGCGAAGCGCGCACCCTGGAGACCGTGTCGGTGCTCGGCTCGCGCCGCGCCCAGCGTTCTTCCGACACCACCTCGATCTCGCCGGTCGACGTGCTGCCGATGGCCAAGAACACCGAGGAAGGCGCGCAGTTCGACCTCGCCCAATCGCTGCAGTACGCCGCGCCCTCGTTCAACTCCACCCGCCAAAGCGGCGCCGACGGCGCCGACCTGGTCGATTCGGCCGCGCTGCGCGGCCTGGGTTCGGACCAGACCCTGGTGCTGGTCAACGGCAAGCGCCACCACACCACCGCGCTGCTCAACCTGTTCGGCGCGCGCAACCGCGGCAACACCGGCACCGACCTCAACACCATCCCGCTGATGGCGATCGACAGCGTCGAGATCCTGCGCGACGGCGCCGCCGCGCAGTACGGCTCCGACGCCATCGCCGGGGTCATGAACATCTCGCTGAAGAAGCGCAAGGGCTGCGAGGCCGTCGCCGGCTACGGCCAGTACTCCAAGGGCGACGGCGAGAACTGGCTGGGCACCGCGTACTGCGGCTTCGGCCTGGGCAGCGACGGCACCATCGGCATCACCGGCGAATGGCAGGACCGCGGCCGCTCCGACCGCTCCGAGCCGGCCGGCAGCCCGCGCATCATCGGCGACTCCAAGGTCAAGAATCAGACCTTGTTCCTCAACGGCGACAAGCCGATCACCGAGAACCTGGATTTCTACTTCACCCTCGGCGCGCAGAAGCGCGACGCGTCTTCCGCTGCGTTCGCGCGCGACGGCCTGGGCTCGGAAGACATTCCCTCGCGCAACTCCGCGGCGATGTACCCGAACGGCTTCGTGCCCTTCATCGACGGCGACATCGACGACCGCTTCGGCATCCTCGGCCTGCGCGGCTCGCTGGGCGAGTGGAACGCGGACCTGTCCTACACCTACGGCTACAGCAAGCTGCGCTACACGATCAACAACACGCTCAACGCCTCGCTGGCGAATCTGGACCTGATCAACGGCGGCAAGGGCGTCAGCCCGCGCAGCTTCGACGCCGGCGGGTTCTCGTTCGAGCAGAACACGGTCAACTTCGACGTCAACCGGTTCTACGACCACATCTTCCGCGGCTTGAACGTCGCCTTCGGCCTGGAACGCCGCGACGAGCGCTACAAGATTTTCGCCGGCGAGCCGGGCTCGTACCTGGACTACGACGGCGCCTCCGACGGCGGCAACGCCGGCAGCCAGGGCTTCCCGGGCTTCCGTCCCAGCGACGCCGGCGGCCACAGCCGCGACAGCTGGGCCGCCTACGCCGACGTCGAAGCCGACTTCACCGAGCGCTTCACCGCCGGCGTGGCGGTGCGCTACGAGGATTACAGCGACTTCGGCAACACCACCACCGGCAAGCTCGCCGCCGGCTTCCGCGCCACCGACACGCTGATGTTCCGCGCCTCGGCCAGCACCGGCTTCCGCGCGCCGTCGCTGCAGCAGAAGTACTTCTCTTCGACCATCACCGACTTCGTCAACGGCCAGCCGGTGGACGTGGTGATCGCGCCCAACGGTGGCGACCTGGCCAACCTCGCCGGGTTGCCGGCGCTGACCAAGGAGAAGTCGCGCAACTACACCCTCGGCCTGACCTGGTCGCCGAGCGCCGACACCTCGCTGACCCTGGACGCATACCGCATCGACATCGACGACCGCATCGTGCTCAGCGGCCGCTTCGGCGACGACGATCCGGTCATCGGCGACGCGCTGCGCGCGCTGCAGGTCGGGCAGGCGCAGTTCTTCGTCAACTCGGTCGACACCCGCACCGACGGCCTGGATTTCACCTTCAACAACGAGCGCGAGCTGGGCAACGACTTCAAGCTCGGCACCTTCTTCGCCCTCAACCTCAACCGCACCAAGGTGCGCGCGATCCACGCGCCGCCGTCGCTGATCGGCCGCGAGGACGTGCTGCTGTCCGAGCGCGAGCGCTTGTTCATCGAACAGGGCGCGCCCAGGTCCAAGGCGGTGCTCGGTTTCGATCTGACCCGCGGCCCGTGGGAAGGCAACCTCAAGGCGATCTACTTCGGCCCGCAGACGCTCGGCACCTTCTCCGGCACCGCCGCCGGCGTGCCGAACGCGCGCTACAAGGCCAAGGCCTCGGCCGATCTCAGCGTGACCTACGCCTTCAACGAGAACACCAAGCTCACCGTCGGCGGCTCCAACCTCTTCAACGTCAAGCCGACCCGGCAGGACCCCAACGAAACCGACAACGGCCACATCTTCGACAGCGTGCAGTTCGGCCTGAACGGCGCGGCGTACTTCGTGCGCGTGTGGCACCGGTTCTGAGCGGCGGGCGAGGGCGGTAGGATCGCGTCATGCACGAGGATCTGATCGCCCACCTGCACGACCTGTCCGCCGGCTTCGCCGCGCTGCACGCGCGGCGGATGTTCGGCGGGCACGGCGTGTACCGCGAGGGCACGATGATCGGGCTGTTGTCGGACGAGACCGTGTACCTCAAGACCGACGAACAGACCCGGCCGCGGTTCGAAGCGGCCGGGTGTCGGCCGTTCATGTACACGCGCCGCGGCGAGACGGTGCCGACCAGTTATTGGACGGTGCCGGAAGAGGCGATGGAATCGCCGCAGGAGATGCGGCCGTGGCTGGCGCTGGCGTGGGAAGCGGCGCTGCGCAAGGGCGCGAAGAAGAAGCCGGCGAAGACGCGGGCGGTCAAGAAGACGGTCGCGAAGAAAGCGGCCGCGAAGAAGAAGCCGCGAGCCTGAGTCGGATGTGGGTATCCGACGGTAGGAGCTGCGTGAGCTGCGACCGCGACAACGCAGCTGCGCCGAAGCGTCCGCAATCGTCGTGTTCCCGCGGTCGCAGCTTGCGCAGCTCCTACAGGTAGTAAATCGCCGCGGCGCGGCGGCTTGTTTCTTGATGCGCGGAAGCCACGCGTTCGAGTCGAATATGGGTATCCGACTGTAGGAGCTGCGCAAGCTGCGACCGCGACAACGCAGCTGCGCCGAAGCTTTCGCAATCGTCGCATTCCCGCGGTCGCAGCTTGCGCAGCTCCTACAGGTAGTAAATCGAAGCAGCGCGGTGGCTCGTTTCTTGATGCGCGGAAGCCGCGCGTTCGAGTCGAATGTGGGTATCCGACTGTAGGAGCTGCGCGAGCTGCGACCGCGACAACGCAACTACGCCGAAGCTTGCGCAATCGCCGCATTCCCGCGGTCGCAGCTCGCGCAGCTCCTACAGGCAGCAAACCGAAGCAGCGCGGCGGCTCAATCTTTCTCGACCGCCAGCAACCACTCCAGAAACGCCCGCGCCGCCGGGCGCAGCCGCCGGTGCGCGGGGTAGATCGCGTAGTACGACCACCGCGCCGCCATCTTCGGCCCGGGCAGGCGCATCAACTGCCCCGAGCGCAGGTACGGCACCACGATCTGCTCGCGCGCCAGCGCCGCGCCCAGGCCGTGCGCGGCGGCCATCAGCGCGTCGGTGGTGTCGCTGAAGGTGTAGCGCTCTTCGAGCTTGCGCCCGTGCACGCCGGCGGCGCGGAACCAGTCGTGCCAGCCTTGGCGGGCGTGGTCGGCGATCAGCGGCAGGTCGGCGATGTGCGCCGGTTCGACGATGGCCTCCACGCCGGGCAGGCGCGGCGAGGTCACCGGGAACAGCGCGTCTTCCATCAGGAAATGCGAGGTCAGCCCGGGCCAGTGGCCGGCGCCGTGGCGGATGCCGAGGTCCGGGCCGGCGTCGTCGAAACGTGCCAGCGCGATTTCGGTGTCGACGCTGAGCTGGATGTGCGGATGCGCGCGGGTGAACTCGGGCAGGCGCGGCAGCAGCCAGGTGTAGGCGAGCGAGTGCAGGGTGGTGATGCGGACCCGGTCGCGCTCCTCGCGCGCCAGCCGCAGGCTGCGCAGCACGCCGTCGACATCGGCCAGCGCGGTGCCGGCCGCGTCGGCGAGTTGCCGGCCTTGCGCGGTCAGCGCGACCCCGCGCGCGTGGCGCTGGAACAAGGTCACCCCGAGCCGGCTTTCCAGCTTGCGCACGTGGTGGCTGACCGCACTGGCGGTGAGGTGCAGCTCTTCGGCGGCATGGGCGAAGTTCTGGTGGCGCGCCGCCGCCTCGAACGCCGCCAGGGCCGGTAGCCAGTCCGCTCGCAACGCCATCGGAGCCTCAAGTCATATTTGTGGCTGGGTGCGAAAGTATGCGCTTGCATAGGGTTGTGGGCCAGTCAGAATAGGCCGCAGGGAAAAGCCAGATTGTCGTCGCACCCCCACGCGACCCGCACGCCATCGCCCGCGCATGAGCCTCATCGACCTGCTTTCGACCGCCGCCGAACTGCCCGCCGCTTGGCGTTCGACCGTGATCGGCCGCTTCGGCGGCGCCAATTTCAAGCTGTTGCGCATGGACGCCGGCGCCTACGAGGAAGAAATCCACGACTTCGCCGAAGGCTTGCTCGTGCTCGACGGCGCGATGCGCCTGAGCATCGGCGGCGAGATCGTCGAGGTCGGCGCGGGGCAGTTGTACGTGGTGCCGGCGGGCGTCGCCCATGCGGTGGCGCCGGGCAGCCGGGGGACGTTGGCGATTTTGGATGTGTGAGCGTTCGTAGACGCGAGCGACGCGTCGGCGAAGCAGGTAGCGGTGGGCACGGCTGGGTTTTGATCGATGCGAGCCGGGTGGGTCGGAACGCAGGCGATCGGGTTCGATCCGGACTTGGCCGAAGCCGATGGCATCCGGGCGTTTCGACTCCGGGCCCGCTAGGCCGGTGTCGGTCGAATCGGGATCGATTGAGCCCGGATCGATCAGACCGCCACCGTCGGCGACGAAATCGAGCGAGCGCGAGCCGGTGAAATCCGACGAGCCCGCTTCGACGCGAAGCGGCCGTCACGGCACCGATCGAATTCGGATATCCGCGCCCGCGCCCGATGCCGATACTGCCATCGAACGCAGCGCATCCCATCCGGCGTTCATTCCCCACCCGCGCGCGGCGGCCCCAAACCGCCGCGCCGACCGCGCCGCCGCCGCGAGGCCGCGCGCGGCCGTTTCCCCCGCAGGCGTCCGCACCGCGCGGCCGCCGTTTCCGAGGACTTTGCGCATGCGTTCCCCCGAACTCGCCGCCACCGTGACGCCCAACGGCTCCGCCGCGCCGCCCGCGGCCGCCGCCCACGACTCCGCCCGCGCCGGCTGGCGCACGCCGCTGGAACTGACCGTGCTCGGCGCGATCTGGGGCGGCTCGTTCTTGTTCATGCGCGTGGCCGCCAAGGACTTCGGCGCGCTGCCGCTGGTGGAGATGCGCCTCGGGCTCGGCGCGCTGATCCTGTTGCCGTTCCTGTGGAAAGCGCGCGAGTCGTTCCGCGGCGCCAAGATCTGGGCCAAGCTCGCGCTGATCGGCGTGATCAACTCGGCGGTGCCGTTCGCGCTGTTCGCCTGGGCCGCGCAGCGCGCGCCGGCCGGCATCGGCGCGATCACCAACTCGATGGCGGTGCTGTTCACCGCCTTGGTCGGTTTCCTGTTCTTCGGCGAGAAGATCGGCGTACAGCGCGCGATCGCCCTGCTGGCCGGTTTCGCCGGCGTGGTGGTGCTGGCCAGCGGCAAGACCGCCGGCGCCAGCATCGGCTGGGCGGTGGCGGCGGGCTGCGCGGCCGCGTTCTTGTACGGCATCGGCGCCAATCTGGTCCGGCGCCAGCTCACCGGCCTGCCGGCCGCGGCGGTGGCGGCGGCGACGCTGGGCTGCTCGGCGCTGCTGACCCTGCCGTTCGCGCTGGCGACCTGGCCCGACCACGCCATCCCGGCCAAGTCCTGGCTGTCGGCGACGATGCTCGGCGTGCTGTGCACCGGCATCGCCTTCGTCATGTACTACCGGCTGATCCAGCGCATCGGCGCCGGCCGCGCGGTGGCGGTGACCTATCTGGTGCCGCTGTTCGGCGTGGCGTGGGGCTGGATGCTGCTGGGCGAACCGCTGACCCTGACGATGCTGATCGCCGGCGCGCTGATCTTGGGCAGCGTGGCGATGAGTCAGCGCGCGGCGAAGTGACGGCGCGTTCGGCGGTTTGAGTTCGCGTTCCCGCGATCTTCGCGCTGCCGCGATTCGACGATTCCCCCGGTCCCAACGGTCCCCATCATCCGTCATTCCGGCGAAAGCCGGAATCCATTTTGATTTTGCCGTTGCCGTTGCCGTTGCCGTTGCCATCTCCCCTCCCCGGAAAAGCAGAGCAGGATCAAAATGGATTCCGGCTTTCGCCGGAATGACGGGGAAGGGAGGGCGCGACGCCTTCCTGACGCAGCCGCTGCGTTGCGAACCGAAGCCGCGCAGTCGAAGCCTCTTCATCACGTCCCACGCCCCCACGCCCCCGGAGTCCGCGCTTGAACCCGATCCAGCACCGCGTCCAGTTCGATTTCGCCGTCGAGTTCACCAACGGCGGCGGCCTGCAAGGCCAGGGCTTCCGCCTCGACATCGACGGCGACGACATCGCCGACGCCGAACTGGCCGCCTACATCGTGCAAGACCTGCGCCTGTTGATGGCCGGGCCGGTGCGCATCCTCAACAAGACCATCCTCACCGAGCCGCACAAGCGCGGCGCCGGCGCGCTGGAAAGCGGGCGCGTGCGCTACGTCGATCTGAGCCACACCATCGAAGACGGCCTGGTCACCTATCCCGGCATGCCGGCCGCGCACATCTGCGATTACCTCAGCCGCGAACGTTCGCGCCAGATCTACGCCGAGGGCACCGAGTTCCATATCGCCCGCATCGACATGGTCGCCAACACCGGCACCTACATCGATTGCCCTTCGCACCGTTACGCCGACGGCAAGGACTTGTCGCAGATCGAGCCGGAAGACTGCGCCGACCTCGACGCGCTGGTGATCCGCGTGCCCGAGTCGGTGCGCGCGATCGACGATTCGCACTTCCGCGGCCTGGAACTGCGCGATCGCGCGGTGCTGGTGCACACCGGCTGGGACCGGCATTTCGGCACCCCGGCCTACGCCGCCGGCCATCCCTTCCTGACCGAAGCGGCGGCGGTGTGGCTGCGCGATTGCGGCGTGCGCTTGGTCGGCATCGATTCGATGAACATCGACGACACCGCCGGCGGAACCCGGCCGGTGCATTCGACCTTGCTCGGCGCGGGAATCCTGATCGTCGAACACCTGCGCAATCTGGCCGCGTTGCCCGATACCGGTTTCAGCTTCAGCGCGGTGCCACCGAAGGTGAAGGGGATGGGCACGTTCCCGGTGCGGGCGTTGGCGAAACTGCGCGACTGACGCGGCGCGAGGGCGGCGAAAGCGCCGAAGCCGGCGCCTTCGTTGCGCAACGCCTCGGATTCGGCCGCGACGACCCGATGCCGGCGTCGGCGAAGCGGCGCGACCTGCGCGACCTGCCGGCGGCGAACGCACGGCTTCGGTGTTTTCGCGTCGCGCCGGGTCCGCTGCGGCTGCGGCGAGGCCGCGCGCGATGCGCGGCGCCGGCGCGTCCGCGTCAGACCGCGTCGAACTTCAACCGCTGCAAATACTCCTGCAAGGCCGCGATCGCCAGCCGCACCTTCGCCGGTTGCGGCTCGCGCTGCGCGGTCACCGCGAACACGCCCAGCGGCGGCATCCGCCATTCGGGCAACACCAGCACCGCGCGGCCTTCGTCGACCAACGGCATCGCGTCGGGCTCGGGCAGGCGCACGATGCCTAGCCCCTGCAGCATCATCTGCCCGACCACGCGCGAGTTGTTGGCGACGATGCGCCCGCTCACCCGGATCCGCCGCGACGGCTCGCCGTCGCGGAACAGGTCGACGTACTCGGGCTGGTTGATGACGCTGAGGATCAGCATCGGGTGATCGGCCAGTTCCTCCGGTGCGCGCGGCAGCCCGCGTTCCTGCGCGTACTCGCGCGAGGCCACCAGCAGATGCCGCCACTCGGCCATGCGCCGCGCGACCAGATTGGAATCGAGCAAGCGGCCGATCCGGATCGCCAGATCGATGCGCTCGCCGATCAGGTCGATCTGGCGGTCGTCGGCGAAGATCCGCAGCGCCAGCGCCGGATGCGCGCGCAGCAGCGGCGCCAGCGCCGGCGCCAGATGCTGGGCGAAGCCGACCGGCACGGCGACGCGCAGCTCGCCGCGCGGTTCCTCGCGCAGGTCGCCCAGGCGCAGGTCGGCGCCGCGCGCGGCGTGCAGCATCGCCGCGCATTCCTCGTAATAGGCCTGGCCGATCTCGGTGGTGCTGAGCTTGCGGGTGGAGCGGTGGAGCAGGGCCACGCCGGTCTCGGCCTCGAGCTGGCGCAGCTGCTGGCTGACCGCGGACGGGGTCATGTCGAGCTCGCGCGCGGCCGCGCTCATCGAGCCGAGCTCGACCACGCGGGCGAACAAGGCCATGCGCTTGAGGCGGTCTATCGTGAAGTCCAGCTTCATAGTCCTAGTTCCCGGGGCCGGATTATCGTCGGACCTGTTAGCGCACAGACTATATCCCGTCCTCACACCCACGGGAGTTCCCCATGAACATCGTCCTCATCGGCGCCACCGGCTACGTCGGCCGCGCCGTGCTCGAAGAAGCCCTCAACCGCGGCCACCGCGTCACCGCCGTGGCCCGCAACCCCGACGCGCTGCCGGCCCACGCCGGCCTGACCGCGAAGGCCGCCACCGTCGGCGGCGGCGACCCGGCCGAGCTGGCCGGCCTGCTGCGCGGGCACGAGGCGGTGATCGCCTCGCTCAACGTCGGCGGCTGGAAGAACCCGAACCTCGCCGCCGACACCGTCGCCGGCTATGCCCAGATCGTCGCCGCGGCCAAGCAGGCCGGCGTGCCGCGTCTGTTGGTGGTCGGCGGCGCCGGCAGCCTGGACGTCGCGCCGGGCCAGCAATTGCTCGACCAGCCCGGCTTCCCCGACGAGTACCGCGGCGGCGCCGAGGCCATGCGCAGCGTGCTCAAGACCCTGCGCGAGGAGCGCGAGCTGGATTGGAGCTTCCTGTCGCCGGCCGCGCACCTGGTGCCGGGCGAACGCACCGGCCGCTTCCGCCTCGGCGGCGATCAGCTGCTGGTCGACGCGAACGGCGAGAGCAATATCTCGGTGCAGGATTACGCGGTGGCGCTGATCGACGAACTCGAGCAGCCGGCGCATTCGCGCAAGCGCTTCACGCTGGCGTACTGAGGCGCGAAGCGGCGTCCGGTTCCGATGCGATCCGCGGATCGCATCGCCGCGCCCGCTACCCCCACATCGTCATTCCGGCGAAAGCCGGAACCCATTTTGACGTTGCTCTTGTTGGCCGCCGACTCTGCCGGGCAGAGTCGAAGTAAAAGCTAAATGGGTTCCGGCTTTCGCCGGAATGACGGCGTGGGAGGTGTGCGCGGCAGGGCCCAAGGCGGGGGAGCCGCAAGCAACGAAGCATCGGCCTCGCCGCCGCTACGGCCGTGCGCTCATTCGCCGCGCAACTTGCCGATCAACTCCATCGCCGCGGCCGGATTGCGGTGCTTGGCCGCGCTGATGAAATACACGAACACCTCGCGCGCCGCGCCCTGCGCCAGCGGCGCGGCCACGTGCGGCAGGTCGGCGTTGTCGCCGCCGCGCGCCCAGGCGCGCGCGCGCCGCGCCCACGCGTCGAGCTCGTCGTCGGGATAACCGCGGGCGACCTCGGCGCGCGAGCGCATCAGCCGGGCGTAGACGAAATCGCCGGTGAGGTCGGCCACCGACGGGTATTCGTCCGAATCGGTGAACACCGTGGCGATGCGGCGTTCGCGCGCCAGTTGCAGATACTCCGGCGCCAGGAAACTGGGATGGCGCACTTCCAGCACGTGCTTGAGCGCGCGGCCGTCGAGCGCGCGCGGCAGCGCGTCGAGGAACGGCGCCAGATCGTCCGGGTCGAAGCGCCGGCTCGGCGCGAGCTGCCACAGGATCGGCCCGAGCCGCGCGCCGAATTCGGCCAGACCGCCGTCGATGAAGGCTTTGGCCTGCGAAGACGCCTTGGCCAGAGCGCCGGCCTGGGTGACCCGGCCCGGCGCCTTGAGCGAGAACACGAACCGCTCCGGCGTTTCCGCCGCCCACTTGGCGTAGGTGGCCGGCTTCTGCGCGCTGTAGAAGGTGCCGTTGATCTCGATGCTGCTGAGCTGGCGGCTGGCGTATTCCAGCTCGCGCCGCTGCACCAGCTTGGGCGGATAGAAATTGTCGCGCCACGGTGCGTAGGTCCAGCCGCCGATGCCGCAGCGGATGCCGTCGACGGCGTCGACGCCGGTCGCGCCGGCGAGCGGATCGTCGGCCGCGGCTTTGGCCGCCTTGGCGGGCGCCTTCTTCGCCGGCGCGGCCGGCGCGCCGAACAGGTCGCCGCCTTCGGGCGTTGGGTCTTTGCGCTTGCTCATAGGTTCCAGGGGTTGTAGGTGCCGAACCACCACAGCCGGCCTTCCAGGTCGCGGCAGGTGTAGGCGCGGCCGCCGTAGTCCTGATCGGCGACCGCGACCACGATCTGCGCGCCGGCGGCGCGGGCGCGGGCGTAGTGTTCGTCGGCGTCGTCGACGATCACGCAACAGGCCTGAGTTTCGCGCCCGCCGATCTCATCGGGTTGGACGATGCGCTTGGACCACTCGCTTTCGTTGTCCGGATCGACCGAGCCGAGCATGATCATGCCCGCCCCGTAGCTCAGCTGCGCGTGGTGGACCACCGCGCCGTCGGCGTAGACCGCGTGCTTGGCGAAACCGAACGCGCGGCACAGCCAGTCGATCGCGGCATGCGCGTCGCGGTAGCGCAGACAGGGAATGATGGTGCTGCCGGCCAAAGCATTCATCGCGACTCCTGAGCGGCGGTGCCGGCGCGGGCGCCGGGGACGTGACAAAACGCAGGCGACGAGCATAACGCGGCCGGACTATCCTGGCATCTTCACGGTGCCGCGGCGCGGCGGGAGGGACTTAGATGACCACGTATTCCGGCAGCTGCCATTGCGGCAAGATCGCCTACGACGTGCAGGGCGAACTCACCGAGGCCTACAACTGCAACTGTTCGATGTGCGGCCGCCGCGGCGGCCTGCTGTGGTTCGTGCCGGTGTCGGCGTTCTCGTTGAAGACCAACCCGGAGGACGTAGCCACCTACCAGTTCCACAAGCACGTCATCGAACACCACTTCTGCACCCAGTGCGGCATCGCGCCCTTCAGCGACGGCAAGATGCCCGACGGCACGCCGATGGTCGCGGTCAATGCGCGCTGTCTGCAGGACGTGGATCTGAGCGCGGTGAAGATCGTCGAGATCGACGGGCGTTCGTTCTGAGCGAACGCGTTCGGCGAAAAAACAAAACCCCGGCGAGCGCCGGGGTTTTTGCCGCCCGCACGCGGCGGCGCGCGCTCACGACGGCGCGCGCGAGGCCTGCAGGCGCGCCAGGCCCGACTCGGTGATCGCCGCCACGCTGACCTCGCCGCGTTCCTCCACCCGCACCCATCCCGGCCCGGCGACCTCGCCGATGGCGTCCTCGCCGATCCAGGCCAGCTCGCGCAGCAGCACGCTCATGCGCACGCCCAGGCGCTTGCACACGCGCGGCAGCGACAGGCCGTCGGGGTGTTGCGCGAGCAAGGCCAGCAGCGGCTCAGTCAATTCGGACAAGGCCGATGTCCTTAGCCGATCGCAGCCCTTCGCCGGCCGGCACGTGCGGATGCACGATCACCGGGATCGATTTCGAGGTCGGCGTGCGCGCTTCGTCGGCGAAGCTCGACAGCGGCACCAGCGCATTGGTTTCGGGGTAGTACGCGGCTAAGCAGCCGCGCGGGATGTCGTATTCGACCAACAAGAAGCGCTGGGCGCTGCGCTTGATCCCGTCTTCGCACAGGCTCTCCAGATCGACCCAGTCGCCGGCTTTCATGCCGAGCTCGGCGATGTCCTCGGCGTGGATGAACAACACCCGCCGTTCGCCGAACACGCCGCGGTAGCGGTCGTTCAGGCCGTAGATCGTGGTGTTGTACTGGTCGTGCGAACGCGTGGTGGCGAGGGTGAACACCGGTTGCGCGGCGTGGGCGCGGGCGCGGTGCACGGGCAGATCGGTCGGCACCGCGTGCGGCTTGAACAGCGCCTTGCCTTGCGGGTTGATCCAGCGCCGCTCGGCCGCGGCGTTGGGCAGATGGAAACCGCCGGGCACGCGCACGCGCCGGTTGAAGTCGTGGAAGTCGTCGAACACGCGCGCGATCAGGTCGCGGATGCGGTCGTAGTCGCCGATCAGGTCCAGCCAATCGATCTTGCTGCGCTCGCCGAGCGTGGCGTGCGCCAGCCGCGCGACGATGGCCGGTTCCGACAGCAGCTCCGGCGCGGCCGGCGCGTTGATGCCGGCGGAGAGGTGGACCATGCTCATCGAATCTTCGACCGTCACGCCTTGCGGGCCGGCGGCTTGCATATCGATTTCGGTGCGGCCCAGGCACGGCAGGATGTAGGCGTCGCGCCCGTGCACGAGGTGGCTGCGATTGAGCTTGGTGGTGACGTGCACGGTGAGGTCGCAGCGGCGCAGCGCGCGGTGCGTGGCCTCGGTGTCGGGCGTGGCGGTGGCGAAGTTGCCGCCGAGGCCGAAGAAAGTCTTGCAGCGGCCGTCGAGCATGGCCTCGATCGCGCCGACGGTGTCGTGGCCGTGGCGGCGCGGCGGCTCGAAGCCGAACACGTCGCGCAAGCGGTCGAGGAATGCGGTCGAGGGCTTCTCGTAGATGCCCATGGTGCGGTCGCCCTGCACGTTGCTGTGCCCGCGCACCGGGCAGGCGCCGGCGCCGTCGCGGCCGATGTTGCCGCGCAACAGCAGCAGATTGACGATCATGTGGATCGTCGCGACCGAATGCTTGTGCTGGGTGATGCCCATGCCCCAGCAGCAGATGACGCTTTCGGCCTGGGCGTAGATGTCGCCGGCGCGCTCGATCTGCGCGCGGCTGAGGCCCGACTCGGCCACGATCGTGTCCCAGGATTCGGCCGCCACGTCGGCGGCGAAAGCATCGAAACCGTCGGTGTGTTCGGCGATGAACGCGGTGTCGATCAAGCGCGCGCCGCCGTCGCGCTGGGCCTGCGCGTCGAGTTCCAGCACCCGCTTGATGATGCCCTTGACCGCGGCCAGATCGCCGCCGATGCGCAGCTGGAAATAATCCGAGGAGATCCGGGTCGAGCCGTTGTGCAGCATCTCCAGCTTGTCTTGCGGATCGGCGAACTTCTCCAGCCCGCGCTCGCGCAGCGGGTTGAACGAGACGATGGCCGCGCCGCGCTTGGCCGCCTGGCGAAGTTCGCCGAGCATGCGCGGATGGTTGGTGCCCGGGTTCTGGCCGAAGATGAAGATCGCCTGCGCCAGCTCGAAATCGCGCAGCAGCACCGTGCCCTTGCCGACGCCGATCTGCGCCTTCATCGCCGTGCCCGAGGGTTCGTGGCACATGTTCGAGCAGTCGGGGAAGTTGTTGGTGCCGAACTCGCGCACGAACAGCTGATAGAGGAACGCGGCTTCGTTGCTGCAGCGGCCGGAGGTGTAGAACAGCGCTTCGTCGGGCGAGGCCAACGCGCGCAGGTGCTCGCCGATGCGGGCGAAGGCTTCGTTCCAGGTGATCGGCAGGTATTTGTCGCTGGCCGCGTCCCAGCGCATCGGGTGGGTCAGGCGGCCCTGGTTTTCCAGCCAGTGGTCGCTGTAGCGCGCGAGTTCGGCGACGGTGTGTTCGGCGAACAGGTCCGGCGTGGCGCGGTGCTTGGTCGCTTCGGCGGCGACGGCCTTGGCGCCGTTTTCGCAGAACTCGAAGGTGGAGGTGTGGTCGCGGTCGGGCCAGGCGCAGCCGGGGCAGTCGAAGCCGTCGGGCTGGTTGGCCGAGAGCAGGGTGCGCGCGCCGCTGACCGGCACGTCTTGCTCGATCAGATGCTTGGCTACGCTGCGCAACGCGCCCCAGCCGCCGGCGGGGCCGTCGTAGCGGCGGATCGGGTTCTTATCGCTCATCGGGAAGGTCCGTGACGCGCGGCGCGGCGACGGCGTCGTCGTCCTGCAACCGCTGCGGATGGGTGTAGACGGCGTGCCCGTCGTCGCGGGCGAAGCCGATCAAGGTCAGGCCGCAGCTGTCGGCCAGGGCGATCGCCAGCGCGGTCGGCGCCGAGATCGCGGCGAGCAGGGCGATGCCGGCCTGCGCGGCCTTCATCGCCATCTCGTAACTGGCGCGGCTGGTGACCACGCAGAAGCCGCGCTGCGGATCGGCGCCGGCCGCGGCCATCGCGCCGATCAGTTTGTCGAGCGCGTTGTGGCGGCCGACGTCCTCGCGCACGAAGCGCAACGCGCCGTCGGCGTCGGCCCAGGCGGCGGCGTGGGTGGCGCCGGTGAGCGCGTTGAGCGGTTGGCTGCGGCGCAGTTCGCGCAGCGCGCGCTGCAGCGCGGCGGCGCCGATGCGCGGGCCGTCGCCGACCCGCGGCGGCGGCCGCAGCACCGCTTCGATGCTTTCGGTGCCGCACACGCCGCAGCCGCTGCGGCCTTGCAGGTTGCGCCGGCGCGCTTGCAGCGCGGCGGCGCGTTCGGGCGGCACGCGCAAGGCGACGCTGATGCCTTCCAGCGAGGTCGCGATCTCGTCGATCGCCAACTCGGCCGGCGCGGCGACGATGCCTTCGCTGAGCGAAAACCCGAGCGCGAAGTCGGCGATGTCGTCGGGCGTGGCCATCATCACTGCGAAGGCTTCGCCGTTGTACGCCAGCGCCACCGGCACTTCGGCGGCGACTTCGTCCATCGCCTCGCGCAGTTCGCCGTCGCGTACGCGGCGCACGCGCCGGCGCACGGCGCCGTCGCCGTGCGCCGGCGGGCTGTAGGGCAATGACGGTTTCGCGCTCATCGGTTTCTCAGTGGAACAGCACGAAGGCTTTCTGCAAGGTCACCCACATGCCCCAGGCCAGCGGGATGCCGACCGCGGCCCAGGCCGCCAACACCAGCGCGGGATTGCCGCCGCGGCCGACCAAGGCCAACTGCTCGGCGCTGTAGGCGGCCTCGCCGTTGCGGCCGGTCTTTTCGTGGGCCAGCGCTTTTTCGCGCGCCAGTTCGTCCGGCGTCATGAAGTGCTTCTGCGCGATCGGCCGCACCATCAGATTGCACAGCAGGCCCAGCACCAGCATCGCCGCCAGGATATACATCGTGGTGTTGTAGACCTGCGAAGGCGGCAGGCCCAGGCCGAGCTGGTAATCGCGCATGTAGTTGACCACCACCGGCCCGAGGATGCCGGCGGTGGCCCAGGCGGTGAGCAGGCGGCCGTGGATCGCGCCGACCATCTGAGTGCCGAACAGATCGGCCAGATACGCCGGCACCGTGGCGAAGCCGCCGCCGTACATCGACACGATCACGCAGCAGATCGCCACGAACGCGGCGATGCTGCCGGCCGAACCGGCCGAGGGCGCCGACGCGTACAGCACGAAGCCGAGCACGAAGAACACCACGTAGGTCAGCTTGCGGCCGAGGTAATCCGAGGCCGAGGCCCAGAAGAACCGCCCGCCGATGTTGAACAGGCTCAGCAGGCCGGTGAAGCCGGCGGCGATCGCGGCGATGGCCTTGAGCTGATCCTCGCCGAGCGATTTGATGCCGCCGTCGACGCCGATCAGCTTGCCGCCGAACACTTCCTGCAGCATCGGCGAGGCCATGCCGATCACGCCGATGCCGGCGGAGACGTTGAGGCACAGCACGCCCCACAGCAGCCAGAACTGCGGAATGCCCCAGACCTTGCTGGCGTGCACGTGCTGCTGGGTGATCATCGCGTTGTCCTTGGCCGGCGGCGGCGTCCAGCCGGCCGGTTGCCAGCCGCTGGGCGGCACGCGGTAGCCGAACGCGCCGGCCATCATGAACACGAAGTAGCCCGCGGCCAGGATCAGGAAGGTTTCGAACACGCCGACCGAATCGGCGGTGGCGAAGCGCTTCATCAGCGCGTCGGCGAGCGGGCTGCCGATCATCGCGCCGCCGCCGAAGCCCATGATCGCCATGCCGGTGGCCATGCCGCGGCGGTCGGGAAACCATTTGATCAGGGTCGACACCGGCGAGATGTAGCCCAGCCCCAGGCCGATGCCGCCGATCACGCCCGAGCCCAGCCACAGCAGCCAGATCTGATGGGTCTTGATGCCGATGGCCGAGATCACCAAGCCGCCGCACCAGCACAGCGCCGAGACCACGCCGGCCTTGCGCGGCCCCGCGCGTTCCAGCCAGCCGCCCCACAGCGCCGCCGAGCAGCCCAGCAGGACGAAGAACAGCGTGTACATCCAGCCCAGCGCGCTGACTTTCCAATCGCAGCCGGTGGCGACCATGCGCGCGAAGAAGCCCATGTCCGCCGGGCACTCCAGCGGTTGCTCGATGCCCACGGCTTTGGACAGCGGCAGCCAGAACACGCTGAAGCCGTAGGCCATGCCGATGCACAGGTGGATCGCCAGCGCCGCCGGCGGCACCAGCCAGCGGTTGAATCCGGGCTTGGCGACGATGCGTTCTTTCGACAGCAAGCCTTCCGTGGCCGGTTGCGGTGCGGCGATCGCCGCGCTGTGGCTCGTGGACATTCGGACCCCTCCCTTAAAACGTTTGCGCAGACGACTGCAAATAGGCTGTTCAGGGCATAAAGCCGGGGGATGGCCCTGATTGCGGAGGGAGGCTAACCCAGTCGGGACGCGGTCGTATATCGCAGAGTAGTCTAATAATCGGCTACAAAAAGCCGATTAGTGACCCTGGCGTGACGCCTGAACAGAGCGGGTGTGCGCACGGGTTTCGCCGTGGTGCGAGGACGATCATGTTCAAGGTCCAAATCCAACCCAAATGGACGCTTCATGCCGCCGATGGGCGGCCGCTGCCGCCGAAATTGATCGAGCTGTTGCTGGGCGTGCACGCGACCGGTTCGCTGGCCGCGGCCTGCCGCGATCTGGGCGTGTCGTATCGCTATGCGTGGGGCTTGCTGCAGGATTCGCAGGCGCTGTTCGGCGCGCCGCTGCTGCGCATGGCGCGCGGCCGCGGCGCGCGGCTGACGCCGCTGGGCGAGCGTCTGGTGTGGGCCGAGCAGCGCATCGCCGCGCGGCTGGCGCCGACGCTGGACAGTCTGGCCTCGGAAGTGGAGGTCGAACTCGGCCGCGCGCTCAGCGCCCAGGCCGCGCCGCCGCGCGTGCACGCCGCGCACGGCTTCGCGGTCGAAACCTTGCGCCGGTTTCTCGACGAGGCCGACGCCGGCATCGACCTGAAGTACCGCAGCCCCAGCGAAGCCCTCGACGCGCTGCGCATCGGCGCCTGCGATCTGGCCGGCGTGCATTTGCCGATCGGCGAATTCGAGCGCGACATCCTCGCCCATTACGCCGAACGCATCGACCCGCACGGCGACCGCGTGCTGCATCTGGCCACGCGCCGGATCGGCCTGATCCTCGCGCCGGGCAATCCCAAGCGCATCCGCGCGCTGCCCGATCTGCTGCGCGCGGACGTGCGCTTCATCCATCGCCAGCCCGGTTCCGGCGCGCGCTTGTTGTTGGAGCGGATGCTGGCGCGGCTGGGGCATTCGATCCGCGAGGTGCGCGGCTGCGGCATCGACGAGCTGACTCACGCCGCGGTCGCGGCGTATGTCGCCAGCGGCATGGCCGATGCCGGCTTCGGTCTGGAAACGCCGGCGCGGCGGTATGGATTGGAATTCGTGCCGGTGGCGACCGAGCACTATTTCTTTTTGGCCCGCGCTAGCACCTTGGAATCGCCGGCGTTGGGCGAGACCTTGGCGATCCTGCGCAGCGAGCGGTTTCGCGACGAACTGGGCAAGCTCGCGGGCTACGACGCGGGGCGTTGCGGCGAGGTGCAGGAGTTCTTCGAAGCGTTCGGCGCAGCGCGCGAAGTGTTCGCCTGATCGCGGCGTAACTTCGGAGCCTCCCTGTAGGAGCGGCGTGAGCCGCGACCGCGCCGATGCAACTTCCGCGAATCCTGCCTATGCCCGTCATTCCGGCAGAAGCCGGAATCCGTGCCCGTCATTCCGGCAGAAGCCAGAATCCGTGCTCGTCATTCCGGCAGAAGCCGGAATCCGTACCCGCCATTCCAGCGAAAGCCGGAACCCGTACCCGTCATTCCGGCGGAAGCCGGAACCCGTGCCCGCCATTCCGGCGGAAGCCAGAATCCGTGCCCGTCATTCTGGCGAAAGCCGGAATCCATTTTGCTGTTGTCTTTGCTCTCGCGTCGTCTTGGCGGCGGAGCAAAATCAAAATGGATTCCGGCTTTCGCCGGAATGACGGGGTGAGGAGTGCGCGGCTTTGGGTTTGGGGTTTGGGGTTTGGGTTTTCGGGCTTCGGGGCTTCGGGATGGGGCGGCGGGGGCTTCGTCGCTGCGGTTGGTCCCGGCTCGCGCCGCTCCTACAGTGGCCGACAGCCGAAAACGCCGGCAGCCGCCAACGAAAAAGGCGCGGGAGAGCCCGCGCCTTTTTGCTTCGACCGATGACCGGCTCTCAGCCGATGGCCGATCCTCAACGAATCGGCTCGTCCAACATCAACTCGCGCACGAACCGCACCGGCGGCGCGCCGTACGACAGCACTTGGTCGTGGTACGCCTTGATCTCGAACTTCGGACCGAGCTTCTCCTCCACCGCGCGACGCATGTCGAAGTGTTCCTGCGCGCCGACGAAGTAGGTCGGCAGCTGCGCCGAGGTCAGCTGCGCCCGCACCCACTTGCCGGCGGCTTCGCGCTCTTGCTGGAAGGTCTGCCGGGTCATGAAGTCCATCGCCTGCTCGCGGCTCCAGTCCTCGACCTGCACGCCCTGGTCGAGGATCGCGTTGCCGATGCTGCGCAGGTAGAACTTGAGTTGGACCAGACGGAACAGCGGGTCGTTGTCGAGATAGCCCGAGTCGGCCATCAGGTCCTCGGTGTAGACCGCCCAGCCTTCGGCGAACACGCCCGAGCGCAGCACCGCGCGCAGCGTGGACGGCGCCTTGGCCGAATGCGCGCCTTCCAGGTAATGGCCCGGCATGGCTTCGTGGATCGACAGCAGGTGGATCATGCGCGTGTTGTATTCGCGCAGGAACGAGTTCACCTGCGCGTCGTTCCAGTCGTCGGGAATCGGCGAGATCGCGTAGTAGGTGTCCAGGCCCTTGTCGAGCGGGCCGGGCGAGTCGCAATAGGCCAAGGCCACGCCGCGCTGGAACTCCGGCATCAGGATCACCTTGACCGGCGCGTCGGGCACGGTCACCAGATGCTTGGCGCGGGTGAACTCGGTGGCCTGGGCGAGGGTTTGCTTGGCGAAGTCGACGACCTGGTCGCGCGGCGCCTTGTCGGCGTACGCCAACTCCAGCGCGGCCTCGATCGCGGCCTGCTGCTGCTCGGGCGTGGGCTTGTCCGGCAGCGCCGGCGCGTTCGGCTTGCCCTTGAGTTCCTTCTGCGCGATCGCGTACATCTCGCCGCGCACGCGCGCCAGCTCGGCCTTGGCGCGCTGCATGATCTGCGCGCGCGACAGCGAGGAGTTGAGCGAGAACTTCAGCTTCTCGTCGTACAGGGTCTGGCCGATGCGGAAATCGCCCTTGGCGTTGGGCACCAAGGTCTTGTCGAGCCACGTCTGTTGTTCGGCCACGGCCTTGCGCAGGCCGGCGACGGCGGCGTCCAGGCGCTTGCGCTGTTCGCCCTTGAGCTGGCCGGCGTTGGGCACGATGAAGGTGTCGATCAGGCTCAGCACGCCGGCGTTCTGCTTGGCCACGGTCTCGGCGTGGATCTTCGGCACCCGCGCCGGATCCAGGTTGGCGCGGGCCTGGGCGAAGATCTGCGGGATCTTCTCCATGCGTTCGGTCGCCGACTGCAGGCGCTGCGGCATCGGCGCGAACTCGCGCGCCATCAGGTTGTAGATCGCATCGCCAGCCAGGCCGCTGTAGACCTGCGGATCCCAGGCCCAGCTCTGCAGGGTCTGCAGATTCCAGATGTCGGCTTGCAGGCGGTTGCGCAGGATCAGCGCGTCGACCTGGTTCTCGCGCGACAGCTTGGTCGCGTCGATCGCGTCGAGTTCGCCGAGCAGCTTCTTGCTGAAGTCGAGCTGGTGCTGGCGGCCCGGCGCGCTGAGGTCGTCGATCTCGCCGTCGTAGCGGTGATCGCCGATCTGGGTCGCGGCGATCGGGTTGATCTTCATCACCCCGTCGAGCCAGTGCTTGGACACTTCGGCGAAGGCCGCGTCCACGGCCGGATCGGCGGCGACCGTCGCGGCCTGCGCGGGCGCGCTGGCGGCGGCGGGGGCGTTGGCGTCGTGCGGCTTGCAGGCGGTCATGGACAGGGCCAGCAGGGAAGCGGACAGGGCGAGGACGAGCGAGGTGCGATGCGGCGAACGCATGAGGAATCTCGGGGCGTGGGACGGCCGGAGGCCGGTTGGCGCGCAGGATAGGGCATGGGGATGACCGCTGCATGGGTCATTGGTCGGGGCGGATGGGCGACCGCGCCGGGGCGTGGCGGCGCGGGCCGCAGGGTGTGGGCCGCGCGGCGCGGGGCGGCGACGGCGGGTTTGCTTCGTGGGCGGTTTGGCGGTCAAGGCAACCGGCATGCCGGGTAAAGCGACCGGCCTGTTGCGGCGCTGCCGCGGTCGCTAGCCATCGCCGCCCCGTGGCTCTGCAGTCGCGTCCCGAAGTCCTGAAGCCTTCGTCCTCGAAGCCCGCAGCCCCAGGCCCGTCATTCCGGCGAAAGCCGGAACTCGTATCCGTCATTCCGGCGAAAGCCGGAGCTCGTGCCCGTCATTCCGACGAACGCCGGAACTCGTGCCCGTCATTCCGGCGAAAGCCGGAATCCATTTTGCGGTTGCCGTTGCTCCTGAGCCTTTGGGCGACGACGCAAAATCAAAATGGTTCCGGCTTTCGCCGGAACGACGGAAATAGCGCGGATTCGCGGGGAATTGCTGCGGCGCGGTCGCGGCTCGCGCCGCTCCTACAGGTGGCCTTCGGGCGGGTTTTTGCGCAGTTGCCGTGTCGCGGGTCGGATTTCCGGGGCCGCAAGGGCGCAGGTTTCATAACCATCGGTCATGGCCTCATGCGCCAGCGGGTCGATCGCGGTCGCCGCCGAGGCCACGCGCGAATCCGTCATAGCCTTATGCCGCAGGCGTTGCGGCTGAACAGGGCGAGTTCCGGCGGTCCGCGCCGCTGCCCGCGGACCGCCGGTTTCGCGACTCGCCAGGGCCGCGCCTCGATTGACATCGCTTTATCGCGATGCAACATAAACCCCGTCGCCGGCCCTCGCCGCGACCTTCCTCCGCAACCGATCCCACCGCCGTGAACGCACTGAGCCCGACTTCCTCGCCGTCCGCCAACCGCCGCTTCGCCGGTGGGTGTCGCATGGCTATGTGTCGCCGCTGAGACCGCCGCGCTTTCGCGCACGCCGCCGTTCCGTTTCCCGGTTTCCAAGGTTGCCTCGCCATGTCGTTCCGCTCCTTCGCCCTCCCGTCCTTGCGCTCGACCGCGACCGCGCGAATGCGCGCGATGTGTAGCGGGCGGGCGAGGCCGATGCGCTAAGCGCAAGCGGCCGAACCTGCCGAACCGACTCTCCGTTTTCTTCGGACCCGTCTCCTCCGAACCCGTTTCCCACCGGCCCGCGCGGCGTGCGACCTGCGGTTAACCCCGCACTCGTCTCTCTCCCCTCCCAACGACCGTGCCGCGCTCAGCGCGGCGCAGGCGGCCGCACGCCGTCGCGGGCCGGCTTTTTCTTCGCGTTTCCCCTCTCCCACGTCTTGCAGGAACTCTTCATGGCTTCGTTCGTCCGCAATCCCGAAGTGCGTTACCGACGTTTGTCGCTGGCGCTCGCGCTCGCCCTGGCCGCGCCGCTGGCGCAGGCCGCCGACGCGGCCGATGCCGCCGGCCCCGGCGTCACCCTCGACGCGGTGCAGGTCACCGGCACCAACCTCAAGCGCAGCGACGAAGCCGGGGTGAATCCGGTGCTGGTGCTCGACCGCGCGCAGATCGAGAAGAGCGGCAAGGTCACCGTCTCCGACCTGCTGCGCAGCCTCACCGTCAACAGCGGCAACAGCTTCAACGAGCAGTACACCGGCAGCTTCGCCAACGGCTCGGCCGGCGTCTCGCTGCGCGGCCTGAGCCAGAAGAACACCCTGGTGCTGGTCAACGGCTACCGCGTGGCGTCGTACGGCTTCGCTCAGAGCACCCAGGACAACTTCGTCGATCTCAACGCGCTGCCGCTGGGCGCGATCGAACGCGTGGAAATCCTCAAGGACGGCGCGTCGGCGCTGTACGGTTCCGACGCAATCGCCGGTGTGGTCAATCTGATCCTGCGCAAGAAGATCGAGGGCGTGGAAGTCGACGCTTCGTATGGCGCGGCCACCGAAGGCGGCATCGATCAGCAGAGTCTGGGCCTGCGCGCCGGCCACGGCGATCCGAGCAAGGACGGTTACAGCCTGCGTTTCAGCCTGGACGTGTTCAAGCGCGGCCAACTCAACGCCGACGAGCGCGATCTGACCAAGAGCGGCGATTACCGCTCCGAACCGGGCGGCCGTCTGGCCGGTTGGTCGACCCAGGGCGGCGCGTTCCTGAGCAACCCGCGCGCGCCGGTCGCGTTCGCCTGCCAGCCGGGCACGCAGTCGCGGCCGTACAGCGATTTCGGCAGCCCGCTGCCGGGCAACGCCTGCGCCTTCAACACCCAGCCTTACCGCACGCTCATTCCCGACGTGGAGCGCTATCAGGCGCTGGTCGCCGGCGATGTGTGGTTCAACGATAAGGTCCAGGGCTTCGGCGAAATCCTCTACAGCACCAGCCACAACGGCGCGTACTTCAGCGCGCCGATGACGGTCGGCGCCGGCTTGCGCGCCTACGACCGCAGCACCGGCCGCCTGGTCGACATCCCGGCGGTGTTGCCGGTCGGCCATCCGAACAATCCCAATGCGGTGCCGACCCCGTTCGAGTACTCCTTCCTCGACCTCGGCGCGCGCTACAAGATCAACAAGTCGCAGTTCTCGCGCGCGCTGTTCGGCCTGCGCGGGCACGGCGAGGTGTGGGATTGGGAAGTCGCCGCCAGCCATTCGGAAAGCCGCCAGCGCGAGTACGTGCGCAACTTCCTCAACCGCTACGCGTTCGAGCAGGTGCTGCGCGACGGCAGCTACGACTTCCTCAATCCCTCGCGCACGCCCGGCGCGCTCGACGCGCTGCGCCTGTCCACGCGCCGCCCGGGCACGTATCGGCTGAGCACGCTCAGCGGCAAGATCTCCGGCTTCCCGTTCCAGTGGCGCGCCGGCGATGTCGGCGTGGCCGCGGGCGTTGAGTTCCGCGACGAAGCGCAGGACGCGCGCACCAGCCCGCAGGTGCTGTCGGGCACCGAGCTGCGTCCGGCGATCAATCTGATCGACGGCGACCGCCGCGTCGCCGCCGCGTTCTTCGAGCTCAGCCTCAAGCCCTGGGAACAGGTGGAAGTGCAGCTGGCCGGCCGCGGCGACCACTACAGCGACTTCGGCAGCGCGTTCTCGCCCAAGCTCGGCGTGCGCTGGCAGCTCAACGACGATTTCCTGCTGCGCTTCAACGCCTCGCGCGGCTTCCGCGCGCCGTCGCTGCCGGAGATCGCGCAGAGCACCACGATCAGCTACGGCTCGGTGATCGATCCCTACGACCCGGTCCAGCCCGGCGCCTCGCGCGGCGTGACGATCCTGCGCGCCGGCAATTCCAACCTGAAGGCCGAGCGCTCCAGCAACATCAACCTCGGCCTGCTGTGGGCGCCGGACGCCGACACCAGCCTGGGCATCGATCTGTACCGCATCCGCCAGGACGATCTGATCGCGCCGGACAACGTGCAGTTCGTGGTGTCGAACCCGGCCGCGAATCCGGGCCGCGTCACCCGCGACGCGCAGGGCCGCCTGCAACTGGTGGAGAACCGCTACGCCAACCAGGGCACGCTGACCACTACGGGTTTCGATATCGAAGGCCGCAAGGTCTGGCACGCCGGCGAAGACACCTGGACCCTGGACGGCACCTGGACCCGCCTGCTGAGCTATGAGCAGCCGCTGGTGGCCGGGCAGGCCAAGCGCGACGGCGCCGGCAGCAACCTGTTCGGCGCGCTGCCGAAGTGGCGCGGCATCACCTCGCTGGCCTGGGGCCACGGCGATTGGAACGCGCAGCTGTCGTGGCGCTACATCGGCGGCTACCAGCAGCAGGTGGTCGATGCGCGCAGCAATCCGGGTCTGCGCAGCAAGGTCGACGACTACCACCAGTTCGATCTGTACGTCGGTTACGAGGGGCTGCAGAACACCACGCTGTACGCCTCGGTGCAGAACCTCGCCGACAAGGCGCCGCCGTTCGATCCGGCCGGCGGCGCGTTGCCGTACGACATCACCCAGTACGACGCGCTCGGCCGCTTCGTCACGGTGGGGGTGAAGTACAAGTTCTGAGGCGGGCCGGTCTCGGGCCGTGCGGGCTCGCGGCGGCGTGGGCTTCGGTGACGCTCGCCGCGCGCCACGGCGGCTCCGGGCCGTACAGGCAGCGACACAGCGCAAGGGCGGGGGCCGCGGCTCCCGCCCTTTCGTTTGCGCGAAGCTTGCGTTTCGACCCCGCCGCGCGGCTCCGCGCGTTGGAGCGAGGGCGTGGCATAGTGCCGCCAGCCAAGACGGCGAGGGAGAACGAACGATGGAGAACGCGAACATGGGGACGACGGCGCGCAAGACCGGATCGACGCTGCGCTGGCTGTTGCTGACGGCGTTGGTCGTCACGGCGCTGGGGTGCAGCAGCGAGAAGTACGCGCCGGAAGCCGCAGCCACCATCACCGACTCGGCTGCGGCTGCGGCGGCGGAAGCGCCGGGCTCGGGCGGCGGCGCGGATTCGGCCAAGGCCGACCTCGGCGTATTGCTGGCGTACGAGCATCGCGTGCGCGTGCGCCTGTCCGGCGACCAGATCGCCGCGCGCGCCAAGGCCGTGCAGGACGCGTGCAGCGGCGGCAAGTTCGGGGCGTGCGCGGTGCTGGGCATGAACCAGCGCGGCGGCGACGACCCCGGCGCCAGCTTGCAGGTGCGGATCGTGCCGCAGGGCGTGGAGCCGTTGATCGCGCTGGCCGGGCAGGGCGACCAAATCGCCGAGCGCGGCATCCAGGCCGAGGATCTGGCCGTGGCCGTGCGCGACAACTCGATGCGCCAGGACCGCCTGCGCCGCGAGCACGCGCGCTTGCTGGAATTCCAGGAGCGGCGCGATCTGAAGATGGCCGACGTGCTGACCTTGTCGCAGCGCATCGCCGAGATCGAATCGCAGCTGCAGGCCGCCGAGCAGGAAGCCGCGCAGCAGCAGCGGCGCATTTCCACCCAGCTGATCAACTTCGATTTCGCCACCACCGCCACCCAGGAAAGCACCAGCGAGATCGGTCAGGCGCTGAAGGAGTTCGGCGGCATCGTCGCTTCGGTGATCGCGTTCCTGATCCGCGCGTTCGCGGTGCTGTTGCCGCTGGGTTTGGTCGGCGGCTTCTGCCTGTGGCTGCTGGTGAAGTTCATGCGCGCGCGCAGGGCGCGGCGCAAGGCGGCGGGCGGCTGAGGCCGGCCCGGATCGGCCGGCCCGGCGACGGGCTGGCCGGTCGCAGCGTTTCGCGGGCGGCGTCGGGCTTGCGTTCTCAGCGCTCTTCCGAGGGCTCGAACTCGACGACCAGATCCAGATCGAAGGCCAGCGCTTCCACCGCTTCGCGCACTTTCGCGGCGGTGGCGGCGTTGGGCGCGTCGATCTCCAGTTCGTGCACGCCCGGGCCGGTGTCGTCGGGCAGGCCGGCGGAACTGGAATCGGCATCGTCCATGTGCGGCATCAGGTCGGCGACTTCCTCGACGTGTTCGATGCCGTCGAGGCTGTTGAGGAGATTGCCGACCGCGCGCGCATCGTCGTCGTTGCCGGTGATGCGCAATCGAAGCAGAGGCATGACGGGCACCTCCAATCGAAGGGGAGCCTGGAGGCTAGGCAGCGGGCGGCTAAGGCGGCGTGAACATCGGTTTGCGCGTCGTCCGGCGCGATCCGCGCGCATCGTCACACGCCGTCGCGTGGCGTCACACGCGCTGCATCGCGACGGAGTAGGGTAGCGGCATGACCAGCATTCCCGTCGAAGACGCTTCTTCCAACGCGAGTTCCGCCAACGGCGTGACCCTGCGCCCGCTCGAGCGCGGCGATCTGCATTTCATCCACGTGCTCAACAACAACCGCAGCGTGATGGGGTATTGGTTCGAGGAGCCGTACGAGTCTTTCGTCGAACTCGAAGAGCTTTACCGCAAGCACATCCACGACCAGTCCGAGCGCCGGTTCATCATCCAGGACAGCGCGATGGAGCGGATCGGGCTGGTCGAGCTGGTCGAGATCGACCATCTGCACCGACGCGCCGAATTCCTCATCATGATTTCGCCCGAGCACCAGCGCCGCGGCTATGCGCGGCTGGCGACGCGGCTGGCGATCAACTACGCGTTCCGGGTGTTGAATCTGTACAAGCTGTATTTGCTGGTGGACGTGGACAACACCCGCGCGATCCGCATTTACGAAGATGCCGGCTTCCAGCGCGAAGGCGTGTTGGTCGATGAGTTCTTCACCGACGGGCGCTATCACGACGTGGTGCGGATGTGCTTGTTCCAGCATCAGGTGCTGGGGCGGGTCGGCAAGTAAGCGGGCGCGCTGCGGCGCCTCGCGTCCCTTCTCGCCCGTCGTCCCCGCGAAAGCGGGGACTAAGAGACTTCAGCGCGAGCTCCCGATATAGCCCTCGATGCCCGCCTTCGCGGGCATGACGGCCGGGAGCGTTTCGCCGGAAGCGCCGCGGCGACTCAGCCCTTCTTCTCGCGCACCGGCAACGGCACGTTGCACACGTTGATGTGCCCGGCCGGCTGCAGATACCAATCGTCGCGACGGTTGCGCCGCGATTCCACCAGTTCGGCGAACAGCGGCGTATCGGTGCGCAGCACCTCGAGCTTGGCGCGCTGCCCCTCGGGCACGTCGGCGGCGAGCCGGATCGAGACGATCGGCGCGCGCTGCTCGGGTTTCTCGTAGAAACCGAGCGCGCCGGTGCCGCGCGGCAGCACCGACAGCAGTTCAATGCCCTGCACGACCCGGCCGACCGTGGTGATGTTGCGGTCCAGGTGGCGCGGCGATTGGCCGATCACCACGTACAGCTCGCTGCCGTTGCTGGAATCGGGCGCCATGTCGCGGCCGGCGCCGACGGTGCCGTAGCAATGGGTCAGCCAGCTCGAACCGGTGGCGGAATCGCGCGCGGCCGGGAAGCCGTCGACGAAACCGGCTTGCTTGGCCCAGCCGTCGGCGTCGGGCAGCACGGTCATTTTCAGGCCGGCGCTCTTGCGCGCGAACTCGGCCGGCAGCTTGTCCTTGGCGCCCGCGCCGAGCGGCTTGCGCTTGGCCGCGTCTTCTTCCGGGTCGCCCCACTGCACCACGTAGTTGTCCTGCGAACGGTTGACGCTCAAGCCGTTCCAATAGCCGTTGTGGGCCAGCGCGCGGATGTTGGCGACGTGCGCGGGCGCGAACTGCGGCGCCAGCTCGATCACCACGCGGCCGCGTTCGAGCTCCAGATACACGGTGTTTTGCGGGTCCAGCGGGCGCCAGTCGGCGGGCTGGCTGGCGTCGAGCACCTGCTGCATGGTGCGGCCCTTGGCGGGCGCGGCGGCGCCGGCCGAGGCGGCGGCGAGCAGCAGCGAAGCGGCGAGCAGGGCGGTGCGCGGAATCGAAGTCATGAGCGTCCTTTGTGCTGCGGGTTCGGGGTCAGGCCTGGCGCGCGTAGTCGCCGCGGATGAATTCGGCGAAGTCGGTCTGGCCGGGAAAGCGATTCTCGATCACGAAGCGGTAGCTGTCGCCGCCGAACTCGTAGCGCATGCGCGATTCGCCGCGCGGCGTGGCGCGCTCGAAGCGCAGCACCTCGCCGTCCCAGCGACCGCGCGCGGGTTCGGCGGGAAAGCCGAACGAGTCGAACCACCACCACAGCACGTCGCCGCTGTCGGGTTCGACCAGGAACACGCCGTGGCCGCGGAACACCACTTGGCCGTCCTTCTCTTGTTCGTAGTCCTGCAACAAGGCGACGCCGTCCAGGCCGACGCGGAAGCGCCCGCGCCCGTGCGCCGGACCGCCGGCGCCCCAAGGCGAGGGCTGGGCCAGCTCGGGCCCGGCCCAATCGCCGGCGAAGCGGTGCAGGCGCGCGAGCTGATCGGGATCGGGTCGGGGGAAGTGCATGGCGGCTCCGGTGGCGGGCGGGGAGCTAGAAGGTAGCGGATAGGAGGTAGGAGTTAGCAAATGCAGTGCACGCCCCCCGCTGTCTCTACCTCCTACCTCCTATCCGCTATCTCCCAGTGACTACCGGCACATTCGCTATACCGAACTTCGCAATAGCCTGAGCACCAGACTACCCACCCGCCGCCATGACCGACCTCGACAGCCACCTGCGCAAATTCCAGAAGGAGCTCAGCACCGGGACGGTGTCGCTGGCGCTGCTGGCGGTGCTGGGCGCGGCGGACGAGCCGATGTACGGCTACCAGATCGCCAAGCGCCTGGAGCGCGAGGGCGAGGGCGTGCTCAGCGGCAAGCAGAGCGCGCTGTATCCGGTGCTGCGCAACCTCGGCGCGGCGGGCTTGTTGGACAGCCACGTCGAGCCGTCGGTGACCGGCCCGCCGCGGCGCTATTACCGCATCACCGACAGCGGCCGGGCGGTTCTGCGCGAATGGGCGCAAGCCTGGCGCGCGACCCGCGACTCCGTCGATTCCGTCTTGCAGGGGCTCGATCCATGAACGTCACAGCCGGCACCGCCCACCTCCCCACCTCCGCCGACACCGCGCCGGCCGACGCCGAACGCGCCGATCCCGCGCACGCCGCCGCCGGCCGCGACGCCGATCTGCCGCGTTCGATTCCCGACTACCTGCAGCGTCTGCGCGACGCGCTGCGCGGCGCCGATCCGGCGCTGATCCAGGACGCGCTGTACGACGCGGAGGAATACCTGCGCTCGGAAATGGCCGAAAACCCCGGCCGCAGCGAGGCCGAGGTGATCGCCAGCGTCGCCGGCAGCTACGGCGCGCCGGACGAGGTCGCGGAGATCTACCGCGACACCGAAGTCACCGTGCAGACCGCGCTGCGCCCGCCCAAGCCGGCGCCGCGGCGTTCGTGGCTGGGCCGCTTCTTCGGCGTCGCGCTGGAGCCGCGCACCTACGGCGCGCTGTTCTACATGCTGCTGTCGCTGGCGACGGGCACGTTCTACTTCACCTGGGTCACCACTGGCGTCTCGCTCTCGCTGGGGCTGTTGATCCTCATCGTCGGCGTGCCGCTGCTGATCCTGTTCCTGGGCTCGGTGCGGGTGCTGGCGCTGGTGGAAGGGCGGTTGGTGGAGACCATGCTCGGCGAACGCATGCCGCGCCGGCCGCTGTACACCGACCGCGAGCGGCCGTGGCTGGAGCGGATCAAGGAGGTGTTCACCGATCCGCGCACATGGGGCACGCTGTTGTATCTGCTGCTGATGCTGCCGCTGGGCACGGCGTATTTCAGCATCGCGGTGACGGCGTTGGCGTTGTCGCTGTCGTTGATCTTCATTCCGCTGGCGGTCTGGCTGGGGTTCTTCCAGGGCGTGATGTGCCTGGACGTGGCCTGCACCGACGTCGCCGGCTGGGGGTTGCTGCCCGCGCCGCTGCTGTGGCCGCTGTCGCTGCTGACCGGCATCGTGTTGCTGTTCCTGACCCTGCATCTGGCGCGCGGGATCGGTTATCTGCATGCGCAGTTGGCGAAAGCGCTGCTGGTGCGGTGGGGATAAGAGATCTCTGGCGATTACGAAAAAGGCCGACGCATGCGTCGGCCTTTTTCGTTGTCGCGATGGCCCCTGTAGGAGCGGCGTGAGCCGCGACCGCGAAACCGCACAGACGACGTAAGCGCGATGTCGCGGTCGCGGCTCGCGCCGCTCCTACAGGGCGTCGCCGAAACAACGCCGCGAGCGCGAAGCAATAAAAAAGCCCGGCGCGAAGCCGGGCTTTTTCGTCTCGCTCAAGGCCTCAATCGGCGTACCGGGCGATGAACTCGCGCACCCGCGGATACACCTGCTCGCGCCAACGCCGGCCGCTGAAGATGCCGTAATGCCCGGCGCCGTCGACGGTGAGGTGCTCGCGGTCGGCCTCGGCCACGCCGGTGCACAGGGTGTGCGCGGCGCGGGTCTGGCCCTGGCCGGAGATGTCGTCGAGCTCGCCTTCGACGGTCAGCAGCGCGGTGTTCTTGATCGCGCCGGGGTTGACCCGCTCGCCGGCCACGTCCCACAAGCCGCGCGGCAGCAGGTGCTGCTGGAATACGACTTCGATGGTGTCCAGGTAATACTCGGCCGGCATGTCGAGCACGGCGTTGTATTCGTCGTAGAAGCGGCGGTGCGATTCGGCGTCTTCCAGGTCGCCCTTGAGCAAGTCCTGATAGAAGTCCCAATGCGATTGGAAATGCCGCTCCGGGTTCATCGCCACGAAGCCGCTGTGCTGCAGGAAGCCCGGGTACACGCGGCGGCCGCGGCCGGGGAAATTGGCCGGGACGTGGTGGATCAAATTGCTCTGGAACCACCACAGCGGCTTGTGCTCGGCCAGGTCGTTGACCTTGGTCGGGCTCTCGCGGGTGTCGATCGGACCGCCCATCATCACCAGCGAACGCGGGGTCGGCTCGCCGCGCGCGGCCATCAGCGACACCGCCGCCAGCACCGGCACGGTCGGCTGGCAGACGCTGATGACGTGCAGGGTGTCGGCGCCGATCTGGCGGATGAAGTCCTGGATGTAGGCGACGTAGTCGTCGAGGGTGAAGGCGCCTTCCTCGAGCGGCACCATGCGCGCGTCGACCCAGTCGGTGATATAGACCTTGTGGTCGCGCAGCAGGGTGCGCACGGTGTCGCGCAGCAAGGTGGCGTGGTGGCCCGACAGCGGCGCGACCACCAGCACCGGCGGATCGTCCTTGAGCTCGGCGATGTTGCCGGCGTCGTCGGCGTAGCGCTTGAAGCGCAGCAGGCGGCAGAACGGCTTGCGCGCCATCTCGCGCTCGATCACCGGGTAGGTGTCGCCGTCGATCTGGATCGAGTGGATGCCGAACTCGGGCTTCTCGTAATCCTTGCCGATCCGGTAGAGCAGTTCGCAGCCCGCGGCCACGCGCGAGGCGCCGGGCACGGTGGACAGCCAACTGCCAGGCGCGGCGAACATCTTCGCGCCGGCATCGGCCCAGTAGGTCATCGGGGCCATCCAGGCGCGGCCGAGTTCGTGCATCTGATAGAGCAGCATTCGGGTCGGACTCTCAGTGGCGGGCAGGGCTGGCGCGGGAGGGTAACCCGTTTCGCGGGCAGGGACCGGCGCCGGCGGTTTGCTGCGGCGCAGCATATCGGATTGCGATGGCGGTCGCGTGAAATGCGGCTGGGCGTCGCGGATGGGGGTGAGATTTGCGTAGGAGCGGTGGTTTCGGCGTGACCTGCGACACCGCGGTCGCAGCTTGCGCAGCTCCTACAGTCGGGATCGAAGCTGCGTCGGCACCCTGTAGGAGCGGCGTGAGCCGCGACCGCGACATCGCGCTTACGACGCGACCTACGGCTGCGCGGTCGCAGCTTACGCAGTTCCTACCGCCGGGATCGAAGCCGCGCCGGCGCCCTGTAGGAGCGGCGCAAGCCGCGACCGCGACACCGCGCTTACGGCGAAACCGGTCCCCAAGCGGCCCGCATCGGCCCTCAGCCCGAAGTCTCCAACGCCGCCGTCCCGCCCGCCAACGCCGGCCCCAGCCACAGATGCGATCCCAGGGCCTGGAACCCGTGCGCGGCGAAGCGCTCGCGATAGAACTTGGCCGGCCGGCGCTTGAAGCCGTCGGTGTCGCCCTCGATGCCGTCCTCGCGGGTGAAGGTCTCCAGGAACGCCACGCCGCCGCAGAGTTCGGCCAGCCCGCGCAGGCCGCGGTCGAGTTCGCGCGTGTCCAGGTAGTGCATGACGTCGCTGCAGATCAGCAGGTCGACCGGCGCGCACGGGCGCAGGAACTCGAAATCGCCGAAACGCGCCAGATGCAGGTTGCGGGTGCGACCGAAGCGCGCAACCGCGTACTGGCTGGAGTCGAATCCGAGATACTGCAGGCGCGGACGCAGCTTCAGCAGCGGCGCGCGCCACGGGCCTTCGCCGCAGCCGACATCGAGCACGCTGCGGATCGGGCGCTCGAGGTGGTACTCGGCCGCGGCCACCGCCAGGGCGACCTTGCGCGCCAGCCGCGCGGCGCCGCCGATGGCTTCGTCCTTGAGGGCGGGGTCGCGGTACCAGCGCTGGAAGTAATGGCGGTCGTACTGTTTGCTCATGCGGTGTAGTGCCGGTCGTTGGCGCGCCGCGCGCGGCGGTGGATCGAACCGCGACGCGGTCGGGCGTCGGGCTGCGGGGAGCGTGGCATCCTAACGCGCCCGGGGCGCCGCGCCCTAAAGCGCCGCCGGCCGCGCGCCCCGACACGCCCGAAGCCGCACCGCCACCTGATCCTTTGCCAGGAAGCCCGCGATGAACGTTTATCTGTGGACCAAGACCTTCCATATCGTGTTCGTGATCGCCTGGATGGCTTCGGTCTTCTACCTGCCGCGGATCCTGGTCAACGTCGCCGAAAGCGCCGGCGAGCCGGCGGTGCGCGCGCGCTTGGTGCTGATGGGTCGCAAGCTCTATCGCTTCGGCCACATCATGTTCGGCCTCGCGTTCGTGTGCGGTCTGCTGATGTGGCAGGGCTACCGGGTGTTCGGCGACGGCCTGCCGCAGATGTTCGCCGTCGGCGGCTGGCTGCACGCCAAGCTGACCCTGGTCGTGGTGCTGCTGGTCTACTACATCTTCACCGGCCGCTGGCTCAAGGGCGTGGACAAGGGGCGGGAGCTGCCGTCCTCGCGCACGTTGCGCTTGTTCAATGAGCTGCCGTTGTTGGCGCTGATCGCGATCGTTTGGCTGGTGCTGGCTAAGCCGTTCTGAGTCGGATCGCCTGAATGTTTCGTTTCCGTCTGTAGGAGCGACGCGAGTCGCGACCAACCGAAGCGACGCAATGAGCGCATGCCCCCGAAGCCGCGAATGATCGGTCACGCTTCTTGAAGCGCGGGAAGTGAGGCGTCTTCGGAGAGAGGCGCGGTATTTCGTCGCTTCGGTTGGCCGCGACTCCCGTCGCTCCTACACCCGCTTCGCCGCGGCATCGCCCCGTTTTGCGTTTGCTGTCGCTTCGTCCGCGTACGCGGATTTCCACAGAGCCTGTGGACAAGCATGCGGACAGCCGCAGGGACATCGGGTTCCACGCCTTGCCCCGCAAGCCTTTCGCGAGATTGGTCATTTTTTGTCCAGGCTGAGGACAAGCGCGCCGACTTGGCTTTGCACGGCAGTTTCACGCGTTCCACGCGCGCCGCGTCGCGCGGCGATCCGCTCGTCATCGCGCGCGCCGCTATCCACACAGGCTGTGGACAACCATGCGGACAGCCGCGTTGGAATCGGGTTTCACGCCTTATGCGACGGGGCTTTCGGGAGTTTGGACATTTTTTGTCCAGCTTGGGGAAAGGCCTGAAATCGTGGACGAAGCGAGACCGCGCGAATCGATCAGGCGGCCGGAGCAGGGGTTTTTCGCGATGCGCTATCCACATCGCCTGTGGACAAACTTGCGAACACCCGTCGTGGAATCGGGTTTCACGCCTTGTGCGACAAGGCTTTCGTGAGATTGGCTAAATTTTCGCCAGTCGCGGGATTCTGATGAAAAACGCTTGGGTTGACGCGGGATCGCTTATCGCCTAGTCGGCGTCTTTTGCAGGCGGCCTGCGATGCGCGGCTATCCACACAGCCTGTGGACAAGCTTGCGGACAGCCGTTTTGGAATCGGGTTCCACGCCTTGCGCCGCAAGGGTTCGCAAAGAATGGCGAAAATTTCGCCAGCGGTGGAAAGCGCGGCGGGCGGGCGATGCGGAGCGGGAAATGCCGGGTTTGCAGGCGTGCGATGGCTCGCGGCTATCCACACAGGCTGTGGACAACGCTGCGGACACACGCGCTGGAATCGGGTTTCACGCCTTGCGCGGCGGGGGATTCGGCGGATTGGCGTTTTTTTGTCCAGCGGCATGGGCGATTGCGGGGCACAGCAAAATGGATTCCGGCTTTCGCCGGAATGACGGGAAGTGAGAGCGCAACCTCCCCACCGTCATTACCTTCCCGCCGTCATTCCGGCGAAAGCCGGAACCCATTTTGATTTTCGCCGCCCGCCGCCCGCCGCCCGCCGCCCGCCGCCCGCCGCCCGCCGCTCGCCACCCGCCGCTCAGCACCCAGCACCCAGCACCCAACACCCAACACCCAACACCCAACACCCAACACCCAACACCCAGCACCCAGCACCCAGCACCCAGCACCCAGCACCCAGCACCCAACACCCAGCACCCAGCACCCAGCACCCAGCACCCAACACCCAACACCCAACACCCGACACCGACACCGACACCGACACCGAAAGCGACACCGAAAGCGACATCGGCATCGGTACGGGCACCCGGTCCGGCAACGGCACCCACTCCCACGCCCACAACCAAGCCCGTCGCCCACATCCCCAAAAAGAAACGGCGGCCCGCGCACGGGCCGCCGTCGTTTCCCTCGCATCGCGCCGAGCCGAAGCCCGACGAGCCCCGCTTCAGCGCGCGCTCTTGAAGTCCTCGGGCTTGGGCAGCGTCACCGGGATCTGGTGCGCGTCGCAATCGCCCTTGGCGCACAGCGCGGCGCGCAGCTTGGGCATGGACTGGAGCAGGAAGTGGTAGATGGTGTTCTGCTCGACGCTGCCGCGCACCGCGGCGCTGCCGGGGCCGCGCGCCCAGATGCCGACGTCGTCGCCGCCGTGGGTCTCGCTGCTGGTCGGCACCAGCGCTTCTTGCATGTAGTCGGGCGCTTCGGTGTCGACCTTGGTCAAGTCGGGGCGGCCCTTCTCGATCTCCATCGTGCCGCTGACGGTGTGCGGGAAGGTGTGCGGCCCTTCGGGCTGCTGCGCGCTGGCGCCGGTGTAGCCCGGGCCGTTGCTGTAGTTGAGCGTGGTGTAGGGCTTGCCGAGCGCGTCGCGGGCGTAGTCGTTGGCGTCGCCGTCCTCGCCGCTGGTGCCGCGCACCTTGCCGAGCATCGGGTTGCCGCGCACCGGGTAGCCGACGAAGCTCAGGGTGTGGGAGTGGTCGGCGGTGACCAGGATCAGGGTGTCGTCAGCCGAAGTCGCCTGATTGGCCGCGTCCACGGCTTCGCTCAGGGCGATGGTGTCGGTCAGCGCGCGGTAGGCGTTGCCCATGTGGTGGGCGTGGTCGATGCGGCCGCCTTCGACCAGCAGCACGTAGCCGTTGGGATTGCGCTTGAGCCGCTCGATCGCGGCCAAGGTCATGTCCTTCAGCGAGGGCTCGCCGGCGCCGTCCTGCGGGCGGTCGTGGTCGAACTGCATGTGGTCGGGTTCGAACAGGCCGAACAGCGGCTGATCCTTGGGCGCCGCGGCGAACTGCTTGGCGTTCCAGACGTAGTTGCCGTTCGGGTGGCGCTGCTTCCAGGTCGCGATCAGGTCGCGGCCGTCCAGGCGCTGGCCGACCTTGTCGTCGTATTCCGGGTCGCGCTGTTCGACGGTCATGAAGTTGGCGCGGCCGCCGCCGAGCAGCACGTCGGGGCCGGTGCCGTACGGGGTTTCGATCATCTGCCGGGCGATGTCGACGCAGCCCTGGGCCTTGGCCTTCTCGGGCAGGTCCATGTCGTTTTCCCAGTTGCGCTCGGCCGAGTGGCTGAAGGTCGCGCCCGGGGTGGCGTGGGTGACGCGGGTGGTGGTGACCACGCCGGTGGCCAGGCCGCTGCTCGCGGCCAGTTCCCACAAGGTCAGCATCGGCGCCTTGAGCGCTTCGGCGCAGTCGCCGCGCAGGCCCTTCTGGCCGATGCTGAGCACGCCGGCGCGGGTCTTCACCCCGGTCGCCATCGAACTCATGGTGCCGGCCGAATCGGGGGTCTGCGAATCGGTGTTGTAGGTCTTGCTCAGCGCGGTGGAGGGGAAGCGCTCCCAGCTCAGCCGGTTCTCTTCGCCCGGCGCGCCCTTGAGCTGGCCGGCGAGGATGCGCGCGGCGGCGACCGTGGTCAGGCTCATGCCGTCGCCGACGAACAGGATCACGTTCTTGGCCTTGGCCTGCGGCGCGCCGCGCTGCGCGGCCTGGGCGGCGCCGTCGCGGTACCACCACGCCGGGGTTTCCTCTTGCGGGTGCTTGATCGTCGGCACGTCGATGACGACGCCGGCCGAAGGCGCATCGGCGCGGGTGGCCGGAGCGGCCGCCGCGCAGGCGGTCAGCAGCGCGGGAACGAGGAACACGGAGGCGGAACGCAGCTTGGACATGGGCGGGCCGGGCGTTGGACGGACGAGCCGGCGATTATGCCCTGGGTGCGTGACGGCGAAAGGACCGCGGCGGAGGCGGGCTTTGCGGATCGTGGCTGGCGGGGGGGGCGGCGATTCGCGGCCTGCGCGTCGGTGCCTGCGCGGCGGCGTGGGAGGGCGCAGTCGCGGCTTGCGCCGCTCCTACAGCGGCTGCGGCCGCCGCATGGCCTCCCTGTAGGAGCGGCGCAAGCCGCGACCGCGAACCCGCAACCGCATCGAACCCCGCATCAAATCGCCATGCCCAAGCGCCGATCCGCGCGCTGTTCCAACGCGTTGACCACCAACCCCAACCCGATCACCGCCGCGGCCACCACCAACACCTGATTGAGCCCGACCTGCCGCAGCACCGCGCCGCCGACCAGCGAACCCAGCGCGATGCCGATGTTGTAGCCCGACACGGTCAGGCTCGAGGCGATCTCCGCCGAACCCGGAATCAGCCGCCGCGACACTTCGATGCCGTAATGCCCCAGCGACGGCGTCGCGCTCATCGCGAACAATCCGAGCACCAGAATCCCGGCGTACGCGGCCGGCGGCAGGCCGACCAAACCGTAGATCGCCAGAAACAACACCGCGATCAACGCGTAGTTGAAGCCGATGGTGCGCGCGGTGCCGAAACGCGCCGCGGCCATGCCGCCGACGTGGTTGCCCAGCACCACGCCGATGCCGAACAGCAACAGCAGCCCGTTGGCGCCGTCCTGGCTGTAGCCGAGCGAATCGATGATGAGCTTGGGCAGGTAGGTGTAGGCGATGAAGTAGCCGCCGAACAGCAGCACGATCTTCGTCAGCGCCGACAGCACGCGCGGGTTCGAAGCGACTTGCAGGAAGCCGGCCGCGTGCGCGCCCGGCTCGCGCGCGCCGGCGTCGGCCGGAATCCAGCGCCACATCGCCGCCGCGGCCAGCGCGTAGGCCGCGGCCAGTAGCCAGAACGCGGCCTGCCAGCGGTAGTGGTCGCTGACGAAGCCCATGATCGGAATGCTCAGCACGATGGCGATGGTCAGGCCCGACACCACCTGGGCCATGCCTTCGATGGTCGAGCGCGGGCTCAGCCGGCCGGCCAGCGGCATCGCCAGCGAGAAGAACAGGCCGTGGTTGGCGCCGAGCAGGGCGCGCGCGGCCAGCAGCAGGCCGAAGTGGTCGGTGGCGGTGACCAGCGCGGTCAGCGCGCCGGCGGCGGCCATCGACACCGCCAGCGTCGCGCGCACATCGAAGCGCTGCAGCCAGCGGGTCAGCAGCGGCGCGCCGACGGTGACGCCGATGGCGTAGACCGCGACCAGCCAGCCCAACTCGTCGCTGCCGCGCTGCAACTGGTGGCCGAGCGAGGGAATCAGCCCGACGGTGCCGAATTCGGCGGAGCCCAGGGCGAAGGCGCCGAGGAGGAGGGCGAAGAGCGGTTTGTTCACGAGGGGGCGGGAGCGGGAGTGGGGTGGGGAAGAAGGGGAGCGGGGAAAGAGGGGATTGGGGAATGGTGGGTTGCGCGGCGGTGGGGTCGGCGGCTGCCGGCGCGTGCTACTATTGTTCCAATATTCGGAACTACGGAAAGCATAGCGGGCCTAGTCCGCTTGTAGCAAGCTGTGAGCATGAGACCCCTGCATCACCCCGCCACCGCCGATATCGAACTGACCTCGGTGCTGTATGCGCTGGCCGATCCGGTGCGCTTGAGCCTGGCGCGCGGCCTGAGCCGCGATAAGCCCGTGTCGTGCATCCGCGTGTGCGAGGAGAAGGAACTGGCCTTGCCGCGGGCGACCCTGTCGCGGCATTTCGATGTGTTGCGTTCGGCCGGTCTGGTGCACACGGTCAAATCCGGAACGCAGTATCTCAACACCTTGCGCTGCGACGATTTGGAGCAGCGCTTCCCGGGTTTGCTGCGCGCGATCCTGTTCGCCGGAACCAGCGCCGAGGCGCCCGTCGAACCGGCCAAGCCCGCGTCGCGCGCGGCCGCCAAGCCGGCCGCGCCGGCCAAGCGCGCGGCCGCGGCGCCGGCGCGCGCGGGACGCTCGCGCTCGTGAGCGCCGCGGCGTCCTCGCGCGATTTTGCCGATGCGGCTCACAGTCATGACGTTTGGTTGCGCGCTTATGCACTTGGATTAGCCGGCGCGCGGTTCAAGCTGTTTATCGTGTCGTCCCCCGGGCCCGTCCCGCGCTGACGGCGCGCCCTTCCCGCCACCCTCGACTCCGGTAGCCCGCGATGACCGCCTTGTTCTCCGCCTGGTTCCGCATCCCGTTCTGGCAACGCGTGGTCGGCGGCTTCGTCCTCGGCGCGCTGGCCGGCTGGGCGCTGGGGCCGGCGGCGGAAACCTGGTTCGGGCCGCTCGGCGATCTCTACGTCACCCTGATCAAGATGATCGCGGTGCCGCTGGTGTTCTTCGCGGTGATCAACGCGGTGGCCTCGCTGCACGGGCAGAAATCCATCGCCGCGCTCGGCGGCCGCACTTTCTTGTGGTTCGCGATCACCGCGGTATTGGCGGTGGCGGTGGGCCTGGCGGTCGGCACGATCCTGCAGCCCGGCACCGGCGTGATCGGGCTGGCGATGGACTCGGCGTACAAGCCGCGCGACGTGCCCAGCGTGACCAAGGTGCTGCTCGACGTGGTGCCGAGCAATCCGTTCTACGCCCTGACCGGCATCGGCACGACCAAGAACGCCGCCGGCGAGACCGTGCTGGCGGTGGGCAAGGGCTCGATCCTGCCGGTGATCTTCTTCGCCGGCCTGCTCGGCTTCGCGATGGTCAAGCTCGGCGACAAGGTCGCCGGCGTGCGCAAGCTGGTCGGCGAGGCCAGCGACCTGATGATCCAGGTCACCCGCTTCGTCCTGGAAGTCACGCCGATCGGCACCTTTGGCCTGATCGCCGCGCTGGTCGGCGCCTACGGCTTCGAGAAGCTGCTGCCGCTGGGCAATTTCGTGCTGGCGCTGTACGTGGCCTGCGCGTTCCACATCGTCGTGGTCTACAGCGCGCTGCTGCTGGCGCACGGCCTCAACCCGCTGAAGTTCTTCCGCGGCGCCGCGCCCGGCATGCAGGTGGCGTTCGTGAGCTCGTCGAGCTTCGCCGCGATGCCGGTGGCGATGCGCTCGATCACCCATAACCTCGGCGTCAACAAGGACTACGCGGCGTTCGCTTCGCCCTTGGGCGCGAGCATCAAGATGGACGGCTGCGGCGCGATCTATCCGGCGCTGTGCGCGGTGTTCATCGCGCAATACACCGGCACGCCGCTGACCGCCGACCAGTACTTCATCGTGCTGATCGCCTCGGTGCTCGGCAGCTTCGGCACCGCCGGCGTCCCCGGCACCGCGGTGATCATGGCCACCGTGGTGCTCAGCGCCGCCGGTTTGCCGCTGGAAACCATCGGCTACCTCTACGCCATCGACCGCGTGCTCGACATGATGCGCACGATGACCAACGTGACCGGGCAGATGCTGGTGCCGGTGCTGGTGGCGAAGGAGACCGGCTTGCTCGACCGCGAGGTGTACGAGGCGGCGCCGACCGACGTCGGGATCGAGGAAGGCAAGGCCTGAGCGCGCGCGGCCGATGCGATCGGCCGCTAGGCTCGGACTCTGGGCTTCTCGGAGCCCTGGGCGCCGCCGCGGCTCAGATCGCCGCGCCCACGGCGCCGCTCACACCCGCGAATACTTCCACGACACCATCCGCCCTTCGCGATACGGCATCACCCCGTGGAACGGCCGCGGGTCGCGGTCGAACACCAGCGGCAGGAATTCGCGGTCGCCTTCCCACATCGGCAATTCGTGCAGGCGGTCGATAGCGACCCACTCCAGCGTGCCTTCGGGATTGCTGGTGTAGGCCTCGCCCTCGAACGCGGTGACCACGAACACGAAGCCGAGCCAGTCCTCGCCGCGCTTGCCGAAGCCGGGCCAGCTGATGGTGCCGCGCAACTGCAGCTGAGTGCATTCGATCCCGGCTTCCTCGCGGATCTCGCGGCGCATGCCGGCCAGCACGTCCTCGTCGGGCTCGAGCTTGCCGCCCAGGCCGTTGTACTTGCCGAGCTGGTGGTCGTCGGGTCGGGCGTTGCGGTGGACCATCAGGACCTGACGGCCATCGGGCGAAATCACGTAGCCCAGGGTGGCTACGATCGGGGTGTACGGCATCGGGATCGGCACGGCGGGGAAGGCAGGCGCACAGTGTCGGCGATCGGCGCCGCAACGGCCAGCGGCGGCGATCTCCCCACGTGACTTCCGACCCGCACCGGCGGCCCCGGCTCGGGTTAGTCTGCGCGATGCTGCGCCCGCGTTTCGCCGGCGCGGTTCACCACGACAGGACAGGGAGCCCTCCATGCGCAAGCGTCACCTCTGCGTGCTGCTCGCCGGCCTGACCACGCTCGCCTCCGCTGCGTTCGCGACCGCGTCCGCCGCCGAGAGCGACCGTTGGCAGTTGCCGGTGGCGGTCAAGAAACTCGACAACGGACTGACCGTGGTCGTATCGCCCGATCACAGCTCGCCGACCGTCGGCGTCAGCGTGGTCTATCACGTCGGCATGCGGCTGGAGCCGAAGAACCGCACCGGCTTCGCCCATCTGTTCGAACACCTGATGTTCCAGGGCACCCCGACCGCGCGCAAGGGCGTGTTCGACAAGGTCATCAGCGGCGGCGGCGGCCGCAACAACGGCTCGACCCGCCCGGACTACACCAACTACATCGAAGTCGCGCCGGTGTCCGCGCTCGAGCGCATCCTGTGGTTGGAAGCCGACCGCATGAAGACCCTGGACTTCAACCCGACCACGCTGAAGAACCAACAGGACGTGGTCAAGGAAGAGATCCGGGTCAACGTGAAGAACAAGCCCTACGGCGGCTTCATGTGGATCGACATCGGCCAATACGCGTTCGAGAAGTGGGAGAACAACCACGACGGCTACGGCAGCTTCCAGGATCTGGAAAACGCCAGCCTCGCCGACGTGCAGTCGTTCCATCGCGATTACTACGGCCCCAACAACGCCGTGGTCGGCATCGCCGGCGACATCGAGCCGGCCGAGGCCTTCGCCCTGGCCGACAAGTACTTCGGCGCGGTCGCCGGCCGCCCGACGCCGCCGCCGCCGGATTACGCCGAAGGCCTGAACGCCGCCGAGAAGCGCATCGTCCAGACCGACGCGCTGGCGCAGGTGCCGGCGATCGCCGCCGGCTGGAAGATGCCCGCGCGCGGCAGCCGCGACCAGGCGCCGATGGCGGTGCTCGGCAGCGTGCTCGCCGGCGACGACGCCTCGCGCCTGTATCAGGCGCTGGTCAAGCAGCGCCAGATCGCGATCAACGTCGAGCCGCTGTACGGCCTGGGCGACGCCTGGAACTACAACGGCCCCACGCTCTACACCTTGTTCGCGCTGTACAAGCCCGACAGCAGCGCCGACGCGGTGCTGGCGGTGATCGACGAGGAAGTGGCGAAGATCGCCCAGAACGGCGTCGACGCGGCCACGCTCAAGCGGGTCAAGACCAAGATGCTGGCCGATTGGTACAACAGCCTCGACGCCTTCATCCAGCGCGCCGACACCCTGGCGCTGATGCAGACGCTGTGGGGCGACGCCAACGCGGTCAACAAGATTCCCGGGCTGATCGAAGGCGTGACCTCGGCCGATTTGCAGCGCGTGGCCAAGACCTATCTGACCCGCGCCAACCGCACCGTCATCGACCGCCGCCCGGCCGCGCTCGGCCCGGCGCCCGCCGCTGCCGCCGCGCCCGCCGCCGCGCCGGCGAAGAACTGAGGAGAGCGACGCCATGAGCCTGAAGAACAACCCTCTCGCGCTGTCGCTCGCGCTGATCTTGAGCCTGGGCGCCGGCGCCGCCGACGCCGCGTCGGTCGCGCTGCCCGAACGCCTGCCGCCGCTGGCCGCCGACAAGCCGCTGCCGGTGCCGCAGATCGCCCGCAAGACCCTCGCCAACGGTCTGGAAGTGTGGGTGGTGCCGCGCCAGGGCCTGCCGCGCGTCGACTACGTGTTGACCGTGCGCAACGCCGGCCACACCGCCGACCCGAGCGATGCGCCCGGCTTCGCCTCGCTCTACGCCGGCTTGCTGGTGGAAGGCACCGCCAAGCGCGACGCCAAGGCCGTGGCCGAGGCCGCGCAGGGCTACGGCGGCACCATCGGCGCCAGCGCGCTCAACGACGGCGTGGCCCTGAGCGGCGACGCGCTGGCCTCGCAGGCCGCGCCGATGCTGCAGCTGATCGCCGAAGTCGCGCAGACCCCGAGCTTCCCCGACGCCGAAGTGCAACTGGCCAAGACCAACGCGCTGCAGAGCCTGAAAGTCTCGCAGGCGCAGCCCGCGTACAAGGCCACGCGCGCGCTGTCGGCGGCGGTGTACGGCGATCATCCCTACGCCCGCACCCAGCTCACCGAAGCCTCGATCAACGCGGTCACCGCCGAGAAAGTCCGCGCCGAACACGCGCGCCGCTTCCGTCCCGACCGCGCGCTGCTGGTGATCGCCGGCCGCATCTCCGCCGAGCAGGGCTTCAAGCTCGCCGAAGCGGCGTTCGGCGGCTGGAAGGCCAGCGGCGAGCCGGTCGCCGACGCCGCGCCGGCGCGCACCAGCGCGCCCGTGCAGCGCATCTTCGTCCAGCGCGACGGCAGCGTGCAGTCGGCGGTGCGCCTGGGCCGTCCCGGCCTCGCCGCCACCAGCCCCGACTACGTGCCGGCGCAACTGGCCGGCATCGTTCTCGGCGGCGGCTTCAGCAGCCGCTTGATGCAGAACCTGCGCGAGGACAAGGGCTACACCTACGGCGCGCGCGGCGGCATCAGCGCGATGCGCGCCGGCGGCGCGGTGCAGGCCGCGGCCGACGTGCGCAACGAAGTCACCGGCGCCTCGCTGGGCGAATTCATCTACGAATTCGGCCGCCTCAACGACTACCCGGTGCCGGCGCAGGAACTCGAAGACACCAAGCGCTACGTCGCCGGCGGTTATCTGATCAACAACCAGCAGCAGGGCTCGGTCGCTTCCAGCCTCGCCACCAACTGGCTGATCGGTTTGCCGGCGGAATTCCTCGGCGAGTACGTGCCGAAGATCCGCGCGGTCGACGCCGCCCAGGTGCAGGCGATGGCGAAGAAGTACTACGCCGCCAAGGACCAGTCGATCATCGTGGTCGGCGACTACAAGGCGGTGGAATCGCAGCTCAAGGAGTTCGGCGAGTTCAAGCAGGAGAAGTGAGCCGGCGCGACGCGCCGTTTCGGCGAAAACCCCGGCCGCGGCCGGGGTTTTCGTTTGTGGGGCGGGCGGGCGTGAGCGAAGGACGTGCGCGATCCGCGGGCCGCTCGCGCATAATCCGCAGCGCCAGCCCACGGAGTTCGCCGATGTCCGCCAGCCTCACCGCCTCGCCCCCGCGCCTGCTCGCCTTCGCCGGCAGCCTGCGCTCGGGTTCCTACAACCGCCGCCTGATCCCGGTGCTGGCCGAGGGCGCGCGCGCCGCCGGCGCCGACGTCAGCCTGATCGAGCTGCGCGATTACTCGCTGCCGGTCTACGACGGCGACATCGAGGCCGAGGCCATGCCCGAGAACGCGCGCCGCCTGCAGGAACTGATGGCGCAGCACGACGGCCTGCTGATCTCCACGCCCGAGTACAACGGTTCGATGCCGGCGCTGGTCAAGAACACCCTCGACTGGATCTCGCGCCCGCTCCCGGACGGCCGCTCGGGCACCACGCTGTTCGCCGACAAGGTCGCCGGCATCGTCTCGGCCTCGCCGGGGCCGCTGGGCGGGCTGCGCTCGCTGCTGGTGCTGCGCGACGCGCTGGCCAAGCTCGGGCTGATCGTGGTGCCGCAGCAGGTCGCGGTCGGTCAGGCCGGCGACAAGCTGTACGATTACGGCGAACTCGCCGACGAACGCCAGCGCGAAGCCGTGCACCGCGTCGGCGCCGCCGTCGTCCGCCACCTGCGCGTTCAGGGAGCCCACGCATGAAAGGCCAGCAACGCGAATTGAACCTGCGTTTCCTCGCCCAGCCCACCGACGTCAACTACGGCGGCAAGGTCCACGGCGGCATGGTGATGAAGTGGATCGATCAGGCCGGCTACGCCGCCGCGGTCGGCTGGAGCGGCAAGTACAGCGTCACCGTCGCGGTCGGCGGCATCCGTTTCGTCGCGCCGATCCGGATCAGCGATCTGGTCACCGTGCACACCAAGCTGATCCACACCGGCACCAGCAGCATGCACTTCGCCGTCGACGTCAAGGCGCGCGACCCGGGCCTGGACGACGGCGAATCCGAAGAGCGCCTGTGCACGCATTGCGTGATCGTGTTCGTGGCGATGGACACCGTCGAAGGCAAGCCCACGCCGGTGCCGCCGTGGACGCCGGTCACCGAAGACGACAAGCGCCTGGCGGAGTACGCGCTCAAGATCATGGAATTGAGCAAGGGCATCGAGGCCACGGTCGAGCGCTACGTGCACGAAGGTTGAGCCCGGCGCGCGCCGAACCGGCCGAAGCCCCCTGTAGGAGCTGCGTAAGCTGCGACCGAGGGTGGCCGGTCGCGTAGTAAGCGCAGTGACGCGGTCGCGGCTCACGCCGCTCCTACAGTCAGATCGCGTAGCAGCCGGAGCCCCTGTAGGAGCTGCGCAAGCTGCGACCGCGGAGTGGCCGCTCGCGGCGCAACCTTCATTCCACCCGCGACCTCTCCATACCCCGCCGCCCGTCGCAACGCCGACCCCGCGCACGCACGCCTGTGCTAGATTGCGCCGGCTTTGCATCAGGTGCCGCACCGCCGTCCGGCGGCGCGGTTAAACGGGAAGCCGGTGCGCGCGCAGTTCGACTGCACGCCATTCCGGCGCTGCCCCTGCAACGGTAGGCGGGCGAAACCTCGGCATACAGCCACTGGAGAACTCTCTCCGGGAAGGCGCCGAGGCTGCCGGATCGCATCGACGGTCCGGCCCCCGCGAGCCCGGAGACCGGCCGATGCGTTCGCGGTGGACGTTGCGGAGGGCGGCGTCGCGCGCCGGTCGCTGCGTTTCGCGCCGTTCGTGCCCGACATCCTTTCCACGCGTCCATCCCATCCATCGATGCGCACAGGGCGTGCGCACAGCGAGGTCGGCGATGCGGCGTGTGCGTGCGGCGGTGAAAGCTTGGTGGAAACGGTGCGCGCTCGCGGCCGCGCTGACGGCGGTGTCGACGACATCCGCGCAAGCGGCGACGGTGCTCGGCGTGGTGTCCGAACGCGCGGCGCCGGAAACGGCCGAGGCGGCGCAAGCGGTGTTGGCCGCGCGCAGCGGCGACCGCATCGTGCTGCGCACGCCGCAGCAACTCGAAGCGCTGGACAAGGCGCAGCTGCAGCAACTCGTCGCCGGCAGCGACGCGGTGATCGCGGTAGCGCTGTTCGGCGAGCAAGGCGTGCGCCTGCGCGAAACCGCGCAACGCCTGCGCCGGCAAGGCCATGGCCCGCGCCGCCTGTACGCCTTCCACGGCGAAAGCGGCTTGGCCTACGCCAGCTACGACGAGCGCCGCGACCTGCGCGCGTTGACCCAGAACGAACTCGGCCAACTCACCGCCGATGCGCCGCCGCCGGCGCTGCTGGCGCGCGCCCGCGCCGACGCCTTCGCCAGCGAATGGCTGGACGTGCGCGCGCTGTGGCGCGAAGGCGGGCAGGACAACCTGCGCCGCGCGCTGCGCTTCCTGCTCGACGGCGGCGCGGTGCCGAAAGCGCAGCCGCAACCGGATCTGATCCTGCGCCAGAACGGCACGGTGGTGAACGCGCCGGCCGCCGACGCGCGGCCGCTGCTGGCCGTGCTCGACCTCAACAACGCCGACACCGTCGCCGGCGACGCGCTGTGCGCGCGGGCGCAGGCGCGCGGGCTGGCCTGCCTGGGCCTGTACGCGCGCTGGGGCGAGGCCTCGCTGGACGCGGTGCAGCGCTTGCCCGCCTTGCTCGGCGCGCAACCGCTGGCGGGCTTGGTCGTGCTGCAGGATTTCGTCGTCGGCGCCGCCGAAGGCCGCGACGCCGCCAGCACCGCGATCGCCAAGCTCGATGTGCCGGTGTTCAAGGCGATCCGCATGCTCGACCGCAGCGCGGCGCAGTGGCGCTTGTCCGGCGACGGCTTGCCGATCTCCAGCGTGCAGTACCGCGTGGCGATGTCGGAACTGCAAGGCAGCAGCCAGCCGATGGTGCTGGCCGCGGCCGGCCCGGCCCGCATCGACCCGCTCACCGGCGTGCGCCTGCAACGGCCGCAAGCGCTGGCGCCGGAGATCGACGCATTGGTCGAGCGCGCGCTGCGTTGGCGGCATCTGCGCGAGACGCCGCCGGCGCAGCGCAAGATCGCGCTGATCTACTACAACCACCCGCCGGGCCGGCAGAACATCGGCGCCGACAACCTCGACGTGCCGGCCTCGTTGCACGGCATCCTGCGCGCGATGCGCGCGCAGGGCTACGCCGTGGACGGGCTGCCGGAAACGCCCGACGCGCTGCTCGACGCGATGATGCGCGTCGGCGTCAACACGCCCGAAGACAACGGCGAACTGGCGGCGCTGGCGCAGCACGCGCAGACGATGTCGGGCGACGACTACCGGCGCTGGTTCGCGACCCTGCCCGAATCGGTGCGCGGCGAGGTGTCCGACGGCCCGCTCGCGCGGCTGCGCGCGCAGGTCGCGCTGGCGCGCGCCGCGCACGAGACCGAACTCGGCGAGCGCCGCGTGCGCGAGGCCGAACGCGAACTGCTGCATCTGCTCGAAGGCATCGACCATCCCTCGCGCGACGCGGCGTTGGCGAAGTTCCGCGGCTTGATCGACGCGCATCTGCGCTGCTTGAAGAGCGAGACCGACGAAGCCGCCTGCGCCGAAGCCGACGCCGCGCAAGCCGCGCTGCAAGCGCTGAATATCCCCGGCCTGCGCGGCTGGGGCGCCGCGCCCGGCAAGGTGATGACCCACGGCGACGCGGTGGTGCTGCCCGGGCTGCGCCTGGGCAATGTCTTCATCGGCCCGCAGCCGCCGCGCGGCTGGGAAGTCGACGAGGAACTGCTGCACGCCAACACCCAGATTCCGCCGCCGCACCAATACCTCGCGTACTACCACTGGCTGCGCGACGTGTTCCGCGCCGACGCCATCGTCCATGTCGGCCGCCATTCCACTTACGAATTCCTGCCCGGCAAGGCCGTGGGGTTGGCGTCCGACGATTACTCGCGACTGATCGCCGGCGACGTGCCCGGCGTGTATCCCTACATCGTCGACGGTGTCGGCGAAGGCACCCAGGCCAAGCGCCGCGGCTTGGCGGTGATGGTCGATCACCTGACCCCGCCGCTGGCCGCGACCGCGCTCTACGACCGCTTGCTGACCTTGCGCCAGTTGGTGGAGAGCTTCGAGAGCAGCACTAGCGAACCGTTGCGCGCGCAGGCGGCCGCGCAGATGCGCGAGCAGGTCGAAGCGCTGCAGCTGCGCGCCGAACTGGAAGCGAGCATGGCCGACGTGCTCAAGGTGCGCGGCATCGGTTTCGAGCAGACCGACGACGATCTGCTCGCGCACGAGATCGGCCATTACCTGACCAAGCTGCAAGAGAAGTTCATGCCGCACGGCCTGCACGTGTTCGGGCAGGCGTGGGAGCCGCAGCAGCTCGACACCATGCTCGACTCGATGCGCGGGCTCGGCGAGCGCGAGGTCTTGCGCGACAAACTCAAAGCCTCGCCGCCGGCGGAAATGGCCGCGCTGCTGCACGGCCTGGACGGCGGTTTCGTGCTGCCGGGCAAGGGCAACGACCCGCTGCGCGCGCCCGAATCGCTGCCGACCGGGCGCAACTTCCACGGCCTCGACGGCGACGTGCTGCCGTCGCCGCTGGCCCAGCGCCTGGGCGCCGAGCAGGCCGCGCGCGTGCTCGCGCAAAGCGGCGGCGGCAGCGGCAGCGAAGCGGTGGTGCTGTGGGCGTCCGACGCGGTGCGCGACGAAGGCGTCATGGTCGGCTTCTCGCTGGCGCTGATGGGCGTGCAGCCGCGCTGGAACGCGCGCGGCATCGTGCAAGGGCTGGAACTCAAGCCGATGCCGGCCGGACAAACGCGGCGCGATGTGATCGTCACCACCTCGGGCCTGTTCCGCGATCTGTATCCGAACCTCGTCGTGCTGCTCGACCGCGGCGGCCGCATGGCGCTGGCCGCCAGCGCGCAGCGGCTGCGCAAGCAGCGGCCCGAACTCGGTCCGGCGCTCGACGCGGCGCTGGCGCCGCTGGGCGAACAACTGCAAACCGGCGACGAACCCATCGACGGCAACGGCGTCGCGCGCGAGTGGGTGCAGCGCACCGACGCGTTGCGCGGGCAGGGGCTGGAGATCGCCGCGGCCGGGCGCGAAGCGGCGTGGCGGATCTTCGGCGACGCGCCCGGCGCGTACGGCGCCGGCGTCAACCGCCTCACCGAACGCTCCGGCGCATGGCGCGACCGCGGCCAGATCGGCCGCGCGTATCTCAACCGCATGGGGCACGCCTACGGCCTGGACGCCGACGGCATCGCCGCGCACCGTGCGTTCGAGACCGGTTTGCGGTCGGTCGCGCGCACCTATCACGGCCGCGCGTCGCATCTGTACGGCTTGCTCGACAACAACGACGCCTTCGATTATTTCGGCGGCTTGTCGCTGGCGGCGGAAACGTTGACCGGCCGCGTGCCGCAAGCGCAGGTGCTCTACAACGCCGACGCCGACCGCGCCGATGTCGAGCCGCTGGAAGCGGCGCTGCTGCGCGAATTCCGCGGCCGTTACCTCAACCCGCAATGGATCCGTCCGCTGATGCGCCACGGCTACGCCGGCGCGCGCACGATGAGCCAGGAGTTTCTGGAGAACCTGTGGGGCTGGCAAGTGACGCGGCCCGACGTGATCCACGATTGGGCTTGGGACGAAGTGCAGAGCGTCTATCTCGACGACAAGCACAAGCTCGGCGTCAACGATTTCCTCTCGCGCGGCCATGCGCAGCAGGCCAAGGCGCACATGCTGGCGCTGATGCTGGTGGCCGCGCACAAGGGCTTTTGGCATACGCCGGAAGCGAACGTGCGCCGGCTCGGCGGCGAGTTGACCGAACTGGTCGCGCGCAACGGCCTGCCCGGCAGCGGACACGCCGCGCCGGATCATCCGATGTGGGCGTGGCTGCGGCCGAAGCTGTTGCCGGCGGCGCAGGCGCAATTGGACGAAGTGTTGGCGCGCGCGCGCGGCGAACGCGGCGCGGTGTCGACGTTCGCGCGCGGTGCGGCGGAGCGGGCGCGGATCGAGCGCGCGGCCGTGCGCGCCGAACGCGAAGCGCAGGCGCCGGCGCAGCCCGAACCCGCGCCGGCGCGGGCGCCCGCGAAGCCGGTCGCGGCCCGGCCGGCCGCTGCGAAACCCGCGGTGGCCGCAGCGGCGCCGCCGCGCGCGGAGCGCGTCAGCGAACTGACCCGGATGGCGCCGGCGGAACTGGCGCGCCGGCATCCGATTCCCGCGGCCATCGTCGGCCTGCTGGTGCTGGCGCTGATCGGCTTCGGCCTGCGGCGCGGCCTGACGGCGCGCTGAGGCGCGCGCCGCGCGATTCCTTACTCCACTCCGCGCGGCGTCACCGCCGCCGCGCTCCACACCCCGACGAGGCGACCCGACGATGGACTGGATGATTCATTTCGACTGGCTGCACCACCTGATCGCGCGGCTGCTGCCGCTGGCGCTGGCGGTGTTGCTGCTGGCCTGCGCCGCGGCGCTGATCGAAGCCGGGCTGGCGCTCGGCGAACGCTGGCGCGGTCTGCGCCTGCTCGAACTGGGCGGCGACGCCGACCGGGTCGAGCGCCTGGCGCGGCGCCGGATCGAACGCTGCGACCTGCTCGCGCGGGTGCCGCCGATGCTCGGGCTGATGGCGACCATCATCCCGCTCGGCCCGGGCTTGGCCGCGCTCGGCCAGGGCGACCCGGCCAAGCTCGCCGCCGCGGTCACCGTCGCCTTCGACGCCACCGTGCTCGGCCTGATCGCCGGCATCGCCGGCCTGTGGATCGGCCGCCTGCGCCGGCGCTGGTACGAGGAACTGCTCGAACGCATGGACGCCGCGGCATGAGCGCGCGCGCCGCCCGCCGCGCCGCGCGCCGCCTGCGCACCCGCTTCGACCAAGACGACGAAGACCCGCGCGCCAGCCTGGTCAATCTGGTCGACGTGATGCTGGTGTTCGCCTGCGGTTTGCTCGCCGCGATCAGCGCCGTCTCGCAGACGCGGCAACCGGTCGAAGTGAGCCAGGGCCAAGCGATCGAGCGCCCCGTCGACGGGCGCCGCAGCGCGGGCGAGGGGTACCAGGAAGTCGGGCAGGTGTACCGCGACCCCAAGAGCGGGAAGTTGATCCTGATCGAGCGGTGAGCGCCGCGACGGCGGGGGGGAGGAGCGGCGTGAGCCGTGATTGGGGTAGCCGGTCGCGCCGTAAGCGCGATGTCGCGGTCGCGGCTCGCGCCGCTCCTACAGGTAGATCGCGTAGCGGCCGGAGCTCGTGTAGGAGCTGCGCAAGCTGCGACCGCGGGGTAGCCGGTCGCGTCGTCAGCGCGATGTCGCGGTCACGGCTCGCGCCGCTCCTACAGGCAGATCGCGTAGCGGCCGGAGCTCGTGTAGGAGCTGCGTAAGCTGCGACCACGGGGTAGCCGGTCGCGCCGCAACCCGGACGCCGCAGGTCGTGGCTTACGCCGCTCCTACACGAGCAAGGCATCCGCGTAACCGAACCCCAAAACGCAACAGGCCGCCCGAAGGCGGCCTGCATGACGACAGCGCGGAACCCGAAACCTCAGATCCCGTCGACCCGCCGCGCTTCCATGAACTTGCCGCTCCAGTAACCGCTGTCCAGGCTGGACACGGTCACGTCCTTGCCGGTGCGCGGGGCGTGCACGAAACGGCCGTCGCCCAGGTAGATGCCGACGTGGTCGACGCGGCCGCGGCGGCCGAAGAACACCAGGTCGCCTTCGGTCATCGCGTCGCGGTCGATCACTTCGCCGGTCTTGGCCATCTCGCGCGAGACGCGCGGCAGTTCGATGCCCAGGGCGTTGCGGAACACGTAGCCGACCAGACCCGAGCAGTCGAAACCCTGGTCCGGCGAGGTGCCGCCCCAGCGGTACGGGGTGCCCAGCAGGGCCAGGGCCTTCTGCAGCATGCCCTTGATCCGACCCTGTTCGGCGACCGGGATATCGCTCTTGCTCAGCGGGATGTCCTGACCCTGGCCGAGCATGCGGTTCAGGTCGGTCGCCAGCATCAGGGCGCGGTCGGAGAGGGTCATCGCCTCCGGCAGCATGTTGCCGCCGGTGGCTTCCGGCGCGTCGGCCGAGTCGTTGCGCATCGACGGGCCGCCCGGCAGCAGGGACGAGGCCACGCCGGCGGAGGCGGACTGGGCGAACGCGGGCAGGGCGCAAACCGCCAGGGTGGCGGTCAGCAGGATTCGTTGGGTGGTCCGGCGGCCGGGGCGTCGGCCTTGGACGGTGTCGCAAGATGCTTGGGGGGTGGCAGTCTGGCGGTTGTGGCGATGGGTCGAAGTCGTCACTTAGTAATCACAGAGTCGTCACCGGAGAAGAACAGTACCCGCCAGATGGGACGGTGTGGTTCAAATTTCGTTAGACGACCGTAAACAGGTCTGTGATTTTCCTCACATTTCAGACGCGTCCTAAGCCGCAGTCCTGTTCATTTAAGTCTCTGGATTACTTGAGAATCCGCTTCGCGCCGCTGTAGTGATCGCGCCAGTACGGACCGTCCAGGCGGTCCAGGCGGACCGTGCCGCCGGTGCTGGGGGCGTGGACGAAGCGGCCTTCGCCGACGTAGATGCCGACGTGGCTGACGTTGCCGGAGCTGCCGAAGAACACCAGATCGCCGGCCGCCAGCCGCATCGGGTCGATCCGCGGGCCCTGGTAGCCGGCGAGGTCGCGCGAGGTCCGCGGCAGGCTCAGCGCGAGCATGTCGCGGTAGACGTAATTGACCAGCCCGCTGCAGTCGAAGCCGCCTTCCGGGGTGTTGCCGCCGTAGCGGTACGGGGTGCCGACCAGGCTGAAGGCCCGCATCAGCACGGCGTTGGCGGCTTCGGGGTTGGCCGGGTCGACGTGCGGCCAGACCCGCGCGGGCTGCGACGGGGGCGGGCGGCGGACCAGTTCCTTGCCGCCGCCGCAGGCGGCCAGCAGGCCGCACAGGGCCAGGCCGAGCGCGGCGGCCGGGAGCGGCATCGGCAACGGCCAAGGCCCGCGCGCTGGCGCGGGAGCGGTGTTGCCGGGATAATGCGCGGCCTTCGTCACGGCCGATAGCTTGGCGGCTAGCGGCAGCGGCGACAAGACAATCCGTGTGACGTTTTGTGGCGGCCGGCTCGATTCGGCCGCCGATTCCTCCATTTCTCCGGGCGCGCCGTGCGCGCCCACCAGCCGGACTAGCCATGAAAATCGAAAAAGATCGCGTCGTGCGTTTCCACTACACCGTGGCCGAGCAGGGCGGCGAACCCGTCGAGAGCTCGGATGGCCGCGAACCGCTGGCGATCCTGATCGGCCACAACAACATCATCCCGGGCCTGGAAAAGGCGATGGACGGCCGCGAAGCCGGCGACAAGTTCGAAGCCGACGTGCCGGCCGCCGAAGCCTACGGCGAGCGTCAGGAAGGCCTGACCCAGCGCGTGCCGAAGAAGTACTTCAAGGACGCCAAGCTGGTTCCGGGCATGCAGGCCGTGCTGCCGACCAACTTCGGCCCGCGCGCGGTGACGATCCAGAAGGTCGGCATGAGCGTGGTCGACGTCGACCTGAACCACCCGATGGCCGGCAAGGACCTGCACTTCGCCATCGAGATCGTCGATGTGCGCGAAGCGGCGGCCGAAGAGATCGAGCACGGCCACGTGCACGGCGACGGCGGCCACGCCCACTAAGGTCCGCGCGGCCCGCCGCGGCCGTTGCGAGGCGATACCGGACGGCCCGCGCTTGCGGGCCGTTCGCGTTTTCGGCGGCGGTTCGCGGCCCAGGGCCGCGGCGATGCGCTGGCGGGCGCGGCGAGCCGCCGGGGGGAGGGCCTCGTCGTTGAGCGATGATCCCGACCGGCGACGGCCCGATCGCGGAGGCCGCGCTCGTGCAAGCCGAAGCGGCTTACTATCGCCGTCTCGCGCGGCAGGTCGAGGCCCCGTTCGGCTCGAACCGGATGCCCGCCAGGATTCCAGCGGCGATCGATGCGGGTCGTGGACGACAGGACACAGGGGCGCTAGCGATGTGGTGGAGAGGGAATGGATTGTGGGCCGGGCTGCTGGTCGCCCTGATCGTCGCCGGCGCGGGCAAGACGGGCGGTCATGCCGGAACCGCGGTCGGACTGGCGGCGTCGGCGGGGCTGATTTTCTTGTTCAGGCAATCCATCGGAACCGAATCGTCGTTGTATTCCGTCCCGGTGCGTTTTTGGCCGCCGGCGTTGCTGGTGTTGTCGGTCTTGGTGGCGTTTAGGTAAGCAGCGGCGCCGCGCGGGTTCGCGTGCGGCGCTTGGCATACTCGCTGTCTTCTTGTCCGCTTTCGTAACGCAATGTCGCCGCCGACCGCCTCCATCGAACTCGCGCCCGTCCCGGCGTCCGAGCGCATCGCCGCGCTCGACGCGCTGCGCGGTCTCGCCTTGCTCGGCATCCTGCTGAGCAACGTCTCCGGTTTCGCCGGGCCCTTGCTGGAACTGCACGACGGCATCGACCCCGCGTTGCGCGGCGGCGATTACGCGTGGTCGGCGTTCGTCTACATCGCGATCCGCGACAAGGCCTGGACCTTGTTCGCGCTGTTGTTCGGCATGGGCTTCGCCACCATGCTCGGGCGCGCGCAAACCGCGGGGCGCGGGTTCGCGGCGATCTATCTGCGCCGCAGCGTCGGTTTGCTCGCGATCGGTTTGATCCACGCGTGGCTGATCTGGGCCGGCGACATTCTGGTCACCTATGCCCTGTGCGCGTTCGCGTTGTTGGCGCTGCAGCGTTGGTCGGCCGAGCGCTGGGTCGCGCTGGGCGGCGCGCTGTACGCGAGCGGGATCGGCTTCATGCTGTTGATCGCCGCGTTGCTGGCGGTGCCCGGCGTGGCGATGGGCGGCGCCGAGGATCTGGCCGCCGCGCAGGCCGAGCGCGCGGTCGAAATCGCCGCCTACGCGCGCGGCGACTTCGCGGCGGCGACCGCGCAGCGCCTGTCGTTCTTCTTCGAGGCCACGGTGCCGGGTTGGACGGTGATGCTGCCGCTGACCTTGGGCCTGTTCCTGATCGGCGCAGGCATCGCCCGCGGCGGCGCGCTCGCCGACGCGGGCGCGTATCGCGCGCAGTGGCGCACGGCCATCGCCTGGGGCGTCGCGCTCGGCGTGGCGTCGACGGTCGCCAGCGTGGCCTTGGATCCGGCGCCGGCGATGGCGGTGTTCGGCGCGACCTCGGTGTTGGCGCAGACGCTGCACACCGCGTCGGGCCTGCCGTTGGCCTTGGCCGCGATCGGCGCGGTCGCGCTGCGCTTGCGCGACGGCGCGCGCTGGCCGCTGCGGTTCGCGCCGGCCGGACGCATGGCGCTGACGCATTACCTCGCCCAATCCCTGATCGCGACCTGGGCGCTGTACGGCCACGGTCTGGGCCAATGGGGGCGCTGGTCGTACAGCGAACTGATCCTGGCCGCGCTGGCCTTGTTCGCCGCGCAGATGGCGTTCAGCGCGTGGTGGCTGCGGCGTTTCCGTTTTGGGCCGGTGGAATGGCTGTGGCGCGCTTTCACTTACGGGCGCTGGCCGGCGTTGCGGGTCGAGTCTTCGGCGCGCTGAAAAGCAGGCGCGGACGAATCGGCTGGAAAGAGCGCGCCATGGGTGAAGGCGCGGAAGCGGCGCGCGTGGGAAACGCAAACGCCGAAAGACCGCAGCGAAAGAGCGCAACGAAAAATGAACGACCCGCGCAAGGCGGATCGCTCCCAGTGCCGCGAAAAGGAACGCAGCGAAAAAGAACGCCGCGAAAAAGAAACGGCCCGCGCGAAGCGGGCCGTTCCCTACGCCGCGAACCGCGGCGCGATGCAGCGATGGATCAGTTGACGCTCACCGCCGTCCACACCCGCGCCAGCGCGTTGTATTCGGCCGAGTTGGCGCCGTACAGATCGGTCGCCGCCTGCAGGGTCCAGGTGCGGGCCTGCGGATAGGTGGTGCTGGAGACGAAGTAGCGGGTCAGCGCGCGGTACATGATCGCGCCGACCTTGTCGCGGCCGATGCCGGCGATCGTGGTGTCGCCGTTGCAGACCAGCTGCGCCTTCGTGTAGTTGAAGCCCGCCGGCACCACCGAGCCCTCGGAGGCCAGATAGAACACGCGGTTGAGCACGCCGGAGGTGAAGTGCGGATCGTAAGTGCCGCCCTGGCCGGTCTGCGACGCGGTGAAGCCGCCCGACGGGTAGCACACCTTGGAACGGCCGTCGGCGTCCTGCTTGAACAGGATGCGCAGCGCGCTGGTGCCGTTCGGGTTGTTCTTGACCAGCTTCTCGCCCATCAGGTAATCGCCCGGGTCGTTGGCGTTGTTGGCGCTGAACTCGACCAGGGTGCCGAAGATGTCGGAGATGCCTTCGTTGAGGCCGCCGGTGTCCTTGATGTTGTAGTAGCCCAGGCGCGCGGTGGCTTCGGTGACGCCGTGGGTCATCTCGTGGCCGGCCACGTCCAGCGCCACCAGCGGCTTGAAGGTCGAGCCGTCGCCGTAGGCCATCAGCTTCTGCGAGCCGTACCAGAAGGCGTTGTCGTAGGCGTTGCCGACGTGGACGAAGCTCTTCACGCCCTTGCCGTCGTTGAAGATGCCGTTGCGGCCGTGGACGTTCTTGTAATAGTCCCAGGTCGCGGCGACGCCGTAGTACGCGTCGGCGGCGACGGTGGCGCGGTCGCTGGTGGCGTTGTTGCCCCAGGTGTTGTCGGCGTCGGTGAACAAGGGCGCGCCGGGGAAGCCGGTGGTGTAGCTCATCGAGCCCTGGGCGTCGTAGGTCGAGCCGTTGCCGCGGCTCGGGTCGACCAGACGGAAGCCGCTGGTGGTGGAATCGGTGACGATGCCGACGTTGCCGATCAGCAAGGTCTTGCCGGTGCCGTTGGAGGCGGCGGTCTGAATGCGGTCGTCGGCCTGCAGCAGCTTGCCGTTGCCGGCGTCGACGAAGTAGGTGATGTGGCCCGGCATCGGGTCGTTGCGGCGGTCGCCGTGCAGTTCCAGCTGATAGGCCAGGGTCGGCTCGACGCCGCGCGCGAACACCACCAGCCCGGCGTTGTCGATTTGGCGCACCTGGCCGTCGAAATGGGCGCCGGCCTCGACCTTGGCCTGCTCCAGGCCGATCTTCGGCTGTAGCTCGGGGCGCGCGTTGGTGCGCATGTTGTCGCCCTGGCTGATCGACTTCAGCTGGCCGTTCTGGCTGTGCACGACGAAGTCGCCGCCGACCACGGGCAGGCCGTTGTAGCTGCGCTCCATGCGCACGTGCTCGGTGCCGTCGCGGTCGACCATCACGTCGCGGGCGGCGAAGGCGTCGTGGGCGACGCGGTGCACCTGATCGCCGGCGACGCCGGCGAGCAGGCCGCGCGCGCGCGCCGCGGCCGGGGACGCGTCGGCTTCGGCTTCGCCGGCCGAGGACGCGACCAGATCGCTGCCCGGACGCGCGCCGGTGCCGGCGAACAGCGCCGCCAGCGGGGTCTTGTGGTGCGCGGCGACGGCCTGCGGCGCGCTGGCGTCGGCGTGGGCGGCGAGGTTCGCGGCCGGCGACGGCGCGGCGTCGGCGACGCGGCCGAGCAGATCGGCGCCGGCTCCGGTGCGGCCGGCGACGAGGGCCAGCGCGGCGACGACGGCGCTGGCGAGCAATGCGGTCTTGAGTTGCATCTGCGGTCTTCCCCTTGAAAAGTTAGGAAACGGCGGCCAACGCGCGCCCGTGCCGCGACGGTGGCGGACAGTGGGTCGGGAGCGGATGGACCCGCGGCGCTCGGCGCTTGCGTAGGCGCGCCGATGACGGGCGGGTAGGAAGACGTTAGGCGCGCGCAGCGAGGGTTGCGATGAGAAACCAGTTCTTTGCGTCACACAATCGGGCAGACCACTACGCAACCTGTCACACATTGCGTCGTCGTAATGAATCCGCGGCGCGGGTGGGCGATGCGCGCGGTTCGCGTCGCCGTCGCCGTCGCGAATTCGCCGGCGGCGAAACGCGAACGGCCCGCGCGAGCGGGCCGTTCGTGCGCACCGCGAATCGCGGCGCGATGGGGCGATGGATCAGTTGACGCTGACCGCCGACCAGGCGCGGGCCACGGTCTGATACTCGGTCGAGTTCGCGCCGTACAAATCCGCCGCCGCCTGCAAGGTGCCGGCGCGCGCGCCGGGGTAGTCGGTGCTGGAGACGAAGTACTTGGTCAGCGCGCGGTACCAGATGGCGCCCGCTTTGGCCCTGCCGAAGCCGGCGACGCCGGTATCGCCATTGCAGGACAAGTCGCCGACGCTCACGCCCGGAAAGTTCTGCGGCACGACCGAACCCTGGGACATCAGATAGAACGCCAGATTGGCCACGCCGGAGGTGAGGTGCGGGTCGTACTTGCCCTTCTGCGCCGTGTCCGCGGCCGTGAAGCCGCCGGCGGGGTAGCACTTGAACGACGTTTTGCCGCCGGTTCGCCACGTCGAATCGAGGTTCTGCTGGAACATCACCCGCAACGGTTGTTCTTGGGTGCTGCCGTTGACCGGCCTGTAGTGGAGATTTTCGCCAATCAGGAAGTCGCCGGCGTCGGAGGCGTTGCCGACGCTGAACTCGACCAAGGTGCCGAAGATGTCGGACACGCTTTCGTTGAGGCCGCCGGAGTCCTTGATGTTGTAATACCCCAACTTCGCGGTCGCGCCGGTAACGCCGTGAGTCATTTCGTGGCCGGCCACGTCGAGAGCGACCAGCGGGAAATTGCCGTTGGTCGCATCGCCGTCGCCATAGATCATGTTGGTGCCGTCCCAGGCCGCGTTGAAATAGTCTTGGCCGTAGTGAACGTAGCTCTTGACGCCTTTGCCGTCGTTCTTGATTCCGTTGCGTCCGTGCACGATCTTGTAGTAATCCCAGGTCGCCGCCACGCCGTAGTGGGCATCGACCGCGGCGCTGGCGCGATCGGTGGTGGCGCTGTTGCCCCAGACGTTGTCGGTATCGGAGAACGCCTTGCCGAGGAAGGTGAACTCGTAGTTCTGCGCATCGAGCGTCTGGCCGCCGCCGCGCGAAGGATCGGTGAGCGCGTAAGCGTTGCCGCTCGAATCGGTCACGATGCCGATGTTGCCCAGGAACAGGCTCTTGCCGGTGCCCTGCGCGGCGGCGGCTTCGACATGGTCCTCGGCTTCCAGCACGCGCCCGTTGCGGGCATCGACGAAATAGGAGAACACGCCCGGCGTCTGATCGTTGCTGCGGTCGCCGCGCAGATCGACTTGATAGGCCAGGGTGGGTTGCATGCCATTACGGGCATACACCACCAGCTTGGCCGGATCGAGTTCGGCGACGCGGCCGTCGAAACGCGCGCCGGCTTCGGTGCGGGCCTGCGCGGCGCTGACGACGGGCTTGAGCTCGGGCCGCGACAGGGTGCGCATGTTGTCGCCCTGGGTGACCGAGAGCAACTGGCCGTCGCGCGAATGCACGACCATGTCGCCGCCGATCACCGGCAGGCCTTCGTAGCTGCGCTCCATGCGCACGTGCTCGGTGCCGTCGCGGTCGATCATCACGTCGCGGGCGTTGAAGCCGTCGTTGCGGGCGAGATTGACCTCGCGCGCGCCGACGGTGGCGAGCAGGCCGCGGGCGCGCTCGGCGGCGGCGGTGCGGTCGGCTTGTTCCTGCGAATGGCTGGCCCACGCCTGGCGGGCGCCGGGACGGGAGGCGGTGTCGATGAGCGCGCGCAGCGCGGCGGCGTGGCGGGTTTCGGCTGCAGCCGAGGGCGTGGCCTGGGCGGACGTCGCCACGGCCGGAGTTTGTGCCCCGCCGGTATGGGCGTTGTCGCCAGCGCGCGCGGCTGCGGCGGTAAGGACGGCATCGTCGGAACGGACGGCGTACGCGGTCAGGCCGGCGAGCGCGGCGAGGACGGCGGTGCTGAGCAGAGCGGTCTTCAATTGCATGAAGCGAATCCCCTGTGGAAAGCGCTGCGGAAGGACGGCGTCCGGGGCGTTCGGGCGGAAGGCCCGATGCGGCGGAGGCCGGCGTGACGCCGCGATGAGCGACCCGGTGGCGACGGGGCGATGCAGCTGTGCGTCAGAGGGCAGGTTAGGCGCCGGCGAGGCCGCGCCGCGATGCGCTGCGCGAGTTCAGCGGCGTTCGAAATGTGATTCGCGTTGCGCGAGCGTCGAAATTCAGACGCGTCCTAATTCGTCGTAAAGCAGGCCGCGGCGAAACGTCGGGAGATCCCGCGGCGCGTGCGGCGCTTGCGCTTCGTCGGCCGAAGCCAGATTGGGGCGCCGCCGCGGCCGGCCGACGCGGCTAGGAATTTCGCTGCGGAAACAAGAACGGCCCGCTTTCGCGGGCCGTCCGTGCGCGCCGCGAACCGCGGCGCGATGAGGCGATGGATCAGTTGACGCCGGCCGCCGACCAGGCGCGGGCGACCGTCTTGTACTCGGTCGAGTTCGCGCCGTACAAATCCGCCGCCGCCTGCAAGGTGCCGGCGCGCGCGCCGGGGTAGTCGGTGCTGGAGACGAAGTACTTGGTCAGCGCGCGGTACCAGATCGCGCCGAGCTTGGCGCGACCGATGCCGACGATGCTCGTGTCGCCGTTGCACACCAGCTTGGCCGGGGTGTAGCCGCCGAAATCGTAGGCGGAGGTCGCGGCGAAGCCCTTCGGCACCACCGCGCCCTCGGCCAGCAGGTACGCGAAGCGGTTGCCGACGCCGGAAGTGTTGTGCGGATCGTACTTGCCGCCGGACGCCGTCGCCGAACCGCTGAATCCGCCCGCCGGATAACAGTTGATCGAGCCGCCGTCGCTGGCTTGGTCGAACATCTTGCGAAGCGCCTGCGGGCGGTTGGGGTCGCCCCAAGAGCTGGCCGGGTAGATCTTCTCTCCGATGAGATAGTCGCCCGTATCGCTGGCGTTGCCGGTGCTGAATTCGACCAGCGTGCCGAAGATATCGGAATTGGCTTCGTTGACGCCGCCGCTGTCCTTGACGTTGTAGTAGCCGAGCTTGGCGGTGGCGTCGTTGACGCCATGCGACATCTCATGGCCGGCGACGTCCAGCGCGACCAACGGGGTGTTGCCGTTGCTCCAGTCGCCGTCGCCGTAAATCATCAGCATCGTTCCGTTGGAGAACGTCGCCATCCCCGCGTTGAAGTAGCCGTTGCCGTAATGCACGTAAGCGTCGATGCCCTGGCCGTCGTTGCGCAGGCCGCGACGGCCGTGCACGACGGCGTAGTAGTCCCAGGTCGAGGCGATGCCGTAGTGAGCATCGACCGCGGCCGTGGCACGGTCGCTGGTGGCGTTGTTGCCCCAGACGTTGTCGGCATCGTTGGGCAACGTAGCCACCTTGAAGCTGTCGAGGATCACGGCCTCCTCCGCGGGCGTGGTGCTGTCCTTTTCGATCAGCGGATCCGCGGTCTTGTTCAACATGTCCAGCGTGCGGGCGCCGCCGCGCGAGACGTCGACCAGTCGATAACCGTTCGCGGTCGAGTCGGTCACGATGCCGACGTTGCCCAGGGTCAGCGTCTTGGCGGTGCCGTTGGCGGCGGCGGTCTGGAAGCGGTCCTCGGCTTCCAGCACGCCACCGGTGCGGGCGTCGACGAAGTAGGACATCACGCCCGGGTCCTGGCTGCCGTTGCGCGCGCCGTTGAGGCCGACCTGGTACGCCAGGGTCGGTTGCATGCCGTTGCGCGCGTACACCACCAGCTTGGCCGGATCGGTTTGGGCGACCTGGCCGTCGAAGCCGGCGGCGGCGACGGTCTGCGCCTGGCTGGCGCTGATGGCCGGCTGCAGGTTCGGGCGCAGGGCCGTATGCATGTTGCTGCCCTGGGTGACCGAGAGCAGTTGGCCGTCGCGCGAATGCACGACCATGTCGCCGCCGATCACCGGCAGGCCTTCGTAGCTGCGTTCCATGCGCACGTGCTCGGTGCCGTCGCGGTCGATCATCACGTCGCGGGCGTTGAAGCCGTCGTTGCGGACGAGATTGACCTCGCGCGCGCCGACGGTGGCGAGCAGGCCGCGGGCGCGCTCGGCGGCGGCGGTGCGGTCGGCCTGTTCCGGCGAATGGCTGGCCCACGCTTGGCGGGCGCCGGGACGCGAGGCGGTGTCGATGAGCGCGCGCAGCGCGGCGGCGTGGCGGGCGGCGGCCGCGACCGAGGGCGTGGCGTGGGCCGGCTTCGCCACGGCCGGAGCTTGCGGCATGCCGATGCCGGCGTGGGCGGCGGTAAGGACGGCATCGTCGGAACGGACGGCGTACGCGGTCAGGCCGGCGAGCGCGGCGAGGACGGCGGTGCTGAGCAGAGCGGTCTTCAATTGCATGGAGCGAATCCCCTGTGGAAAGCGCTGCGGAAGAGCGGCGTCCGCGACGCTCGGGCGGAAGGCCCGATGCGGCGGCGCCGGCGTGACGCCGCGATGGGCGGCCCGGTGGCGACGAGTCGATGCAGCGGTGCGTCAGAGTCAGGTTAGGGGCCGGCGAGCCCGCGCCGCGATGCTCCGCGCGGGTTCAGCGGCGTTCGAAATGTGATTCGCATTGCGCGAGCGTCGAAATTCATACGAGTCCTAATTCGCCGTGAACGAAGCCATGGCGGGACGTCGACAGATACAGCGGGATGCACGGCGCTTGCGTTTAGTCGGCCGAAGCCAGGTTGGGGCGCCGCCGAAACCGGCCGACGCGGCTAGGAAGTTCGCTGCGGAAACAAGAACGGCCCGCTTTCGCGGGCCGTCCGTGCGCGCCGCGAACCGCGGCGCGATGAGGCGATGGATCAGTTGACGCCGGCCGCCGACCAGGCGCGTGCGACCGTCTTGTACTCGGTGGAATCCGCGCCGTACAAATCCGTCGCCGCCTGCAAGGTGCCGGCGCGCGCGCCGGGGTAGTCGGTGCTGGAGACGAAGTACTTGGTCATCGCGCGGTACCAGATCGCACCGAGCTTGGCCGGGCCGATGCCGACGATGGCGGTGTCCGTGTTGCAGACCAGCTTGGCCGGCGTATAGCTGGTGAAGCCCTTCGGCGTCACCGCGCCTTGCGACAGCAGATAAGCGAAGCGATTGGTGACGCCGGACGTGAAGTGCGGGTCGTACCTGCCGCCCTTGGCGGTGTCGGCGCCCGAGAAACCGCCGGCCGGATAGCAGTTGATCGAGGTGCCGTCGTTGGCCTGATCGAACATCCGGCGCAGCGCCTTCGGGGTGCCGAACGACGAGGGGGGATAGATGTTCTCGCCGATCAGCCAGTCGCCCGGGTCCTTGGCGTTGTTCGCGCTGAACTCGACCAGGGCTCCGAAGATGTCGGAATTGCCCTCGTTCAGGCCGCCGCTGTCCTTGACGTCGTAGTAGCCGAGATTCGCGCTGGCGCCGTTGAACAAGTGCGCCATCTCGTGGCCCGCCACGTCGAGCGCGACCACCGGCGTGTTGCCGTTGCTCCAGTCGCCGTCGCCATAGATCATGGCGTAGGAGACGAAGTTGCCGTCCGCGTCGGTCAGCGTGGTGGCGCCGGCGTTGAAGTAGTTCGTGCTGAAGTGCACGTACGCCTTGATGGCGCTGCCGTTGTTGTCGATCCCGGTGCGGCCGTGGACCGTCTTGAAGTAGTCCCAGGTCGCGGCGACGCCGTAGTGGACGTCGGCGGCGGCGGTGGCGCGGTCGGATTTGGCGTTGTTGCCCCAGACGTTGTCGGCGTCGGTGAAGATCTTGGCTGCGGCGAGATCGGCATCATTGCTGCCGGTCTTGTTGAAGATGTCGATGGTCTCGGCACCGCCGCGCGACACGTCGACGAGCCGGTAGCCGCTGCCGGTCGAATCGGCGACGATGCCGACGTTGCCCATGGTCAGCGTCTTGCCGGTGCCGTTGGCGGCAGCGGTTTCATAGCGGTCTTCCGCCTGCAGCACGCTGCCGTTGCGGGCGTCGAGGAAGTACGACACCACGCCCGGGTCCTGGCTGTCGTTGCGGGCGCCGCGCAGGTCGACCTGGTAGGCGAGGGTCGGTTCGATGCCGTTGCGGGCATAGACCACCAGCTTGGCCGGCGAGAGCTGGGTCACGCGGCCGTCGAACTGCGCGCCGGCTTCGGTACGGGCCTGGGCGGCGCTGAGGTCGGGCTTGAGGCGGGGACGCGCGGTGGTGCGCATGTTGCCGCCCTGGGTGACCGAGAGCAGTTCGCCGTTGCGCGAATGCACGACCATGTCGCCGCCGACGACCGGCAGGCCTTCATAGCTGCGTTCCATGCGCACGTGCTCGGTGCCGTCGCGGTCGATCATGACGTCGCGGGCGTTGAAGCCGTCGTTCTTGACGAGATTGACTTCGCGCGCGCCGGCGGTGGCGAGCAACTGACGCGCGCGTTCGGCGGCGGCGCTGGCGTCGGCCTGCTTGGGCGAGCTGGAGGCCCACGCCTGGCGGGCGCCCGGACGCGAGGCGGTGTCGATCATCGCGCGCATCGCGGCGGTGTTCTGCGCCGCCTGAGCGAGGGCGATGGCGTGCGCCGGGCCGGTCGGCGCCGCCGCCTTGGCCGGCGCGCCGGCGAGGGTTGGGGCGGTGGACGCGGTGCCCGGCGCGGTAGCGGAGTAGGCGCCGTAGAGGCCGAGCCCGGCGAGCGAGGCGACGACGGCGGAGGCGAGTAGAGCGGTCTTCAACTGCATGGAGCGAATCCCCTGTGGAAAGCGCTGCGGAAGGACGGCGTCCGGAGCGTCGGGCGGGTGGGCCCGGTGCGGCGGCGCCGGTGTGACGTCGCTGCGGGCGGCCCGGTGGCGGCAGGCCGATGCAGCGATGCGTCGGGAGTCACGATAGAAGCCGTCGAAGCTACGACGCGATGCGCATCACAGATTCGCCGGCGATCAAAATGTGATACGCGTCGCGCGGAAGTTCAATTCAGACGCGTCCTAATTCGACGTGCGGCAGGCGACGAGCGAACGCCGGGAGAGCAGCGGAGCGTGCGAGCGAGCGCTTGCGCTTCGTCCGCACGCGCAAAGGCGAACGCCGAGGAAGCCGGCGACGGCCGCCGGGTACTTCAAGCGCCAAAAAGAACGGCCCGCTTTCGCGGGCCGTTCCTACCTGAGCGCCGCCGCGGCGGCGCGATGCAACTGCGGGTCGGTCAGTTGACGTTGACCGCCGACCAGGCCCGGGCCACGGTCCGGTACTCGGTCGAGTTCGCGCCGTAGAGTTCGGACGCGGCGTCCAGGGTGGCCTTGCGCACGCCTGGGTAGTCGATGGCGGAGGTGAAGTGCAGATTCATCGCGCGGTACCAAATCGCGCCGGCCTTGGCCAAGCCGAGCCCGGCGATGGTCGTATCGCCGTTGCCGCAATTGAGATCGGCGACGGCCACCTCGGGATAGTTGGCCGGGACGACCGCGCCCTGCGCCACCAGATAGAACGCGAGGTTGCCCACGCCGGAGGTTTTGTGCGGATCGTTGACTTGGCGTTGACCCGTTTGCGAGGCGAACCCTCCGGCGGGATAGCACTTGAGCGAGGGAAGGGCGGGATTCTCCGCCGCATCCAGATTCTGCTGGAACATCGCCCGCAGCGCCTTCTTTCCGTCGGGCTTGGAGTAGACGTTCTCGCCGATCAGGAAATCGCCCGGATCCTTGGGGTTGTTGACGCTGTACTCGACCAAGGTGCCGAACGCGTCGGACCACGACTCGTTGACGCCGCCGGTGTCTTTGACGTTGTAGTACTGGAGTTTGGCGATCGCGTAGGAAACGCCATGGGTCATTTCATGGCCGGCCACGTCCAAAGCGATCAGCGGAGCGTAGCCGCTGGCGGGGTCGCCATCGCCGTAGTACATGACCGAATTGTTGAAATCCCAAAATGCGTTGACGAGGTTCTGGCCGTAGTGCGTGTAGCTCTTCACGCCGTTGCCGTTGTTGGCCACGCCGTTGCGCGCGAAGACGGTCTTGTAGTAGTCCCAGGTCGCGGCCACGCCGTAGTGGACTTCGGCGGAGACGCTGGCGCGATCGGAGGCGCTGTTGTTGCCCCACACATTGTCGGCGTCGACGGCGAGGCTGGCGGAGTACGTGGATTGCGCGTTGCCGGCGTCGAAGGTTTGGGCGTTGCCGCGGCTGGCGTCGATCAGCTTGTAGCCGTCCGGCTGGATCGTCATGCCGGTGGGGCCGAACACGTAGCCGCCGCCCTTCGCCCATTGCGTGTCGATGGCGACATCGCCCAGGTTGATCGTTTTGGCGGTGCCGGCGATGGCCATGAGGTGGTCCTCCGCCTCCAACAGGCGGCCGTCGTCGGCGTCGAGAAAGTAGGAGAACGAACCCGGGATCTGGTCGTCGCGGCGGCCGCCGCGCACATCGACCTGATAGGCGAGCGTCGGCTCCACGCCGTTGCGCGCGTACACCACCAGCTGGCCCGGGTCGATTTCGGCGACGCGGCCGTCGAAATGGCTCGCGGCCTCGGCGCGGGCGCGGGCGGCGTCGATGCCCGGTCGGATGTCCGGCCGGTCGGTGGTGCGCATGTTGGCGTTCTGGTTGATCGCGAGCAGTTGGCCGTCGCGCGAGTGCACGACCATGTCGCCGCCGATCACCGGCAAACCGCGGTAGCTGCGCTCCATGCGCACGTGCTCGGTGCCGTCGCGGTCGATGGTGATGTTGCGGGCGTTGAAGGCGTCGTTCCGGGCCAGATGGACTTCGCGTGCCGCGACGCCGGCGAGCAGGCCGCGGGCGCGGTCGGCGGCGCCGGTGCGGTCGGCTTGTTCGGAGGAGCCGCTCGACCATGCGCTGCGCGCACCGGGGCGCGAGCTGGTGTCGGTCAGCGCCTTCAGTGCGGCGGCGTGGCGCAGTTCCGCCGCGGTGGAGGGCATGGCGTGGGCCGGCGCCGCCACGGCCGAGGCTTGCGCGGTGCCGACGCCGTGGGCGTGGGCGACGGGGCCGTCGGCGCGCGCGCCGGCGGCGGTGCGGACGGTGTCGCCGGAGCGGACGGCGTAGGCGCTCAGGCCGGCGAGCGCGGCGACGACGGCGGAGGCGAGTAGAGCGGTCTTCAACTGCATGGAGCGAATCCCCTGTGGAAAGCGCTGCGGAAGGACGGCGTCCGGGGTGCCGGGCGGTGGCACGGTGCGGCGACGCCGGTGTGACGTCGCTGCGGGCGGCCCGGTGGCGGCAGGCCGATGCAGCGGTGCGTCGGGAGTCACGTTAGGAGCCGCCGAGACCGCGTCGCGATGTGCGTCACGGTTTCGGCGGCGATCAAAATGTGATCGGCGTCGTGCCTGAGTTCAATTCAGACAAGTCTTATTTCGACGTGCGGTAAGCGGGCGGCGAGGCGCCGGGAGCGGAGCGCGAAAGGCGACGTGCCGGGTGCTCGGCCGAGGGCACGCTGCGCGCTGATCGAGCGTGCCGGCGCTACCCGCGGCCGCCGGCAACGGCCCAATCCGAACAGCCCGTCGACCGGATTCGCCCGAACCGGCCGCCGGACCGCGCAAAGTCGCCGCGGCACGTGCGCATCGCCGAAACCCTGCATCCGATCCACACCGCATCCAGCCGCTCGCGCGCTCGTTACTATGTCCGGGCCGCCGCGCCGTGCGCGCGGCGCGGTATCCATCAGGCGACGGAGCACGATGAGCGCAGTGCAGGCGGTAGAGGGCCCGGCCGATCCGGCCGGAGGGCGGCGCGAGGATGTGGTGATCGTCGGCGCCGGCGTGATCGGCCTGGCCTGCGCGCTGATCCTGCTCGAAGACGGGCGCCGGGTGCGGGTGATCGACGCCGGCCGCATCGGCGGCGGCAGCTCGCACGGCAACTGCGGCACCATCACCCCCAGCCACGCCACCCCGCTGGCCGCGCCGGGGGTGATCGCGCAGGCGCTCAAGTGGGTGCTGACCCCGGACGCGCCGCTGTACCTGCACCCCAAGCTCGACCCGCAGCTGTGGGGCTGGCTGCTGCGCTTCGCCGCGCGCTGCAACGAGCGCGATTGGCGGGTCAGCGCGCAGGCCAAGGCGGCGCTGCTCAACGATTCGCGCGAGCGGCTGCAGGACTGGGTGGCGCGGTACGGCTTGGTCTGCGAGTTCGACGGCGCCGGCCTGGATTACGTATTCCGCTCCGAACCCAGTTATCTGCACGCCCAGCACGAACTCGACCTGCTGCGCGAATTCGGCGTCGGCGTCGAGCTGATCGACGGCGGCGCCTACGAGGCGCAAGACCCGGCGTTCAAGCCCGGCGTGGTCGGCGCGATCCGCTTCGCCCACGACGCGGTGCTGCGCCCGGACCGCTACGTCGCCGAACTCGCGCGCGCGGTGCGCGAACGCGGCGGCGAACTGCAGGAGTACTGCGCGCTGCGCGATCTGCGCGAGGACGCCGACGGCGTCGCGCTCGACACCAGCCACGGCGTGCTGCAGGCGCGCGAGGCGGTGGTGGCGCTGGGCGCGTGGTCGCCCAAGCTCGCCGACGCCATCGGCCTGCCCGCGCTGAAGAGCGCGATCCAGCCCGGCAAGGGCTATTCGATCACCTACGACCGGCCCGCGCTGCTGCCCAAGCGGCCGGTGGTGCTGAAGGAACCCAAGGTCTGCGTGACCATGTGGGACAGCGGCTACCGGCTCGGCAGCACCATGGAGTTTTCCGGCTACGACGAGAGCCTCAACCCGCGCCGTCTGGCCGCGCTGGAGCGCGGCGCCGCGCAGTTCCTGCACGAACCGCTCGGTCCGGTCGAGCGCGAGCGCTGGTACGGCTGGCGGCCGATGAGCATCGACGACGTGCCGCTGATCGGCCGCGTGCCCGGCCGCCGGCGCCTGTGGATCGCCAACGGCCACGGCATGATGGGCGTGAGCATGAGCGCCGGCACCGGCCAGCTGTTGGCCGACCTGATCGGCGGGCGCGCGCCCGCGATCGACCCGAATCCCTATCGACCGGAGCGCTTCGCATGAGCGACCGCGACACCCAAGCCCAGTTCGACCTCATCGTCGTCGGCGGCGGCTCCGGCGGCCTGGCCGGTGCGTTCCGCGCCGCCGAGCACGGCGCGCGCGTGGCCTTGCTCGAACCGGGCCTGCTCGGCGGCACCTGCGTCAACGTCGGCTGCGTGCCGAAGAAGGCGATGTGGCTGGCCGCCGACGTCGGCGCCAAGCTGCGCATGGCCCAATCGCTGGGCTTCGCCGTCGACGCGCCGCCGCAAGAAACCTGCGAGCTGGATTGGCCGACCTTCATCGTCCACCGCCAGCGCTACATCGCCGGCATCCACGACAGCTACCGCAAGCGCCTGGACAAGGCCGGCATCGTGGTCGCGCCGATGCGCGCGCGCCTGCTCGACGCGCGCACGGTCGAATGCGAGAACGGCGCGCGCATGGGCGCCTCGCGCATCCTCATCGCCACCGGCGGGCACGCGGTCAAACCGGCGATTCCCGGCGCCGAACTCGGCGGCACCTCCGACGATTTCTTCCAATGGACCGCCGCGCCGCAGCGCGTCGGCATCGTCGGCGCCGGCTACATCGCGGTCGAGCTGGCCGGCGTGCTGCAGGCGCTGGGCAGCCACGTCGAACTGTTCGCGCGCGGCCAGCGCTTGCTGGAAGGCTTCGACCACGAGATCACCGCGCAACTGGCCGACGACTACTGCCAAAGCGGCGTGCGCCTGCATTTCGGCCACGCGGTGGCGGCGCTGGAAGCCGACGGCGCGCGGGTGCGCGTGCGCGGCGCCGACGGTTCGCTGAGCGAGCCGTTCGACAAGCTGCTGTTCGCGACCGGACGCAAGCCCAACACCGCCAACGTAGGCCTGGAAAACGCCGGCGTGGCGCTGGACGACGACGGCTTCGTCCGCATCGACGCGCTCAACGCGACCAACGTGCCCGGCATCGACGCGGTCGGCGACGTCAGCACCGATCCGCCGCTGACGCCGGTCGCCATCGCCGCCGCGCGCCGCTTGATGGACCGCGTCTACGGCGGCCGCGAGTCGGTGCTGGACCGCGCCGACATCCCCACCGTGGTGTTCGCGCACCCGCCGATCGGCAAGGTCGGGCTCACCGAGGAGCAGGCGCGGACGCGACATGGTGACAATCTGCACATCTACCGCGCCGGGTTTCGGCCGATGCTGTACGCCCTGGCCGAGTCGCCGCAGCGCAGCCTGTTCAAGCTGGTCTGCGTCGGGCCGGAGCGCCGCGTGGTCGGCATCCATCTGCTCGGCGAGGCCGCCGACGAGATGCTGCAAGGCTTCGCGGTGGCGCTCAAGCGCGGCATCACCCTGGACGACCTGCGCGACACGGTCGCCATCCATCCGACCAGCGCCGAGGAAGTGGTGCTGATGCGCTGAAGGGCTCGCCCTCGCGTCCGGTCGGCCGTCGATTCGAACACTGATCGGGACGCACAGATGAGCAAGGGCAGGGCGGGCGGAAGGCGAAGCGGCGCGATGCGCGCGGCGATGGTGGCGGCGTTGGCCGCGATGTTCGGACCCGCGGCGGCGCAAGCGCCGTTGCGGATCGAAGATTTGCTCAGCGCGCCGCAGCCCGAGCAGCTCACCGCCGCTGCTGCCGCGCCGACGATCGCCTGGGTCGCGAACGAACGCGGCGTGCGCAACCTGTGGGCCGCGCGCGCGCCGCAGTTCGCGCCGCGCCGGCTCACCGCGTTCGACGAGGACGACGGCCAGCTGATCGGCAGCCTGCAATTCAGCCGCGACGGCCGCTGGCTCGCCTACGTGCGCGGCGGCAGCGCCGACGCGGCCGGCAACAACAGCAATCCCACCGGCGATCCCGACGGCCAAGAGCAAGCCGTGTGGGTGGTCGCCAGCGACGGCAGCGGCAAGCCGCAGCGCGTCGCCGCCGGCCGTTCGGCGATGTTCGCGCCCAACGGCGACGCGCTGATCGTGCAGGGCCGCGGCGTAGGCTGCTACGCGCTGCCGGGCGCGAGCGCGCCGGGCTGGTGCAAGGAAGCGCTGATCAAGACCCGCGGCGCCAACGCCGCGGCCGAGTTCTCGCCCGACGGCAAGTCGCTGGCCTTCGTCAGCAACCGCGGCGATCACGCCTTCGTCGGCCTGCTCGATCTGGAAAAGCGCGAGGTGCGCTGGATCGGCGCGGACTTCAACAACGACGCCAACCCGGCGTTCTCGCCCGACGGTCGCCGCATCGCGTTCCTGCGCACGGCGGCGAACAAGCCGGGCGATGCTTTCGATCTGACCAAGGCCAATCCGTTCGAGATTTGGGTCGCCGACGCCGACAGCGGTTCGGCCAAGCGCGTGTTCCGCTCCAGCGAAACCGCCGGCGGCTACGCCCAGTTCAACGGTGCCGATCCGCTGCTGTGGAGCCGCGACGGCCGCCTGATCTTCGCCTCCGAACAAAGCGGCTGGCTGCATTGGTATGCGATCTCGCCCGAAGGCGGCGCGCCGTCGCCGCTGAGCCGCGGCGAGTGCGAGGCCGAAACCGTCGCGCTCGCCGACGACGGCGCGTTCGTGTTCAGCGGCAACTGCGCGCAGATCGATCACCGGCAAGTGTTCAGCGTCGACGCGCAGGGCAAGGCGCAGACCTTGCTGACGGCGAAGGACGAGATCGCCACCGAACCGCTGCCGCTGGCCGGCGGCGAGTGGATCGCGCTGCGCCACGCCGACGCGCGTCGGCCGACCGCGATCGCGGTGATGCCGCGCGCCGGCGGCGAGCTCAAGCGGATCTTCCCGGCGCAGTTGCCCGAACAGTTCCCGCTGAGCCGCTTGGTGGAGCCCAAGACGATCGCGCTCAAGGCCGGCGACGGCGTGGTCTCGCACGCCACCGTGTTCGAGCCGCCGGCTTCGTTCAAGGGCAAGCGCGCCGCGCTGGTCTACGTGCACGGCGGCCCGATCCGGCAGATGCTGCCGGGCTGGCACTACAGCAGCTATTACTACAACGACTACGCCAGCAACCAATGGCTCGCCAGCCAAGGTTATGTGGTGCTGGCCCTCAATTATCGCGACGGCACCGGCTACGGCCAGAAGTTCCGCCTCGCCGACAAGCAAGGCCCGCGCGGCGCGTCGGAGTATCAGGACGTGCTGGCCGCGCACGCGTGGCTGGCCGCGCGCGGCGACGTGGACGCGCGCCGCATCGGCATCTACGGCGGTTCCTACGGCGGCTTCCTGACCTCCAGCGCGCTGGCGCGCAACTCCGACCTGTTCGCCGCCGGCGTCGACCGCCACGGCGTGCACGACTGGCGCGAAAGCGCGAAGGGCGGCGACAACAGCGGTTTGTGGGGTCTCAAGCCGGACGAGTTGGAGACGGCGTATCAGTCCTCGCCGATGTCGCGTCTGGCCGGCTGGCGTTCGCCGGTGCTGGTCGTGCACGGCGACGACGACCGCGCGGTCAAATTCTCCCAGGGCATCGATCTGGTCGAACGCCTGCGCGAGCGCAAGCTGCCGGTGGAAACGCTGGTGCTGCCGGACGAGGACCATTTCTTCCTGCGCTACGCGAGCTGGCTGCGCGTGCACCGCGCCACCGGCGAGTTTTTCGACCGCCAACTCAAGCCCGGCCGGGGCGAATGACGCGATCGCCGGCCTGCGCGCTCATCGCGCAAGCCGGCGGCCGCCCGCGCGCAGTACCATGGAGCGGTTCCGCCGGCGCCCGCCGGCCGGCCTGGATGCGAACGACACCATGAACATTCCCGCCCCCGTCTGGCCCGTGTTTCAGCTGCACCGCGGCCACGCGCCGCTGCTGATCAGCCTGCCGCACGACGGCTCGATGATTCCCGACGAATTCTCCGCGCGCATGGTCGAGTCCGCGCGCCACGCGCCCGACACCGACTGGCACGTCTCGCGCTTGTACGACTTCGCGCGCGAGCTCGGCGCCTCGATCCTGGTGCCGCGCTATTCGCGTTACGTCGTCGATCTGAACCGCCCGCCGGACGACACCTCGCTGTACCCGGGCCAGAACACCACCGGCCTGTGCCCGGCGGTGCAGTTCAGCGGCGAGGCGGTGTATCTCGACGGTCAAGCGCCGGACGAGGCCGAAGCGGCGCGACGCGTGGAGCTGTATTGGCGTCCGTACCACGACGCCTTGGTCGCCGAACTCGACCGCATCCGCGGCGAACACGGCCGCGCGCTGCTGTGGGAAGGCCATTCGATCCGCGGCGAAGTGCCGTTCCTGTTCGAAGGCCGCTTGCCCGATCTCAACCTCGGCACTTCGGCCGGCAAGAGTTGCCTGCCGGCGACGCAGGCGCGGCTGGAAGCGGTGCTGGCGGGGCAGGGCGACTACGACTGGGTCGCCAACGGCCGTTTCAAGGGCGGTTACATCACCCGCCATTACGGCGATCCCGAAATCGAAGTCGAGGCCGTGCAGTTGGAGCTGAGCCAGCGCAACTACATGGACGAGGACTCTTTCGTTTACGACGAAACCAAGGCCGCCCAGCTGCAGCCGTTGCTGCGCGCGCTGCTGCAGGCGGCGCTGGGTCCGCAGCGCGGATGAGCCCGGGCAGCGACGGCGGCGAAACGACGGCCGGCCTCGCGCCCGCGCTCGCGCCGCTGTCGCTCGCGCAGGCGCGCGCGCTGCACCTGCACGCGCAAGGCCTGCTCGCGCGGCCGCGCAAACGCGCGCGCAAGGCCGACGCGCTGGCGGCGATCGCGCGCATGCAACTGCTGCAGATCGACACCATCCACGTCGTCGCGCGCAGCCCGTATCTGGTGCTGTTCTCGCGCCTGGGCGAGTATCCGCCGCGCTGGCTGGAGGAGTTGCTGGCCGAACGCGCGATCTTCGAGATCTGGGCGCACGAAGCCTGCTTCGCGCCGATGGACGATTACCTGCTGCACCGCAATGCGATGCACCAGCGCGAACACCATTGGGCGATCCGCAACGCGCAGCGCCATCGCGGTACTCGCGGCGGCGACATCGACCGGTTGCTCGCGCACATCCGCGAACTCGGCCCGGTCAAATCCTCGGATTTCGAGCGCGAGGACAAGGGCAGCGGCGGCTGGTGGGGCTGGAAGGACGAAAAGCGCTGGCTCGAAGCCGGCTTCGCCCTGGGCGAGCTGATGGTGGCGCGGCGCGAGAACTTCCAGCGCGTCTACGATCTGGCCGAACGCGTCGCCGGCGCCGCGGTGCCGGATTGGAACCGCGTCGAGATCGATCCGGCGCAGGTGCGGCGCACCACCGTTCTCAAATCCGTCGCCGCCCTCGGCATCGCCCAGGCGCGCTGGATCGCCGACTACTACCGCACCAAACCGCGCCTGCGCGACCGCGACCTGGACGAACTGGTCGCGCAAGGCGCGCTGCGCCGCGTGGCGGTGAAAGGCTGGGACGCGCCCGGCTACGTCCATCCCGACCACGCCGACGCGCTGGCCAAGGCCGCCGCCGGCCGCCTGCGCGCGACCCACAGCGCGCTGCTGTCGCCGTTCGACCCGGTGGTGTGGGACCGCGAACGCGCCAGCGAATTCTTCGGCTTCGACTACACCTTGGAGTGCTACACGCCGGAGCCCAAGCGCCGCTACGGCTATTTCGTGCTGCCGATCCTGGTGCGCGGAAGGCTGGTCGGCCGATTGGACGCGAAAGCGCACCGCGCCGCGGGCGTGTTCGAGGTCAAGGCCTTGTATCTGGAAGACGGGATCGACGCCGACGAAGCGCTGGCCGGCGATATCGCCGCGGCCATCGACGACTGCGCGCGTTGGCACGGCACGCCGAAGGTGAAGCTGGGGCGGTGCCGGCCGGCGGCGTTCGCCAAATTGTTGAAGGCGGCGTTGCAGTGAGTCGACGGCTCAGCGCGTGATGCCGGGCGATTGGGTGGGGCTGGGCGGGTCTATCGCTCGTTCCTGGGTCAGCGCTCCGCTGACCCGCTCCAAGGGCGGCGCGGGTTCGCTCAGGTCGACTTTCGCTAGATAACCGGGCGTCTTTCCAACGATAAAAATTTGTCCGTCGTGAAGCACTGCGCGATCGAATTTTTCGATTCGGTCGATGCCCGCGTTTTTCGCGGCCAGAACGGCATAAGCGACTTGATCGTCGCTGATTTTCTCGGGGAGTTGGTCTCGGATGCGCGTATAGAGCGCATGGTAGGGGTGCCCGACTTGATCGAGCAGTGGTTCTTCGCCGCTCCAAGAGCTCGACCCGGCTTTCGGTATTTGGCCGGGTTCGATCGGTTTCCCCGGCGCGGTGGGATGCGCGCGCTCGAGCTCTTTCAGGCTCCCGATCAACTCTCGCGGCGTCTCGAAAACGCCGTATTCGGTGGCGTCGATGCTTTCGCCGGTGACGCGGCTGGCGACGTCGCTGGCCCAAGAGGCGCAGGTGTAGGTATAGCCCCAAGCGACGTTTTGTTTCAGCTCGCTTTCCAACGCCGCGACCTGTTCGGCGGTCAAGTCGTAATAACGGCTCTGAGTGGCTTGGCGTCCGGCCTCCAGGCCTGTGCGTATGTCGGAGCCCGCGCCGTTGCTGAGCCCTCTGCGCTCGATCATGCCGTGATCGTCGGGCCAAAGCCCGTAGTACTCCGTGCGGCCGTCGCGGGCGACCGATATCCAGGCGTGCCCGTCTACGAATTGGTCGAAACTGCCCTCGGTGTTTGGGTCCACCCAACTGTGGATCCCCAACACGGCCTTGTCGTCCATGACGCAACCTCCTACATCGTCAAGAGTTGTTCTCTATCGGCATGTACGACGACCACCTTCTCGCCGCGATAGGGCAGGCGCACTTCCGCCATCCCATCGGCGGTGAGCGGGCGAACGTGTTCGGCCATGACGGCGCAGTCGGTACGGATTCGGCATCTTCCGATCACCACTCGCAGCGTTCCGGCCTGCGTTTGGTAGTCCACGCCCGGGGAAAAGAACATGCTTTCCAGTGGGACGCGATAGATGAGGCTCAATTGCCCGTCTGCCAGAACGCTCGCCGAAATCGGCTGCACCGACGCTTCGGAGTAATGCGGTTTCATGCGGTCTCCCGCGCAAGCGGCAAGTGGAAGAGCAGCAACGAGAAGGCTGAACGCTCGCATCGCGCGCATGGTGGGACTTCCCGCGACCGGATGGGTGGTCGGTAAGTCGTTTATAGGCAAGCTCGCGAAATCGTGTCAACGCGCCGATTTGCGATTGGATGCATTGGCTGTGCGCTGGCGGCACAGGTTCTTCAGTGGATCGCCGGTAATGCGACAACGGTCATGATCGACATCGCGCGCGAGTGCCCGGCCGAACAACAAACAGACCGAGTTGGCGCCTCGACAGACCGGCGCGAAAGAGCGCGAAGGTTCGAGCGAAGGCGCTCCTTGCGGAAGGAGCGTGTGGTCGCGGTTGCTATGAGAGGAAGCGGCCTTGACGACGATTCGCGATGCGGAGACGAACAGGAACGTTGTGCTGAAGATGGGTTTCTTGTGCGCCGCGGCTAGCTTTCGTTCTCCAGCGCATATCGCTCCGCCGCCTTCTGCAGCAACGCGACCGCGCGAGCGATCCACTTGCGCGCGAGCTTGAGGTCGGTCGTCGCCTCCGAACTCATCGACCCGCGCACCGACTTCTTCATCGACTCGACGATCAGCCGCGCATGGGTCCGCTGCTTCGCGTCGATCACCAGTTTGAGGCGCACGCGCACCTGCGCGTCTTTGTACAGCGCCGCGTCGGCGGACTTGCCGCGGGCCAGCGCGGTCTCGGCGTTCTCCAGTAGGAGCGCCGCGTCCATGCGCGGCGCCGATTGCATCAGTGCGGCGACGAATTTGTTCATCTGCACGGCGCCCGCGCCGCTTTCGATTCCCGACTCGGCGAAGGTCTCGCCGCGATAGCGCAGGGCGATGCGCACGGTGGCTTCGTCGGCGGCGCGTTCGAGCCGGCGTTTTTCCGCGATCAAGGCCTTGGGCAGGGCGGTGCCGGCGGCTTCCAGCGCGCGGATCTTGCGGTACAGCGCGCTCTGCGTCTGCGGCAGTTCGCGCCGCGCGATCGCGAATCCATTCTTGACGGACGGCTGGGCCATGGCGCGCTTCCGTGGACGGTGCGCGCAGCTTACCCGCGGACGCGGTCCGACGCGCGGATTCGGCCGCCCCGCGCGATCTCCGGCGCGAACCGGCTCAGGTCCGCTCGGCCAGGAACATGTACGCGGCCAGCAGTCCGAGCAGCGGGATCAGGTTCAACACCAGCGCCGGCACCGCCACGGTCCGGCGTTCGCTGCGGAACAGCGCGACGATGGCGAGCAGGCTGCCGAACAGCCAGCTCGCGGCGCTGTAGAGGATCGCCTTGCCGGTGCAGTGCAGGCTCCAGGTGCCGCACTGGCTGTCGGGGGTGAGGCCGAACACGATCAGCCACGCCAGCGCGGGGCCGAGCAGCAGCGCGAACCACGCCAGCGCGCCGAACAGGCGGCCGCCGCCGGGCGCGTCGTCGGCGATGTCGGCGCCGGGAGGAGAGAGGCCGTAACCCGCGCGACGGTCAACGGCCATAGCGGCGGCCTGCGCGGTCGGCGGTGTCGGGGCGTCCGCGCAGAACGCGCGGGGCGGTGGGATTGCGTCCTTTCATATCGATCTCCGGCCGGTATCGATGCGCGCACGATGCCGCATCGCCCGGCAGCGCCGCGTGACGGCCCGGTGGGCGGCGCGCGGCGCGGTGGCTTGCCAAGGGGTAACGCTTTCGCCGCGGAAAAACGGCCGCGGGCGCGTCGCGTGAAGTTTAGCGCTCGCCGCTGCGCGATGCGTGCGCGCGCCGCGAAACGGCGAACGCCGCGGACGGGCCGCGGCGTTCGGGGAATCCCTGCCGGCGCAGCGCGCGCCGCAACGGCGAGCGCGCGGGCGAAGCCGGGCGCGTGTGGCTCAGACTTCCAGCGTCGCCAGATCGCCCTTGGTTTCCAGCCACGTCTTGCGGTCGCTGGCGCGCTTCTTCGCCAGCAGCATGTCCATCAGCGACACGGTCTGGGCATTGTCGTCGACGGTGAGCTGGACCAGGCGGCGGGTGTCGGGGTGGATGGTCGATTCGCGCAACTGCGAGGCGTTCATCTCGCCCAGGCCCTTGAAGCGGGTGACGTTGATCGCGCCGCTCAGGCCCTTCTTGCGGTCGCCCTTCTCGCGCTCGATCTTCTCCAGCAGGATGCGCTTTTCCTCTTCGTCGAGCGCGTAGAACACCTGCTTGCCCACGTCGACGCGGAACAGCGGCGGCATCGCCACGAAGATGTGGCCGGCCGCGACCAGCGAGGGGAAGTGGCGCAGGAACAGCGCGCTGAGCAAGGTGGCGATGTGCAGGCCGTCGGAGTCGGCGTCGGCGAGGATCACGATCTTGCCGTAGCGCAGGCCGCTGATGTCTTCCTTGCCCGGGTCGCAACCGATAGCCACCGCCAAGTCGTGCACTTCCTGCGAGCCGAGCACGCTGCCGGAGGCGACTTCCCAGGTGTTGAGGATCTTGCCGCGCAGCGGCAGGATCGCCTGGAAGTCCTTGTCGCGCGCTTGCCGCGCGCTGCCGCCGGCCGAGTCGCCTTCCACCAGGAACAGCTCGGTGCGCGAGAGGTCCTGCGAGGTGCAGTCGGCGAGCTTGCCGGGCAGGGCCGGGCCTTGGGTGATCTTCTTGCGGACGATCTGCTTTTCGGTCTTGAGCCGCGCGCTGGCGCGTTCGATCGCCAGCTGCGCGATCTTCTCGCCCAGTTCGGTGTGCTGGTTGAGCCACAGCGAGAACGCGTCGTGCGCGGCACCCTCGACGAAGCCGGCGGCCTGACGCGAGGACAAGCGCTCCTTGGTCTGGCCGCTGAACTGCGGGTCGGTCATCTTGATGCTGAGCACGAAGGCGACCCGGTCCCACACGTCTTCCGGCGCCAGCTTGACGCCGCGCGGCAGCAGGTTGCGGAAGTCGCAGAACTCGCGCAGCGCGTCGGTGAAGCCGGTGCGCAGGCCGTTGACGTGGGTGCCATGCTGCGCGGTCGGAATCAGGTTGACGTAGCTCTCTTGAGTCAACTCGCCGTCCGGCGCCCAGGCCACCGCCCAGTCGACCACTTCGGTGTCTTTCTTGAGCTGGCCGACGAACAGGTCCGGCGGCAGCAACTCGCGCTGCGGCTGGCCTTCGCGCAGTTCGCCCGAGAGGTAATCGCGCAGGCCGTCTTCGTAGTACCACTCCAGACGCTCGCCGGTGGCCTCGTCGAACAGCTTGACGTTGAGGCCCGGGCACAGCACCGCCTTGGCGCGCAGCACGTGCTTGATCGCGCGCAGGCTGAACTTCGGGGTGTCGAAATACTTCGGGTCGGGCCAGAAGCGCACGCGGGTGCCGGTGTTCTTCTTGCCGACGCTGCCGACGATCTCCAGCGGACTGGCGCGGTCGCCGTCCTTGAAGGCCATGCGGTATTCGTTGCCTTCGCGCTTGATGTAGACGTCGACGTGCTTGGACAGCGCGTTGACCACGCTCACGCCGACGCCGTGCAGGCCGCCGGAGAAGGTGTAGTTCTTGTTGCTGAACTTACCGCCGGCGTGCAGGCGGGTCAGGATCAGCTCGACGCCGGGCACCTTCTCTTCCGGGTGGATGTCCACCGGCATGCCGCGGCCGTCGTCGCCGACCTCGCAACTGCCGTCGGCGTAGAGGGTGACCTCGATGCTGCGGGCATGGCCGGCCAGGGCTTCGTCGACCGCGTTGTCGATGACTTCCTGGGCCAGATGGTTCGGCCGCGCGGTGTCGGTGTACATGCCGGGCCGGCGCTTGACCGGGTCCAGGCCGGAGAGGACTTCGATGTCTGCGGCGTTGTAGCGACTGCTCATGAAACCTGCATCAGTAGTAAGGAGTGGCGTCCGGGCGGCGCATGCGCGCCAGCGGGGCGGCGACGGCGGCCATCTTGCCATCGGCGGGTGACGGCGGCGCATCGGTGGGCGCGGTGCAGGCCGACCGGGCGCGGGGCGCAGCGAGCATGGCGACCGGGGGCGGCCGGGTCAAGCCGCGCGGGGCCGAACCGCGGCGCCGCGCCCGGGCCCGCCGCGAACCGGCCGACATTCACGCCCGCCGCCGTCTCGCCGGTTGCGACGCGCGGCACGACGCGCCTGCGGCCGCCGCCGCGACCGTCGGCAAGCGCGGCCCGCGCCACGCCGCCGGATTGATCTGGCGCAAGCCGCGCCCCGATCCGCACTGCCATCCTCCCCGGCGTTTTCGATTCTTCATTCCCACCCCACGCCACAGGAGGGCTCCGTGTCCGCCCAGGACCAGTACTACGACCTGCAGCAGAGCTACGGCCGCTGCCTCATCCGCAAGGGCTTCATCGAACGCTTCTACGAAATCTTCATGGCCAGCCATCCCGACGTGGCGCCGATGTTCGCGCGCACCGATTTCCAGAAGCAGCGGCTGGCCCTGCGCCGCGGCATCAGCGTGGCGATCTTCTACGCGGCCGGCAGCGCGGTGGTGAAGCGCACCAGCGAGCAGATGGCCGACGTGCACGCGCGCGCCGGGCGCACGCCGGTGCGGCCGGAGCTGTATCCGTATTGGATCGACAGCCTGCTGACCGCGGTGCGCGAGTTCGACGATCAGGCCGACGACGCGTTGCTGGCGCGTTGGCGCCGGGCGATGCAGGCGGTCACCGAGATGTTCGGCGGGCGCTACTGAGCGCGCCGCCGACGGTCCGCCGCGATTGAAAAACCGGCCTGTCGCCCCCATCCCGTGTACCGTCTACCGCTCCCGTGCGACCCGCGCGGCCGGTCGTTCAGCCCCTGGCGAGGCGGCCGGGGCTAGGGTTCGCGGCGTCGCGGCACGGACGCCCCGGCCCGCCCGCGGACCGGGCGCCCGCTCCGGTTCCGGTCATTCCACTTTTTGGAGGTATGCCATGAAGATCCGCAAGCTGCTGCTCCCCGCCGCCGTCGCCGCGGCCCTGGCCGTGCTGATCGCGCCGAGCGCGTTCGCTCAGCAGGATCCGCAGGCCGACAAGAAGGCCGAGGAGGCCAAGAAGGCCGAAGACGCGAAGAAGGCCGAGGCCAAGAAGAAGGCCGACGCCGAGAAGCGGCAGAAGTCCGGCGACCGCGGCGTCGAGCCGGAGGAAGAGGGCAACAAGTAACGCCGCCGCTCCGAACGCCGCGCTCCAGCTTTCGCGATTCCACGCCCCGGCCCGTGCCGGGGCGTTTTCGTTGCGGCCGGCGCTGCGGCTAGGATGACGGCTGTTTCCGCGGAGATCGCGATGCGCCGTGCCGCCGCCTGGATCTGCCTCGCCCTGGCCTCGCTGCTCGGCCTGCCCGCGGCCGCGCGCGAGCCGCGCTACACGGTGCTGCGGGTGGATACGCGGACACAGCAGTTGGCGCTGTTCCTCGGCGACGAGCGCGGCCGCGCGTTCCATCGTTTCAAAACGCTGGACGCGTGGCTGCAAGCGCGCGGGCGGCGGCTGCGGTTGGCGATGAACGCCGGCATGTTCGAACCGGATTATTCGCCGGTCGGCCTGTTCGTCGCGGACGGGCGCGAACGGGCGCCGCTGAACCTGCGCGACGGCGCCGGCAATTTCTACCTCAAGCCCAATGGCGTGTTCTTGCTCGACCGCGACGGCAAGCCGCGCGTGATCGAAGCCGCGCGCTATCCCGAGTTCGCCGGCGGCGCGCGGTTGGCGACGCAGTCCGGCCCGCTGCTGCTCGAAGGCGGGCGCGTGCATCCGGCCTTGGACCCGGACTCGCGTTCGCGCCATCTGCGCAACGGCATCGGCGTGAAGGGCGACGAAGTGATCTGGGCGATCAGCGACGACAAGGTCAGCCTGTACGAATTCGCCCGCTATTTCCGCGACGAACTCGGCTGCCGCGACGCGCTGTACCTCGACGGCACGCTGTCGTCGCTGTACGCGCCGGAGTTGAAGCGCGCCGACCGGCGCGGCAAGCTCGGGCCGATCCTGGCGGTGACCGAACCGTCGAAGTGATTTCCGCCCACGGCGGCGCCGGGCGCCGCGACAGGAGTGCGTCATGGCCATCCGCATCGTTCGACTCGGCACTGCGCGCGGCAAAGGCGAAGGCTTGCGCATCGGCACCGTGCGGCGGCCGCCGCGCGGCGTGCCGAAATCGGAATTCGCCAAGCGCGATTGGTACGACGTGTGGTTTCCGACCTTGGCGCCGAGCCTGGAAACGATGAAGCAGGCGCTGGCCGCGGACACGCCGGCGCAGTGGAACGCGTTCGTGCGCAAGTACAAGGCCGAGATGAAAGGGCACGATGCGCAGCATGCGTTGGACTTGCTCGCCGCGATGTCGCGCGACAGCGATTTCTCGGTCGGTTGTTATTGCGAGGACGAAGCGCATTGCCATCGCTCGATCCTGCGCGAGTTGCTGGCGCAGAAGGGCGCGACGCTGGCGTGACCTGCGCGGCCCCGGGCGTAGGAGCGGCGTAAGCCGCGCCCCCCCCGAAGCCCGGCCCACCCAAGCGCCGCAGCTCCGCGAGACGCCGAACACCGTCCGCCGCCGTTGCCGCGGGCCACGGCGCTCTTCCGGCCCGGATAAAACCCCGGCATCCGAGGCCGCCGGGCTCCGGTCCATCGCGGCTTACGCCGCTCCTACCGCGAACGGCGGCCACCGCCGCCGCGCGCCCGATGGTGCATCGCACCGACCCGCCCGAAATCGCGAAAACCCTTGCGGCGCAAGGCTTCGCGCGCCGATGCCCAGGCCGGCGCCGGTGTCAAGCAGTCGCGAGTTCACACGTCAGCCTGTAAACTGCGGCTTTCCAGCGGCTGCAAAATCCATGACTCCCCTGATCTTCGTCACCGGCGGCGTGGTGTCCTCGCTTGGCAAGGGCATCGCGGCGGCCTCGTTGGCGGCCATCCTCGAAGCGCGCGGTCTGCGCGTGACGATGATGAAGCTCGACCCCTACATCAACGTCGACCCGGGCACCATGAGCCCGTTCCAGCACGGCGAGGTCTACGTCACCGACGACGGCGCCGAGACCGACCTCGACCTGGGTCACTACGAGCGCTACCTGCGCACGCGGCTGAGCCGCAAGAACTCGATCACCACCGGCCGGATCTACGAGAACGTGATCCGCAAGGAACGCCGCGGCGATTACCTCGGCGGCACCGTGCAGGTGATCCCGCACATCACCGACGAAATCAAGCGCCTGATCGTGGAAGCCACCGAAGGCTTCGACGTGGCCCTGGTCGAGGTCGGCGGCACCGTCGGCGACATCGAATCGCTGCCGTTCCTGGAAGCGATCCGCCAACTGCGCACCGAGCGCGGCCCCGAGCACGCCTTGTTCATGCACCTCACCCTGGTGCCGTTCATCGCCGCCGCGGGCGAGCTCAAGACCAAGCCGACCCAGCACTCGGTGAAGGAACTGCGCTCCATCGGCATCCAGCCCGACGTGCTGCTGTGCCGCAGCGAGCAGCCGCTGCCCGACAGCGAGCGCCGCAAGATCGCGCTGTTCACCAACGTCCCGGAAAAAGCGGTCATTTCGGCCGTCGACCTGGACAACATCTACAAGCTGCCGCAGTGGTTCCACGAGCAGGGCCTGGACGCCATCGTCCTCGACCGCCTGCGCATCCAGGCCGGTCCGGCCGATTTGGGCGAGTGGAACGAAGTCGTCGACGCCACCACCCATCCGGTGGACGAGGTGACCATCGCCGTGGTCGGCAAGTACATCGACCACCAGGACGCGTACAAGTCGCTGGCCGAGGCGCTCAAGCACGGCGGCCTGCGCCAGCGCACCAAGGTCGCGCTGAAGTGGCTGGAATCCAGCGAAGTCGAGCGCAGCGGCGTGGACGCGCTGGCCGGCGTCGACGGCATCCTGGTGCCCGGCGGCTTCGGCGACCGCGGCTTCGAGGGCAAGGTGGCCACGGCCAAGTACGCCCGCGAGAACAAAGTCCCGTACTTCGGCATCTGCTACGGCATGCAGGCGGCGGTGGTGGATTACGCCCGCCACGTGGTCGGCCTGGACGGCGCCAACAGCACCGAGAACGACAAGCACAACCCGCATCCGGTGATCGGCCTGATCACCGAATGGCGCACCGCCACCGGCGAAGTCGAGCGCCGCAACGAAGCCAGCGACCTCGGCGGCACCATGCGCCTGGGCCTGCAGGACCAGCGGATCAAGCCCGGCACCCTGGCGCGCGAGCTGTACGGCAAGGACGTGGTCGGCGAGCGTCACCGCCACCGCTACGAGTTCAACAACCGCTACCGCACCCAGCTGGAAGACGCCGGCCTGGTGATCTCGGCCAAGTCGATGGACGACTTGCTGGTGGAAATGGTCGAGCTGCCGCGCGCCCAGCACCCGTGGTTCCTGGCCTGCCAGGCGCACCCGGAATTCCTGTCCACGCCGCGCGACGGCCACCCGCTGTTCATCGGCTTCGTGCGCGCCGCGCGCGAGGCCAAGGCCGGCGGCAAGTTGCTGCGCGAGGTCAAGAGTTGAATTCCGCTCCGCCCGGCTCGTCCGATCCGGCGGAGACCGCGCAGGCCGTCGCGCCTTCGGGACGGCCCGCGCGCAACGATGTGCGCGGCGCGGGCAAGTGGCTGATGCTGCTCGCGCTGGGCGTGCTGATGGCCGGGCTCGTGGCTTACAAGCTGATCGTCGGCGATGGCCTGGACGGTTACGGCATGGTGTTTTTCCCGCTGGCGCTGGTGGTCTCCTGCATCGCCGCGCCGCTGGGGCTGATCGGAGCGGCGATGTGGCTGATCGGCCTGGCGCGTTCGCGCGGCGGCGGCGAGCGGCGATGAGCCGCGCGCTTGTAACGGCCGCCGCCGGCGCCCATTGCATGGCTGTCAGACGAAGACGTCCCCGCGCAGGCACGACCGCGCACTCATGAACTTAGGAAGCGAGCGATGAAACTCTGCGGCTTTGAGGTCGGTCTGGACCGACCGTTTTTCCTGATCGCCGGCCCCTGCGTGATCGAATCGATGCAGTTGCAGCTCGATGTCGCCGGCCAGCTCAAGGAAATCACCTCGGCGCTGGGCATCCCCTTCATCTTCAAGTCCAGCTTCGACAAGGCCAACCGCACCTCGGCGACGAGCTTCCGCGGCCCGGGCCTGGAAGAGGGCTTGAAGGTGCTGGCCGAGGTCAAGCGCCAGATCGGCGTGCCGGTGCTGACCGACGTGCACGAATACACCCCGATGAACGAAGTCGCCGCCGTCGTCGACGTGCTGCAGACCCCGGCCTTCCTGTGCCGGCAGACCGACTTCATCCAGAACGTGGCGCGCGCCGGCAAGCCGGTGAACATCAAGAAGGGCCAGTTCCTTTCGCCCTGGGAGATGAAGCACGTCACCGCCAAGGCCAAGGCCACCGGCAACGAGCAGATCATGGCCTGCGAGCGCGGCGCCAGCTTCGGCTACAACAACCTCGTCAGCGACATGCGCTCGCTGAGCGTGATGCGCGACACCGGTTGCCCGGTCGTGTTCGACGCCACCCATTCGGTGCAGCTGCCCGGCGGCATGGACGGCAAGTCCGGCGGCCAGCGCGAGTTCGTGCCGGTGCTGGCGCGCGCGGCGATCGCGGTCGGCGTGTCGGGCGTGTTCATGGAAACCCACCCCAAGCCCGAGGAAGCGCTGTCCGACGGCCCCAACGCGGTGCCGCTGCCGAAGATGCGCGGCCTGCTGGAGACCCTGGTCGAGCTCGACCGGATCACCAAGAAGAACGGGTTCTTGGAGCAAGACTTCTGATGCCCGACCCGGCGCGGCCCGAGCCCGCCACGGCCCCGGTTCGCGCCGGGGCCGAATCGTCCGGTTTTTCCCGCCGCCGCCGCGCGCGGCTTCGCGCCTGAGCCGGCGGCGATGGCCTTTTCCGAGCCCGACCGCCAGCGCCTGCTCGCCCTCAAGGGCGTCGGCGAAACCGTGATCGCGCGCCTGGAGCAGGCGGGCTACGGCTCGCTGAACGACCTCGCCGCGGCCGACCCGGCGCGCATCTGCGCCGAAGTCGCCGGTATGCTGCGCGCCAGTTGCTGGGGCAACAGCCCGCAGGCGCGCGCCGCGATCTCGGCTATCGTTGACCTGGCCCGGTCTTCGCCCCCTCCTTCTTCCTACCCTCGCTGATTCCTTCCGACATGACCACGATCACCCAGATCCACGCCCGCGAAATCCTCGACAGCCGAGGCAACCCGACCCTGGAAGCCGAAGTGACCCTGGCCGACGGCAGCTTCGGCCGCGCCATGGTCCCCTCCGGCGCCTCCACCGGCAGCAAGGAAGCCGTGGAACTGCGCGACGGCGACAAGACCCGCTACCTCGGCAAGGGCGTGCGCAAGGCGGTGGAGAACGTCAACACCACCATCGCCCAGGCGCTCAAGGGCCTGGACGCGACCGATCAGGCCGCGCTGGACAAGCGCATGATCGACCTCGACGGCACCGAGAACAAAGGCCGCTTGGGCGCCAACGCGCTGCTCGGCGTTTCGCTGGCCAACGCCCACGCCGTGGCCGCCTCGAAAAAGCTGCCGCTGTGGAAGTACCTGGCCGGCGACCGCGCCCCTGTGCTGCCGGTGCCGATGATGAACATCATCAACGGCGGCGCGCATGCCGACAACAACGTCGACCTGCAGGAATTCATGATCCTGCCGGTCGGCGTGACCAGCTTCGCCGAGGCGCTGCGCGCCGGCGCCGAGGTGTTCCACGCGCTCAAGTCGGTGCTCAAGGGCCGCGGCCTGAGCACCGCGGTCGGCGACGAGGGCGGCTTCGCCCCCGACCTGCGCAGCAACGAGGAAGCGCTGGAAACCATCCTGGAAGCGATCGGCAAGGCCGGCTACAAGGCCGGCGAGGACATCCTGCTGGGCCTGGACGTCGCCTCCACCGAGTTCTACGACAACGGCAAGTACCACCTCGTCGGCGAAGGCAAGCGCCTGACCAGCGAGCAGTTCGTCGATTTCCTCGCCAACTGGGCCGCGCAGTACCCGATCATCACCATCGAAGACGGCATGGCCGAGGACGATTGGTCGGGCTGGAAGCTGCTGACCGAGAAGATCGGCAACAAGGTGCAGCTGGTCGGCGACGACCTGTTCGTCACCAACCCGAAGATCTTCGCCGAAGGCATCGACAAGCACGTCGCCAACGCGATCCTGATCAAGGTCAACCAGATCGGCACCCTGACCGAAACCCTGGAAGCCATCGCCATGGCCGACCGCGCCAAGTACGCGGCGGTGGTCTCGCACCGTTCGGGCGAAACCGAGGACACCACGATCGCCGACATCTCGGTCGCCACCACCGCGACCCAGATCAAGACCGGCTCGCTGTGCCGCAGCGACCGCGTGGCCAAGTACAACCAGCTGCTGCGGATCGAAGAGCAGCTCGGCTCGGCCACGCGTTACGCCGGCCGCGACGCGTTCGTCTCGCTGCGCCGCTAAGGCGCGGCCGACGCATCCGGCATGGCGGAGACCTCGCGCAAGGCGTGGCTGGGCGTGGTGGCGCTGGCGCTGCTGGCGCTGCTCGCGTTCCTGCAGTATCGGCTGTGGTGGGCCGGCGGCGGCGGGGGCGGCAGCGTCGCCGCGCTGCAGGCCCAGGTCGACGGGCAGACCCGCGAGAACCAGGGTCTGCACCAGCGCAACGCCGCGCTCGCCGCCGAGGTCGAGGACCTCAAGTCCGGCGAGGCCGCGGTGGAAGAGCGCGCGCGCAGCGAGCTGGGCATGATCAAGCCCGGCGAGACCTTCTACCGCGTGGTCGAAGCCAAGCCGCAGGCGCCGGGGCCGAACGCCGCGGCCGCGGTCAGCGCGGTGCAGAACGGCACCGCCGCCGGGCAGAACCCGGGCGACGACGAGTCTTCGCTGGAAGAGCAGGTCGACGAACCGCCGACCGAGGTGCCGCCGTCGGCGCCGGAGCCGCATCCGATGCCGGCGCCGGTGCAGCATTGAGCGCCGCCGCGTCGCCGCGTGGTTCGACCGCGCGGGGCGGCGGCGTTCTTGTCCGCGCCGCTCGCGGCCGCGTTAATAGCGAAAACGCCGTCGTTCCGGCGAACGTCGGAACCCAAGTTGCTTTTGCCGTAGCGCCCGCCGTCGGCGACGATACGCGCCCCGACTCCCGCGCCAAGACCGACGCCATTCCATGATCTGGGCCGTACTCCCCGCCGCCGGCCGCGGCCAACGCTTCGGCGGCGACATTCCGAAGCAATACCTCGGCATCGCCGGCAAGCCGCTGATCGAGCACGCGCTGACCGCGCTGCTCGCGCATCCGCGCGTGGCCGGGGCGATGGTCGCGCTGTCGGCCGGCGACGAACTGTGGCCGGGCTGGAACGAACTGCTCGGCAAGCCGGTGCTGCGTTGCATCGGCGGCGGCGAACGCGCCGACTCGGTGCTGGCGGCGCTGCGCGCGCTGCCGGCGCAGGTCGGCGACGACGCCCTGGTGCTGGTCCACGACGCCGCCCGCCCGAACCTGCGCGGCGAGGACATCGGCCGCCTGATCGCCGCCGCCGAGGCCGCGCCCGACGGCGCCATCCTCGGCGCGCCGCTGCGCGACACGCTCAAGCGCGCCGGCCGCGGCCGCATCGTCGGCACCGAACCGCGCGACGGCCTGTGGCGCGCGTTCACCCCGCAAGCCTTCCGCCGCGGCGCGCTGACCGCTGCGCTCGCCGACGCCGCCCGCGCCGGCGTGAGCGTCACCGACGAAGCCTCGGCGATGGAACGCCTCGGCGTCCAACCGTGGCTGGTCGAAGGCCGCGAGGACAATCTCAAGGTCACCACGCCGGCGGATTTGGCGCTGGCGGAGTATTTGATCGGCAAGGGCTGAAGAACGAACCCGCTCCGCCCATCACTCCCAGTTCCCGCTCCTCCGTTCCCGCGTCTAGTTCCCGCCCCTCATTCCCCGCTTCGACCAACACCGGACCCCATGAACATCCGCATAGGCCAGGGCTACGACGTCCACGCATTCGGCCCCGGCGACCACGTCGTCCTCGGCGGCGTGCGCGTGCCGCACGAACGCGGCGTGATCGCGCATTCCGACGGCGACGTGGTGTTGCACGCGCTGTGCGACGCGATGCTCGGCGCGTTGGCGATGGGCGACATCGGCCAGCATTTCCCGCCCAGCGACGAGCGTTGGCGCGGCGCGGACAGCCGCGCGTTCGTGCGCCATTGCAACGAACTGATCGCCCAGCGCGGCTACAAAGTCGGCAATTGCGACGTCACCGTGGTGTGCGAGCGGCCCAAGGTCGGCCCGCATGCGCCGGCGATGCGCGAATGCATCGCCGCGGATCTCGGCATCGCGGTCGATGCGGTCAGCGTCAAGGCGACCACGTCGGAGAAGCTCGGCTTCACCGGCCGCGGCGAGGGCATCGCGGCGATGGCCGTGTGCCTGTTGGTCGGCGCATGAGCGGCGATCCGAACGGCGCCGGCGAGCTGCCGCGCGCGCACGGCGCGCCGGCGCTGAGCGCGCGCATCCGCAGCGCGCCGGAGGATTTCCGGGTCGAGGAACTGCCGTCCTTCGCCGCCAGCGGCAGCGGCGAGCATCTGCTGCTGACCGTGGAAAAGCGCGGCATGAACACCGCCTTCGCGGCCAAGCGTCTGGCGCAATGGGCCGGCGTGGGCGAGGTCGCGATCGGCTACGCCGGGCTCAAGGACCGCCACGCGGTGACCGTGCAGCGCTTCACCGTGCATCTGCCCAAGCGCGTGGCGCCGGACTTGGCTGCGCTGGAAAGCGACGACTTGCGCGTGCTCGAACACCATTGGCACGCGAAGAAACTGCCGCGCGGCGCGCTGGCCGGCAATCGCTTCGTCCTGCGCCTGCGCGAGGTCGAAGGCGAGCGCGACGCGATCGAGGCGCGGCTGCAAGCGATCGCCGCGCAGGGCGTGCCCAACTACTTCGGCGAGCAGCGCTTCGGCCGCGACGGCGACAACGTCGCCAATGCGCGGGCGATGTTCGCCGGCCGCCGCGTGCGTCGCGAACAGCGCAGCCTGCTGCTGTCGGCGGCGCGTTCGGAATTGTTCAACCGCGCCCTGGCCGCGCGCGTGCGCGACGGCAGCTGGAGCGGTCTGCGCGACGGCGCCGGGCTCGACGGCGAAGTGTGGTCGCTGTCGGGCAGCCGCAGCGTGTTCGGGCCGGAGCCGTGGAGCGAGGCCTTGGCCGAGCGTCTGGCGCGCTCGGACATCCATCCCAGCGGCCCGTTGTGGGGCCGCGGCGAATTGCGCAGCGACGGCGCGGTGCGCGCGCTGGAACTGGCCGCGCTGGACGGCGAGGAAGCGCTGGCTTTGCGCGCCGGTCTGGAAGCGGCCGGCATGGACCAAGAACGCCGCGCGCTGCGCTTGCGCGCCGAGCAACTGCAATGGCGCTGGCTCGACGACGGCGCGCTCGAAGTCGGTTTCGTGCTGCCGGCCGGCGCTTACGCCACGGTCGTGCTGGCCGAGATCGGCCGGATCGACGGCGCGCGCTGACGGCGCGCGTTCGCTTCGCGCGCGGCGCCTCGCTGGGCCGTGCGTCCCCGCCGCGAATCCGGCGCCAATCCGGCGCCAATCCGGCTCGAACCCAGCGCGATTCCAGCGCGATTCCAGCGCGATTCCAGCGCGATTCCGCCGCCGCGCGCAGCCGCGCCGGCGCCCGTCCCCGCGAGCGCACGATTGGCTCCCCCCGCGCGACCGCTCGTCGGTTGGCAAGCCGCGGCACTGGCCCGCCGCCGCCGCCGGCGTATAAGCCGGAAGCGACAGCCGGCAGGGGCCGGCTGCGCCCGCCTCGCCGCGGGCCATCACGTCAGGGAGCCGAAGTCATGAACGCTTTGCGCACCGCCGTCCTGTCGTTGTCCGTCTGCGTCCTCGCCGCCTGCGCCGGGCAGCAGACCAAGAGCGCTTACGCCGCACCGTCCGATCCGTCGCAACCGGCGACGCTGTCCAAGCACCAAGTGGACGGCATGAGCCGCGACGCCGCCTACGTGTCGGCGGTCGAACGCCTGGCCTTGCGCCGCGGCATCGAAGTGAAGTGGGTCAATCCGCCGGATCGGCGCCGTCTGGCCGATACCGAGCAGCGTTGATCGAAGCGCGCGGGCGGGGCGTCGGGCGCCGAGCTCAACGCCGCCGCTGCGGCCGCGCCAGCAACACCAGCACCGCGCCGGTGCCGCCTTGCGCGCTCGGCGCGGAGTGGAACGCCAGCACGTCCGCGCGCTGGCGCAGCATGCGGTCGACCAGATTCTTGAGCACCGGCAGGCCGCGGCTGTCGAGGAAATCGTTGCCGCCGCCGCGGCCCTTGCCGTGGATGACGCGCACGCAGCCGACTTCGTGCTGGCGCGCGTCGTTGAGGAAGGCGCGCAGCAGCGCTTCGGCCTCGCGCACGGGGCTGCCGTGCAGGTCCAGTTCCTCTTGCGCCGAAATCTCGCCGCGGCGCAGCCGCGCGAACACGTTCGGCGGCAGTTCGTCGCGGCGGTAGCTCAGCGCGTCGCCGGCTTCCAGCAATTGCTCTTCGAGCGCGTGGCGGAATTCGTCGCGCGCCTGCGCCTCGTCGCGCTCGGCCATGCGCGGACGCGGCTTCGGCTTCGGCGCGGCCGGCGGCAGCGCGGCTTCGGGCAGGCGGCGGACTTCGCCGACGGCGGCGCGGAACAGGGCCGCGTCGTCGTCGCCGGCGTCGTCGGGGCGGTCGGGCTGGGACGTCATGGCGACAGGATAATCGCCGCGCGCGCCCGGCGCCGCCGCGCTCGCCGCAAAGGCGGCGCGGCGAACGCGGGGCGGTGGAATAGAAAGCCCCGGCCCATCCTTGGGACCTGCGGCCCGTCGGTATCGGGCCGTCACCGGGGAAACACGGTGGGTTCGATCGCCACGGATCGAAAAGCGCGGCACGCGCTGCGATGTCCCCTCGCGCCGTCGGCGCGCATTCGAGGGTGCCGCGAACGTCTAGTTCATCACGCTTCTCGCGGTGGGCGAGGGTGGGCCTGTCAAAACTGACAGGGCGCTTCGGGCGGTGGGGCGCGTCGTAGGGTGGGGTAGGGCGAACGGCAGTGGGTTCCGGCTTTCGCCGGAATGACGGGTGGGGTGGAAGACGGGTGGGGTGGGTACGAGTCGGGTGCGCGGCGGTTTTCGCCGCGGCGACGGTACGTGCCGGATTCCGAAGGTTGCCGCGACGACAGCGGCGAACGCGCGCCGCACGCGTTGGCGACGCGGCGAGCCGCGCACGATCGAATCGGCAGATTAAGCAAAGCGCCGCCACCGCCGGGCCCGCTGCTTCGACGCTTGCAGCGCGTCGTGCCGGGCGCCGCGCGTGCGCCGCGACCGCTCACGCGCCGCTTACAGCGCGATCAACCCCAACGCCACCGCGCGCGCGCAGGCCGCGCGCCGGCCCTTGACCCCGAGCTTGCGCGCCACCTGCTGCAGGTGGAAGTTCACCGTGCGCTCGCTGATCTGCAGGATCATCGAGATCTCCCACGAGGTCTTGCCGATCGCCGACCAGCGCAGCACCTCGCATTCGCGCTCGCTGAGCTTGGGCGCGTGGCGCGGGCGGCGCAGCAGCCGGTCCATCGCCGCGTGCATGCAACTGACGAAGTACACCGCCTCGCCCAAGGTCGGCACCAGATCGCGCGGATCGGCCAACGCGTTGACGGTGAAGGTGGTGAACGACCACTGCGTGCCCGGCGACCAACTCGGCACGGTGATGCCGCCGTGCAGGCCGAATTCGCCGGCCTGCATCAGCGTGCGGCGGCCGATCTGGTAGAGCTGCGGACGCGGTTCCCAGGTGGTGCGCCCGCGCGAATTCCACGCCACGGCGGGCAGGCCTTCGCGCGAGAGGGTGATGCGCGGGTCGCTGCGCTCGGCGTTGGGCGCGGCCAGAGCCGGGTAGGTCTTCGACCAATCGCTGTCGAAGTCCTCGAAGAACACGAAATCCGAGCCGCCGGGCAGCGGTTCGCGCAGCTTGGTCGCGTAACCGTGATTGTGGAAGCCCACGGCGCGGGAGTAGGCGCCGGTCGCGGATTTGACCTCGTCCAGCGAAGCGGCGCGCATCACCCGGTCGATATGGTCCCAATACTCCATGTGTGAGTCGAACACCTGCGTTCCGGCGGGTCGCAGTCATCATACATACGCTCGCCGCGCCGCGGCGGCCGGGCGCCGCGCGGGAAGGGCGCCGCCCTATCGGGTATCATCCGGGGCTCCCCCAGCTCAGTCTTTCCGTCAGCGGAGTCTCATGCGCGTATTGGTCAGCAACGACGACGGCGTCGACGCGCCCGGCATCCGCATCCTCGCCCAAGGGCTGCGCGAAGCCGGTCACGAGGTGCTGGTGGTCGCTCCCGACCGCGACCGTTCCGGCGCGAGCAACTCGCTGACCCTGGACATGCCGGTGCGGGTCGCCCGCCTCGACGAGACCACCTGGCGGGTCCACGGCACGCCGACGGACTGCGTGCACGTGGCGCTGAGCGGGATGCTGGACGTGGAGCCCGACATCGTCGTCTCCGGCATCAACACCACCGCCAACATGGGCGACGACGTGATCTATTCGGGCACGGTCGCCGCGGCGATGGAAGGCCGCTTCCTCGGTCTGCCGGCGGTGGCGATGTCGCTGGCCGCGGCCGATCACGACGGCCGCCATTACCAAACCGCGGCGCGCGCGGCGGTGGAGATCATCGCCCGCCTACGCACCGATCCGCTGCCGGCCGACACCATCCTCAACGTCAACGTGCCCGATCTGGCGTGGGACGAGGTGGCCGGCTTCGAGGTCACCCGCCTGGGCAACCGCCACCGCGCCGAGGCCTGCATTCCGCAGACCGATCCGCGCGGCCGCGACTGGTGGTGGATCGGCCCCGCCGGCGCCGAGGCCGACGCCGGCCCGGGCACCGATTTCCATGCCGTGCGCACCGGCAATATTTCGATCACGCCGATTCATGTCGATCTGACCCGCTATCAGGCGCTGGAGCAGGTCGCCAGTTGGGTCGGCGGACTGGCCGCCTCGCTCGACGCGCCGGCTTCGGGGAGCGCCGCATGATCCAACGCATGCGTCTGCAACCCGAAGCCATCGGCAGCGGCCTGACCTCGCAGCGCGTGCGCGACCGCCTGGTCGAGCGCCTGCGCGAGGCCGGCATCCGCGACGAGCGCGTGCTCAACGCGATCCGCACCGTGCCGCGCCATTTGTTCGTCGACGAAGCGCTGGCGATGCGCGCCTACGAAGACACCGCGCTGCCGATCGGCCACGGCCAGACCATTTCCCAGCCGTGGGTGGTGGCGCGCATGACCGAGGCGCTGTTCGAGGACGGCGTGCCGGGCAAGGTGCTGGAGATCGGCACCGGCTCGGGCTATCAGGCCGCGATCCTGGCCGCGCTGGGGCTGGAAGTGCACACCGTCGAACGCATCGGCGAACTGCTGCGCACCGCGCGCAAGCGCTTCCGCCAGCTCGGCCTCAACGTGCGCAGCAAGCACGACGACGGCCGCATCGGCTGGCCCGAGAACGGCCCGTTCGACGCGATCATCGTCACCGCCGCCGCGCCGGCGCTGGTCGATGCGCTGACCGATCAACTCGCGCCCAACGGCACCTTGATCGCGCCGGTCGGCGCGGCCTCCTCGCAATCGCTGCTCAAGCTGCGCAAGGACGCGGACGGCAACATCAGCCAAACCACGCTGGCGCCGGTGGTGTTCGTGCCGCTGCTGTCGGGCATGATCGACTGACTTTCCCCGGGCGGCCTCGCGGCCGCAGCCGACGACTCTCCGAGAGCCGACCTTCCGCATGGCATTGAAAATCTTCGGACCGCTCTACGAGCGCACCATCACCTGGGCCCGACATCGCCACGCTCCGGCCTATCTGACCGGGCTGAGCTTCGTCGAGGCGATCATCTTCCCGATCATGCCCGAGGTGATGCTGGCGCCGATGTCGGTGGCCCAGCCCAAGCGCGCGTTCTGGTTCGCGACCTTGAGCATCATCGGCTCGATGCTCGGCGCGCTGGTCGGCTACGCGCTCGGCCACTACGCGTTCGAGGCGCTCAAGCCGGTATTCGCCGCGCTCGGCATGCTGCCCTCGATCGAAGCCGGCATCGCCACGGTGCAGGCCAAGATGGTCGAGTCGCCGTGGGCGGTGTTCACCTTCCTGGTGCTCGGCGGCTTCATGCCGATTCCGATGAAGGTGTTCACCTGGGCGTCGGGCATCGTCGGCGTGCCTATGCTGCAATACCTCCCCAGCATGTTCATCGGCCGGGCCAAGCGGGTGTACCTGCTGGCGCTGGCGATCCGCATCGGCGGTGAACGCGCCGAAGCGGCGCTGCGGCGCTACATCGAGCCGATCGGCTGGATCGCGACCGCGGTGGTCGTGGTCGGCATCGCGGTGCTGGTCTGGCATTCACAGCGCTGAGGCGCGGGTCCGGCCACACTCGCGCGGCGGCATTGGACATTCGAGACACCACGCGCCCGGCGAGCGGCGCGGCAAGAGGACGAACATGAGCGAGACGACCCGAACCCCGACCCTGGCGATGGCCGCCTGCCTGCTGGCCACGCTCGCCCTGATCGGATGTTCGAGCACGGTCGTCCGCGAACCTTCCCGCGGCGGCTCGCGCGGCGGCGGCAGCCGGCCCTCGACCCCGGCGCAGCGGCCCTCGGTGGCCAAGCCCGGCGCGACCGTGGTCGTGCAGCGCGGCGAAGGCCTGTACCGCATCGCGGTCAACAACGGCATCCAACTGGCCGATCTGGCCGCGTGGAACGGCCTGTCGCCGCCGTACAGCCTGTATCCGGGCCAGCGCCTGAAGCTGTATCCGCCCGGTCGCGGCGGCTCGTCCTCGTCGTCGGGTTCCTCGTCGTCGGGCGGCTCGACCGCGACCCGTCCGAGCGCGCCCGCGCCGGCGCCGGCCGCGCCGATCGACAGCGGCATCCGCTGGCGCTGGCCGGCCGACGGCCCGCTGCTGGGCCGCTTCGTCGCCAACGAACCGACCAAGCAGGGCGTCGACATCGGCGGCGCCCCCGGCACCCCGGTGCGCGCGGCCGCCGACGGCGTGGTGGTGTACTCGGGCACGGGCTTGGTCGGCTATGGCGAGCTCATCATCGTCAAGCACAACGAGCAGTGGCTGTCGGCGTACGGCCACAACCGCAAGCGGCTGGTCAACGAAGGCCAACTGGTCAAGTCCGGCGAGCAGATCGCCGAGATGGGCCGCAGCGGCGCGGCGCGCGATCAGCTGCACTTCGAGGTGCGCTACAACGCCAAGCCGGTCGATCCGCTGTTGTATTTGCCGGCGAAGTAACCGGCCCGCGAACCGTCTGAAGGATCGGTATGCCGTCATCGCCGGATGAAACGCGGGTCCAGACGCTGCCCGACCCGCACGACGATGACGACGACCGCTGGGAACTCGAGGACGGCAGCGGCCTCGCGCTGGGGGAAATCCGGACCCGGCCGCTCAACGCGCGAGACCGCGAGGCATTGGTCTCGGCCCGGTCGGGCGCCAGCGGAATCATAGGGTTTCTGGGCGCGATCGCCCTCATCGTCGCGATCGTATTCGGTCTGGTCGGGATGTACCGGCTCGACGTTCGCGTGGTCGCGGCCATCGTCGTGAGCGTCGTCGGCGTTCTGGCCGCGGTGGCTTTGATGATGTCGAGACAAGACGCCAGGCTGCGCCGCGATCTCGATGCCGGCATCCAGCTGATCGTGTCGGGCCGCATCGGCGATATGGATTCCGAGGAGGGCGACGGCCCCGGCTTCGTCCGCGTGCTCAGCGACGAAACGCCGCCGCGGGAGCTGCGGTTTTTCGTGGAAAAGCGATTGTACCTGCGGCTCAAGCCGAAAGATTCCGTGCGCATCGCCTACGTTCCGCTCAGCAACACCCTGCTGCGTCTGCGAACCGACTCCTTTAGCTATTCGCTGCGTCGAAAGTCGGATTGATCGCGCTCTGCGACGGCCGCGGCGCCAGCGAGCGGCTTTCGCGGCGGCCGCGCTCAAGCCTTCGGCGGATGCGGATCGAGCCGCCGCTGCGGCGCGGCGTACTCGTACTCGCCGTCGATCAGATTCAACAGATAGTGCGATTTGGGCGAATACGCCACGCGCACGCGGTCGCCGAGCCGCACCGTTTCATAGCAATGCCAGTACACCGAGAAACCCGGCGGCGGATTCGCGTTCGGATCGTCGCCGGGGTCGAACGCGATTTCGATGCGATACCCCGGCGGCCAGCTCTCGCCGTCGTCGTGGCTCCACATGCGCGCGACCGTGCCTTCG